>CALLUO010000012.1 GCA_938010425.1 uncultured Elioraea sp.
CTCGATCTCCGGCAGGCTTAGGGCTTCGGTGGGGCAGGCAGCCACGCAGCGACCACACCCGATGCATCTTTCCGAGAGCGCAACACGTTCCGGGGAAACGCTGAGGGCGTCAACAGGACAGACTTCAGCGCAGCGGCGACATTGCCCAAGGGTGCTGCGCAGGGGCAGGCACGCTCCTTCAGCGTGTGCCAGAGCGCGGTCTGGGCGAAGAGGCACGCCCTTTGGCCGCCCCTTGGCTCGGGCCGGCTCTGGTCCGGTTGTCGGGTTGGTCCCGCACCCTTCCTTTCTGGCCTCCGCGCTGGGCCGAACGGCCAGCACGGCGTCGCGCTGCCCGTGCCCGTCACTCTCCGGCTTTTTCACGCGATCAAACTGCGCGCCGTGCTCCTGGCCTGCCGAGCGGCCTTCCAATCCAACACAGATACGGCCCGACCCCCAGTCTGCCGACACTCCGCAACTCCTCCCCTTTTCTGTACCTTCGCCAGGCCGTAACTTGCGATGATACTAAATTGGAACGAGCGCGCCGGATTTGATCTAGATCAAACCCCTCGGGAGGGCACAGGCTCGGGACGTCGCTGGGCCAGGATGGTGCGCAAGGAAGGACGCCCCTCGGTCGCGGCGGATAGCCTGTGAGATGCCGCGCTGGGAGGGGGTACCCGTCGTCTCGCTCTCCGTCAGGCGTGCAGAACGGCAAGTTTCTCTGCAACCTGCGTTGCCAGGGAGGAGGCGCCGGTTTAATTTGCCTAAATCATGAGCAAGGTCAGCTATATGGCGGTAGCAGCGCCGCTTGCTGAAACAACCGCGCCCATCGCATGTGCAGCTCTGCCGCCGGGGCGAGGGCGATTGCCGAAGCCGATTGTGCTGGGGCCGGGGGTGGTGATCGACCCTCCCGTTATCCTCGCCCCTATGGCCGGGGTCACCGATCTGCCGTTCCGCCGGATGGCACGCGCGCATGGCGCTGGGCTCGTCGTTTCTGAAATGATCGCCTCTTGGGCGATGATCCGGCAGAACCGCCAAACCGCGAAAATGGCAGAGACGGATGCCGAGGCAGGGCCAATGGCGGTACAGCTGGCGGGCTGCGACCCTGACGCTATGGCAGAGGCGGCGCGGATGAATGAGGATCGCGGCGCGGCACTCATCGACATCAACTTCGGCTGCCCCGTGAAGAAGGTGACGAACGGGCAGAATGCAGGGTCGGCGCTCATGCGCGACGAGCTGCTTGCCGCACGGTTGATGGAGGCGACGGTGCGCGCGGTTCGCCTTCCCGTGACCGTAAAGATGCGCATGGGCTGGGACCACACGTCACTGAACGCGCCGCGACTGGCGCGCATCGCGGAAGCGTGCGGCGTGCGCATGGTCACGGTGCACGGGCGCACGCGCCAGCAGTTCTACACTGGCACAGCAGACTGGGAGTTCGTCGCGCAGGTGAAAGAGGCGGTGCGCATTCCGGTCATCGTCAATGGCGACATCGTGACAGAGGAGGATGCGGCGGAGGCCTTGGCGCGGTCTGGCGCCGATGGGGTCATGATTGGGCGGGGAGCCTACGGCAGACCTTGGATCCTGCGCCAGGTCTCGCACTTCCTCGCCAACGGCGAACGCTTGCCGGATCCTCCGCTTGCCGACCAGAAGGCAATCCTGCTCACACACTACCGCGCGATGCTCGAACATCATGGGGAGGCCTATGCGGTGCGCCTCGCCCGCAAGCACGTCTCCTGGTATTCCAAGGGACTGCCCGGGTCAGCGGACTTCCGCGCTGCGGTGAATCGCGCTGAAACAGCAGCTGAAACGATCGCGCTGATCCACCGCTTCTACGATCCACTAATCGAAGCCGGATGGAGCGATGAACGGTATCACGCTGACCTTATTTCCGCGCGGGAGGCGGCGTGACGGTCGCGCGGGAAAGGGTGGGAGAGACCCTCGCCGAGATCGACCATCCGCTTTCGGCCGAGGTTGCGCCTGAGGCGCCATCCGCCGCCGCCATCCTCGCCGCCATGGCCCCCGCGGTGATCGTGCTCGATGCAGCGCACCGCTTCCGCTTCGCCAATCAGGCAGCCGAGGCCTTCTTCGCCCTCTCCGCCGCCAGCCTTGCCGGCATGCGGCTCGAAGAGCTGCTTCCGACGGACCATCCGCTGTTCTCGATGGTTTGTCTCGCCCGCACCCAGACCACGATCATCGCTGACCACGACATGAGCTTTGAGAGCCCCCGCCTCGCGCGGCGCAACATCTCGGTCACGGTGGCGCCGATCGTGGATCATCCTGACTGCGTGGTGGTCACGCTCGCGGATGGCTCGACAGTGCAGAAGCTCGATCGCCAGATGGTGTTTCGCAAGGCCGCGCGCTCGGTCAGCGGCATGGCCGCCATTCTTGCCCATGAAGTAAAAAATCCGCTTTCGGGTATTCGCGGCGCCGCCCAGCTGCTGGAGACGGTCGTTCCGGAGCGGGACCGTGAACTCACCCAGCTGATCCAGGATGAGGTTGACCGGATTCGCGCTCTGGTCGATCGCATGGAGATGTTCTCTGACCGCCCCATCGAGCACGGCCCGGTCAACATTCATCAGGTTCTCAGTCACGTTCGGCGCCTCGCCGAGACAGGGTTCGCCCGCCATGCGCGTTTCATCGAGACCTACGACCCGTCTCTGCCGCCGGTGTGGGGCAATCGCGACCAGCTGGTGCAAGTGTTTCTAAACCTCGTGAAGAATTCAGCCGAGGCGATACCGGAGCGGGGAGGGGTAATCGAGCTTATCACCGCTTACCAGCACGGCGTGCGGCTCGCGCTGCCCGGTGGAGCGAGGCGCGTGCATTTGCCGTTGGTCGTCTCAGTCCGTGACAATGGTTCAGGCATTCCCGACACGATCCGATCTTCGCTGTTCGATCCCTTCGTTACCAGTAAACGCAGCGGCACGGGGCTCGGGCTTGCTCTTGTCGCCAAGCTGGTCGGCGACCATGGCGGTCTCGTCGAGTGCGACAGCCGTCCCGGCCGCACCGTGTTTCGCGTTCACCTCCCCATCCAGCCCCCAAAGTCGAAGATCGAAGACGCATGAGCAGGACCATTCTCGTTGCTGATGACGATCGTTCCATCCGCACGGTGCTGTCGCAGGCGCTGACACGCTCTGGCTACCAGGTCCGCAGCACGAGCAGTGCCTCCATGCTCTGGCGTTGGGTCGAGGACGGCGAGGGTGATCTGGTGATTACCGATGTGGTGATGCCGGACGAGAACGGGCTCGATCTCATCCCACGCATCCGCAAGCTTCGGCCCGATTTGCGCATTGTGGTAATCAGCGCGCAATCGACCTTCGCCACCGCATTGAAGGCGGCGCAGCGTGGCGCTTTCGAGTACTTGCCGAAGCCCTTTGACTTGAACGAGCTCCTTGCCGTGGTCGGGCGCGCTCTCGCCGCCTCGCCCCCAGCGGAGGAGGGGGAGGAGGAGGGGGAGGAGGAGGAGGAAACACTTCCCCTCGTCGGCCGCAGCCCGGCGATGCAGGAGATCTTCCGCACCGTGGCACGCGTGACCACGACCGATCTTACCGTGATGATCACGGGCGAAAGTGGGACAGGCAAGGAACTGATCGCGCGTGCCTTGCACGACTACGGGCCTCGCCGGGGCGCTCCGTTTGTGGCGGTCAATATGGCGGCAATCCCGCGCGAGCTGATCGAGAGCGAACTGTTCGGGCATGAGCGTGGTGCCTTCACCGGCGCGCTCGCGCGCAATCAGGGCCGCTTCGAGCAAGCGAATGGCGGCACACTCTTTTTGGACGAGATTGGCGACATGCCGCTAGAGGCCCAGACCCGGCTGTTGCGCGTGCTGCAGGAGGGGGAATTCACTTCCGTCGGTGGGCGCACGCCGATCAGGGTCAACGTGCGCATCGTTGCCGCCACGCACCGCAATCTGCGCGCGTTGATCCGCCAGGGCCTGTTCCGCGAAGATTTGTTTTACCGGCTAAACGTGGTGCCAATCCGTCTTCCGCCTTTGCGCGAGCGGGTGGAAGATGTGCCTTTGCTGGCTCGGCACTTTCTCGCCCAGGCGCGCGCCAAGGGCTTGCCCGCAAAGACCTTGACTCCGGAGGCCATAGAACGCCTGAAAGCTTACTCCTGGCCGGGCAATGTGCGCGAACTTGAGAACCTGATGCGCCGCCTCGCTGCCCTTTATCCGCAGGAGACGATCGGCGAGGAAGTGATCGCGGCCGAATTGGCCGCCCCCGTCCAGCCCGAGAACGTTCCGACGGCGATCGCCGGTGCGGTGATCGAGGCCGAAAGCATGGCGCAGGCGATCGAACGGCACCTGCGTGCCTATTTTGCTTCGCACAAAGATGGTTTGCCGCCCGCCGGCGTCTATCACCGTGTGCTTGCTGAGGTGGAACGGCCGCTCATTCGCCTCACCTTGGCCGCAACGCGCGGCAATCAGATCAAGGCCGCCGCTATCCTCGGCCTCAATCGGAACACGCTGCGCAAGAAAATCCGCGAACTTGAGATACCGCTCGTGCGCGGCTTTTCCTGACCTTTGACAACCGATGAGCAAAACATCCCCCAGCGCCGCAGCCGCGCCAGAGCTGGGCGAAAGGCGCCCGGGCCCCTGGCGACGGGCCGTGTCCTCGCTGGTGTCGGGCCGGGTTGGCCGTTGGCTGACCATCGCTCTTGCCATCGCTGCCATCGGTTCCGGCCTCGTCACCTTCGCCGCCATCACCGGTGCTGGCACCTTCGGTCTTCCGCCTGGCTCCATCCTGGTTTTGGTCAATGTCAATCTCGCCCTGTTGTTGGTTCTCGGTGCGGTGCTCGCCGCGCGCGTCGTGCGCGTGTGGCTCGAACGGCGACGCGGCATCGCGGGGTCGCGGCTGCACGTGCGGCTGGTGTTGCTGTTTGGCCTGGTCGCTGTGTTGCCAACCATCATCATCACCGCCTTCTCCGCCGTATTCTTCAACCGCGGGCTCGAGTCGTGGTTCAGCGAGCGGGTGCGCACCGCGCTTGAGGAGAGCTTGGCCGCAAGCCGCGTCTATGTCCGGGAGCATGAACAGGCCTTGCGGGCAGAGGCTCTGGCCATGGCAACTGAACTGGCGCGGGCAGGTCCGCTCCTGCTCGCGCAAGGCCCGCGGCTCCTGCAGGCGCTGCTTGAACGACAGGCCGCCTTGCGTGGCTTGACCGAGGCCGTCGTTTTCGACGGGACAACGGGTCAGGTGTTCGCGTCCGGCGGGCTTCTTTCCCCGCAGCCTGGTGAGATCCTGCCCTCTTGGGCAATTGCGTTTGCGCGTACGGGAGAGGTGGCGCTCTTGCCCACAGAGGAATGGGGACGGGTGCGCGCCCTCGTCGATCTTGACCTACCCGGCGACCCGTTCCTGCTCATCGGGCGCCCCGTGGATGCCGGTGTCCTCTCCCATGTGGCGCGGACGGAGCAGGCGGTTGCGCAATACCGTGAGGCTGAGGCGAGTCGGTCGCGGCTGCAGATCACTTTTGCCCTTGTCTATGCCGTGGTTGCGCTCGTTATCCTGTTTGGGGCTGTCCTGATTGGTCTGTTGATCGCAGGCAGGATCGCTCGGCCGCTCGCAGGTCTTGTCTCCGCTGCCGAGCGTGTGCGCTCGGGCGACCTGAGCGTGCGCGTGACGGAAAGGTCTGCCGATGATGAAATTGGCGTCTTATCACGCGCTTTCAATCGCATGCTGAGCCAGCTCGAGGCGAACCGAGCCGAACTGATGGACGCTTATCGCCAGATCGACGAGCGCCGTCGCTTTACTGAAGGCGTGCTCGAGGGTGTTTCCGCCGGTGTGATCGGGCTCGACGCTGTAGGTCGCATCGATCTTCCGAACCGGTCGGCGAGCGAACTTCTCGGCCTCGACCTTCTGCTGCGGCAGGGCGTGCCGCTGGTTGAGGTTGTGCCAGAGTTCTCTCCTCTGCTCGAGGCGGCTGCGGCGGATTTGAGCAAGCCCGTGCAGGGCGAGGTTCGGATTGCAACACCTTCGGGGCGTCGGCACCTGCTCGTTCGTATCGCGCCCGAGTCGGCCGCAGGCGAGCTGCGCGGCTTCGTCGTCACCTTCGATGACGTCACCGCGCTGGTCGCTGCGCAACGCCAGGCTGCCTGGGCCGATGTCGCACGCCGGATCGCGCATGAGATCAAGAATCCGCTGACGCCGATCCAGCTTTCGGCTGAGCGTTTGCGACGCAAATATCGTGGACAAATCGTGTCCGATCCAGAAACGTTTGAGACGTGCACCGAGACCATCATCCGCCAAGTTGGCGACATCAGGCGCATGGTCGACGAGTTTTCAGCTTTCGCCCGCATGCCGCAGCCCGTGCTGCGGCCAGAATCCGTTCAGGAGGTGGTGCGCCAGGCGGTTTTCCTGCAGCGCCAGTCGCATCCTGAGATCGCCTATACGCTCTCCATCCCGGCCGATCTGCCTCTAATCCCCATGGATCGGCGCCTCATTGGCCAGGCGCTCACCAACCTTCTCGCTAATGCAGCGGATGCGATTGCTGCGCGGCCGGGGGCGGGTCGAATCGCTATCGAGGTCAGCGTGACGGGCAACACCCTGCAGATCGCCGTTGAGGATGACGGCGAGGGCCTGCCGCAAGAAGGGCGGGAGTTGCTTACCGAACCGTACGTGACCCGCAAATCCAAGGGAACCGGGCTCGGCCTTGCCATCGTGAAGAAGATCATGGAAGACCATGGAGGTCGTCTGCTGCTGGCCGATCGCGCCGACGGCAGCCTTGGTGCGCGCGTGACCCTGGTGCTGCCGATGCCGCAGGGCGAGCAGGCGACGCAGTCAACGAACGAGCTTTCCCAGCCCGTCTATGGCGCATGACATCCTGATCGTCGACGATGAACCCGATATCCGCATGCTGGTGGCGGGGATTCTGCGCGACGAGGGCTATGAGACGCGCGAGGCGACAAACTCGGATCAGGCCTTGGCCTTGTTCCGCGAACGTCGCCCCAGCCTCGTCATCTTGGATGTCTGGTTGCAGAACTCGGCGCTCGATGGGCTCGGCATCCTGGAGATCATGCACGGCGAGGAACCGGTGGTGCCGGTGGTCATGATTTCCGGTCACGGAACAATCGAAACTGCGGTGCAGGCGATCCAGCAGGGCGCCTACGACTTCATCGAGAAGCCGTTCAAGTCGGATCGCCTTCTGCTCGTTGTCCGACGCGCCATCGAGGCGGCGCAGCTCAAGCGCGAGAATAGCGAACTCCGCCTGCGCGCAGGTTCCGAAAGTGAACTCCTCGGCACCTCGGCAGCCATCCGCGAACTTCGGGCGGCCATCGAGAAAGTGGCTCCGACCGGGTCGCGCGTGTTGATCACAGGACCGGCCGGAGCAGGCAAAGAGGTTGCCGCGCGCATGCTGCACGCAAAGTCGCGTCGCGCTGGCCAGCCGTTCATGGTTTTGAACTGCGCCACATTGAACCCGGCCCGACTGGAAGACGAGCTATTTGGGATCGAAGCGGGGCCCGATCCTCGGCTGCAGCCACGCCGCGCCGGCACACTCGAGCACGCGCACGGTGGCACGCTTCTCCTCGACGAGGTGGCGGACATGCCGCTCGAAACGCAAGGCAAGATCGTGCGCGTCTTGCAAGATCAGTCGTTTGAACGCATTGGCGGGGTGACACGGGTGAAGGTGGATGTGCGGGTGATCGCCACGACCAACCGCGACCTCTCAGCCGAAATCGCCGCCGGGCGGTTCCGAGAGGACTTGTTCTATCGCCTGAACGTTGTGCCGCTCCGCGTGCCGCCGTTGAAGGAGCGCCGCGAGGACATTCCCCTTCTGGCACAGTATTTTCTCGCTCGTTCCGCCGAACAATCCGGACTGCCGGCGCGAGAGCTCGCCGACGATGCGCTCGCCGTGCTGCAGGCCTATGACTGGCCCGGCAATGTGCGACAATTGCGCAATATCGTGGACTGGCTTCTCATCATGGCGCCGGGAGAAGCGAAAGAGCCGATTCGCGCTGAACACTTGCCCGCTGATATCGGGCTTGCCGCGCCGCCCGCATTGCGCGCCGACAAGGCGGGCGAGATCATGGCGCTGCCGTTACGCGAGGCACGTGAGCTGTTCGAGAAGCAGTACTTGCTCGCGCAACTGACACGATTTGGCGGCAATATCAGTCGCACGGCCAATTTTGTCGGCATGGAACGCAGCGCTTTGCACCGCAAGCTGAAGAGCCTGGGCGTTCACGCGGAAGATCGCGGCTGACCGTCTGCAATCCCGCCCGCCTGCCAAGGGATCGCTGGAGCCACACGTCTCACACCACGTCGTGTCGCCGCTTTTCGGCGGACGCGGCAAAGCCTATTTTGGGTGAGAGAGGAGGCTGGGTATGTCGCGCATCGCTTATGTCAACGGACGCTACGTGCCGCACCGCGAGGCGGCCGTACACATCGAAGATCGCGGCTACCAGTTCGCCGACGCGGTGTACGAGGTCGTGCACGTGCACAACGGCCGGTTGGTCGACGAGACGCCGCATCTCGATCGCCTCGAACGCTCGCTGCGCGAGGTTCGCATCTCGATGCCGCAGCCGCGCCATGTCTTGGGCCGGACACTGCGCGAGATGGTCCGACGCAATCGCCTCAACGAAGGCATCATCTATGTGCAGGTCAGCCGCGGTGTGGCACGGCGCGATCACGCCTTCCCGAAAACTCCCGTGATGCCGACTCTTGTCATTACTGCAAAACGAGTGCGACCTTTTCCGCGTTCGCTCGATGGCTGGACGGCCACCGCCATCACCTACCCTGACCAGCGTTGGGCGCGATGCGACATCAAGACCGTCGGCCTGCTGCCTAACGTGCTCGCCCGTCAAGCCGCAGTAGAGAAGGGGGCAACGGAAGCCATCCTTGTTGCCGCAGACGGCACGGTTACGGAAGGAGCGGCAACCTCAGTGTGGATCGTCGATGCGGAGGGAAAGCTGCGCACGCGTGAGCTCTCCGCAAACATCCTCCCAGGCTGCACCCGCCAAGTGCTGCTGGCTCTGCTGGCAGAGACGGGGGTGAGGGCAGAAGAGGGGCCCTTCACCCTTGAGGATCTGCGTAAGGCACGCGAGGTCTTCATCACCTCGGCCTCCTCCTTCGTCAAACCCGTGGTGGCGATCGATGGCACACCGGTGGGTGACGGTAAGCCCGGGCCGGTAACACGACACCTGTTCGCCATGTTCTCCTGGCACGTGGAGGGCGGACGGAATGAGCGAGCTGCGGCCTAATGCAAGCCCCGCGCGCGATCCTGTTCGATTGGGATAGTACGCTGGTCGATGCGTGGCCCGGCGTGACGCAGGCCCTGAACGAGACCTTCACCGCCTTTGGCCTGCGCCCGTGGTCGATCGCGGAAGTGCGCGGCCGCGTGCGGCGGTCGCTGCGCGACACGTTTCCCGCTCTTTTCGGGGAGGCGTGGGAGAGGGCGCGCGATGTGTTCTACGACGCGCTGGAGCGCAGCCATCTCCAGCACGTTGTGCCGCTGCCCGGCGCGGCCGAGACGCTCGCGCGGGCGGTCGCGTCCGGGGTTGCACTGGCGGTCGTTTCGAACAAGACCGGGCGCTATCTGCGGCGCGAAGCTGAGGCGCTCGGCTGGGCCAAACATTTCGCGGCCCTGATCGGTGCAGGCGATGCCGAGGCAGACAAGCCCGACCCCGCACCATTCCGCTTGGCGCTTGCTGCCATTGGGGCAGAGGCATCGGAACAGATCTGGTATGTAGGCGATACAGCGCTTGATATGCTCGCTGCGCGCAACGCCGGTTTGCTGCCTGTGTTGCTCGGCGATGCCAAGCACGACGGCGGCGTCGAAGCGACCGGTTGCGCTGTACGCTTCACTGATCATCGTGATCTCGCCGAGGGGCTCGCAAGGCTTGTTCGCACCTAAGCCCGTGGTATACGCATCGACCGGGGCGATGTTGGACGAGGGGTGCCAACCTTCGAATTCTCCCCATCTGATGGATAGCGCGAACGAAAAGACAGCGAAGGCGAGTATGGCAGAGAAAGCTCAAAACGTTCAGGACGTCTTCCTGAACCATTTGCGGAAAAACAAGACCCCGGTTACGATCTTCCTCGTCAACGGTGTGAAACTCCAGGGTGTTATCACCTGGTTCGACAATTTCTCAATGCTTCTGCGCCGTGATGGCCACACGCAGCTTGTCTATAAGCACGCTATTTCTACAGTGATGCCCGGCGCGCCGGTGGTTTTGTTCGATGCCAGCAAGGCGGCTGAGGGTGCCGGAAAGGAGCCTGTCTCTGCGCAAGCTGCCTCGGGCAACTAAGCCCACCGCCGCGGAGGAGGCGGCCCGGAGGCCCCGGCGCGAGGCCGTGGGCGTTCCCGAGCGGGCGGCTGACCTCGCCGCCGTCATCCTGCCCCTCGTGCGCCAGGGGCAGCAGCCCGAAAAGGGGGCCGAAGGGGCCACCCTGCGGTCCGCTGAGGCGCGCCTTGAGGAGGCAACGGCGCTGGCGCAGTCGATTGGCCTCTCCGTTGCGTGGCGGGCCATCTTCCCCGTGCGAACCTGCCGCCCGTCCACCCTTCTGGGCGAGGGCCAAGTCGAGCAAGTGAAGCAGGAACTCGCGCTCCGCGGCATTGCTCTTGCCGTGGTGGATGCCGGGTTGAGCCCCGTGCAGCAGCGCACGCTGGAGAAGGCCTGGGGCTGCAAGGTGATCGACCGCACCGGGTTGATCCTGGAGATTTTTGGCGCGCGCGCCCGCACCCGCGAAGGGGCGCTTCAGGTGGAACTCGCCCATCTCGACTACCAGCGCACACGCCTCGTCCGCTCATGGACCCACCTCGAACGCCAGCGCGGCGGTTTTGGCTTCCTCGGCGGCCCGGGCGAGAGCCAGCTCGAGATCGACCGCCGGCTGATCGCTGAGCGGATGGCCAAGATTCGGCGGGAACTGGAGCAGGTGCGGCGCACGCGTGGTTTGCATCGTGCTGCGCGTAGGAAGGTGCCATACCCGATCGTTGCCCTGGTTGGTTACACCAATGCTGGCAAGTCGACCCTGTTCAATGCGTTGACAGGAGCGAATGTGCTGGCCAAGGACCAGCTCTTCGCCACCCTCGACCCGACGATGCGCGGGCTCGAGCTGCCCTCCGGACGGCGAGTCATCCTATCCGACACGGTGGGCTTTATCTCAGACCTGCCGCATCAGTTGGTCGCGGCCTTTCGTGCCACCCTAGAGGAAGTTGCGGAAGCAGACATCATCTTGCACGTGCACGACATTGCGCATCCAGATACCGCGGCTCAGGCCTCGGACGTGCGCAGGGTGCTCGATGACATGGTCCGTGCCGGTACGCTCGACCCAGCATGGCCGTCGCGCGTGATCGAGGTGCTGAACAAGTCCGATCTGCTGGCCGAGGAGCAGCGGATCGAACTCGCCGACCGGGCGAGGGGGGCTGTGCTGGTCTCCGCCCTGACCGGGGTCGGGCTTGATCGGCTGCGGAGCGCGATTGATCAGCGTTTGTCCGCGGGCCTTGCCGTGCACCGTCTCTCTGTCGCGCCTTCGGATGGACGAGCGCTCGCTTGGCTATACGAGCACGGCGAGGTGGTTGAGCGGCACGACGGGATAGCGTCAATTGAACTTGCCGTCCGTCTCAGCCCGGAAGATCTTGCCCGTTTTGAACGGCGCCGCGCTGCAGCCGTGCCCGATATAGGCCAGCCCTGTGCGGCTCTGCTGTCCCACCCCGAGACAGAAGGAAAAGCCTGATGTCCTTTCGCCCCCTTGGTGATCGCGTTCTGGTCGAACCGCTACCCGCTGAGACGAAAACCAAGGCCGGGATCATCATTCCGGATACGGCGAGCGAGAAGCCGACGCGCGGCACCGTGGTCGCGGTGGGACCCGGCCGGCGCAATGAGGAGGGACGCTTGCTGCCGATGGACGTGGCGGCCGGCGACATCGTGCTCTACGGCAAGTGGTCAGGCACTGAGGTGAAGATTTCCGGCAAGGAGTACGTGATCCTCAAAGAAACAGACATTTTCGGGGTCGAGGCCTGACCCCGAAGCTTGACGCGTACCGTGCGAGCGAGGTGGCGAGAACCCTCGCCGCTATCGCTCGCGCCGAAATCCTGCCCCGGTTCACGCGGCTTGAGGCCGGGGAGGTGAGGTCGAAGACGGGGCCGCACGACCTAGTCTCTGTGGTGGACGAGACGGTGGAACGGGTGATTGGGGCTAGCTTGAGGCTGCTCTTTCCCGGCGTGCCGGTGGTGGGTGAAGAGGCCGCTTTTGCCGACCCGGGCCTGCTGGAGGGACTAAGCTCTGCGGACGCGGTCTTCGTTTGCGATCCTCTGGACGGAACGGCGAACTTCGCCGCTGGGCTGCCCCTCTTCGGCACCATGCTTGCCATGATCCGCCACGGCGAACCGATGGCCGCCTGGATCCACGACCCGATCCGCCAGGACACAGCGATAGCGTTGCGTGGCGAGGGCGCTTGGGTGGAGGACGGAGAGGGGCGGCGACGCGACCTCAAGGTTGCCTCGGCGGTTCCACTCGACCGCATGGCGGCGGTCATCGCGCACCGCATGCTGCCAGCGGAGCATGCAGCGCTTGTGCGTCCTCGCCTTGGTCTGTTCGGTGCAGGCTGGGAACTGCGTTGCGCTGCCCAGGAGTGGCGCCTCGGTGCCTCCGGCCAGGTGCACGCGTTGTTCTATTGGCGGCTTCTCCCGTGGGACCATGCTCCTGGGTCACTGTTGTTTGCCGAAGCGGGTGGCTTCGTGCGCCGCCTTGATGGGGAGCCCTACCATGCGAGCATCCATGCGGGTGGCCTGCTGGCGGCGCCGGACCAGGACAGCTGGGAGGCGGTGCGCGCGGCTCTGTTTCAGGGCTGAATGCGCGGGCTGGTTACGCGCGAGCAGAGGAGGTTTCAGCGCGTTTTACCTCAGCCCACAGCCTTTCCATTTCCTCGAGGCTTGCCTCACTCGGTATTTTTCCCACATGTGCAAGGGCTTGCTCGACGGCTTGAAATCGACGCTCGAACTTTGCGTTAGCCGCGCGCAGGCAAGCCTCGGGATCAAGGCCGAGCTTGCGGGCCAAATTCACTTGCACAAACAGCATGTCGCCGATCTCTTCCGCCAGCCGATCTGAAGAAAAGCCGGCAGCCATCTCTGCTTCTAACTCTTTGGTTTCTTCGCCAAGCTTCTTCAGCACCGCGGTTGCGTCTGGCCAATCAAAGCCGGCCTGTGCCGCGCGTTTAGACAATTGGAGAGCGCGGGTGAGGGCGGGCAGGGCGTTCGGTACCCCGGCGAGTACTCCTGTCAGGGCACGGGCGGCGCGCTCTTCTGCCTTGAGGCGTTCCCAAGCCTCGGTGTGCGTTCCTTGGGATAGTGCTGCGGGATCGCCGAACACGTGGGGGTGGCGGCGAACCATCTTGTCCGCAACGGCATTGACCACCGCGGTTGCATCGAACAACCCGCGCTCTTCAGCGATGCGCGCGTGATAGACGACCTGCAACAGAAGGTCGCCGAGCTCGTCTCGCAGGGCATCCCAGTCCTGCCGGGCGATTGCGTCAGTGACCTCGTAGGCCTCCTCGATGGTGTACGGGGCGATCGTGTCGAAGGTCTGGACCTGGTCCCATGGACAGCCAGTCTTCGGGTCACGCAGCCGCCTCATAATGGCAAGAAGGCGGGCGAACGCCTCGGCCGCGCTGCGATCTTTCGCGTCGGGGGGTGGCGGGTCAGAGAGGGTTTCGATCGAGGACATGAAAGAGTCCGATAAGCATGATTATGGAAAGGGAGAAACCGGTCAGGCTGGAATGGCCGGCACCCGCAGCCCGCGGAACAGACGCTCTGCATTCGCCGTGGTCAGCTCGGCTAGGGCGTTCAGCGTCATCCCGCGCAATTTGGCAAGCGTGGCGGCCGTATGTTTGACCATCGCCGGTTCGCAGCGCTTGCCGCGGTATGGTTCCGGCGCGAGGTAGGGCGAGTCGGTTTCGACCAAAAGCCGGTCGGCCGGGACCTCGCCTGCGATGGCGCGCAGAGCGTCCGAACGCTTGAAGGTGAGTATGCCCGAGAAACTCACCATACCGCCGAGAGCGATGCCGACCTCGGCCAGCCGGCGGCCTGAGGAAAAGCAGTGCAGGACAAAGCGGAAGGGCCCGCCGCGCGCGTACTCGTCCTCAAGAATGGCAGCGATGTCGTCATCAGCGTCTCGGGCATGGATGACCAGAGCAAGACCGCTGCGCTGGGCAGCACGAATATGCACCCGGAACACGTCGGCGGCGACGGCCCGGGGGGCGCGATCATAATGGTAGTCGAGGCCGGTTTCGCCGATGCCCACCACGCGAGGGTGGTCGGCAAGACGAAGAAGCTCCTCCACCGTGGGCACAGGGGCTTCGACAGCATTGTGCGGGTGGATGCCGACCGTGCACCAAACCTCCGGATATGCCGACGCGATTCGTTTGACCGTCTCCGCCTGGGCAAGCCGGGTGCCTATCGTCACCAATGCCCCGACACCTTGGGCACGGGCGCGCGCCACCACCTCGGCAACCTCCTCCTCTCGCCAATGGTCAAGGTGGCAATGGCTGTCCACCAGCATGCTTAGCCCCCTACCCCGCTCTCTTCCACTTTGCGGAACAAAGGCTCGGGCACCGGCAAATTCCGTCCTCCCGGCAGCGGATGGGCGAGCGCGGCAAAGTCGCGCGCATCCACAGCAACGCCAAGCTGGTCGAGAAGCCGGCCCATAGTGCCCGGCATCACCGGCTGCAGCAGGATGGCAAGCCAGCGTAGAGTCTCGGCCAACACCCACAGCACCGTACCCATCCGTACCGGGTCTTCTTTGCGCAAGGCCCAGGGCTTCTCGCGATCGATGTAGGCGTTGGCGTCGCGAATCACTTGCCAGGCCCCTTCAAGCGCGGCGTGAAAAGCGAAACGCTCGATCTCAATCCGCATCGCTGGAAGAAGCCCTGCCGCGGCATCGAGCAAAGCGCGGTCATCCTCGCTCAACACGTCAGGGCTCGGCAGCACGCCCCCAGTGTTGCGCGCAACAAAACCGAGCGTGCGCTGGGCCAAATTGCCAAGCTCGTTGGCAAGATCGACATTCAGCCGCTTGAGCAGGCCCTGGCGCGTGAAGTCGCCATCTTGACCGAAGGGGATCTCGCGCAACAGGAAGAAGCGGAACGGGTCGAGCCCGACGCGCGCAATCACCTCGCGCGGGTCGACCACGTTGCCGAGTGACTTCGACATTTTCTGCCCTTCGACCGTCCACCAACCGTGCGCGAAGACGCGCTTGGGCGGAGCAAGACCGGCCGACATGAGGAACGCTGGCCAATACACAGCGTGGAAGCGCAAAATGTCTTTGCCAACAACGTGCACATCGGCTGGCCAGAAGCGCCAGCGCGGATGCGTCTCGTCTGGAAATCCGGCGGCGGTCAGATAGTTGGTCAGCGCATCCAGCCAGACATACATCACATGCCCGGGCGAGCCTGGCACAGGAACCCCCCAGGTGAACGAGGTGCGGCTGACCGAGAGGTCCTCCAAACCCGAGCGGACAAAGGAAATCACCTCATTGCGCCGCGAGGCGGGCTGGATAAAATCCGGGTTGCGATCGTAAAGCTCGAGCAGCCGCTCCTGCCAGGCGGAGAGACGGAAGAACCAGGACGGCTCGCTCACCCACTCAACCGGTGCGCCAGTTGGTGCGCGGCGCACCCCGTCTTCGCCAAGTGTTGTCTCGCTTTCACGATAGAAGGCCTCATCGCGCACGGCATACCAGCCGCCATACTCGCCCAAGTACAGGTCGCCTGCAGCGTAGATGCGACGCCAAAGCTCCTCGCACGCGCGGTGGTGGCGCGGTTCAGTGGTACGGATAAAGTCGCTATGGGCGATGTTGATTGCGCGCGCGAGGTCACGAAAGGTTTGTGAGACGCGATCGGTGAAGGCCTGCGGACTCTCGCCCGATGCCTCCGCTGCCTTTGCCACCTTTTGGCCGTGCTCATCGGTGCCGGTAAGGAAGAACACCTCCGCCCCATCCAGTCGCCAGAACCGAGCCCAAACATCGCAAGCGATGGTCGTGTAAGCATGCCCGATGTGCGGCACATCGTTGACGTAATAGATCGGCGTGGTGATGTAGCGAGTGGGCTTAGGCATCAGCGCGCGGGCGAGTGAGATCTAGAGAAACGGGAACACCGCGGGAGATCGCGCTCAGAGCAGTCAGCACGGCTTGTTTGCGATCCAGAGCAAGACCGGCTGTCAGGCGCGACACCTCACCGAGGTTCTCCCACAGGCTTGCGCAGGCTTCAAGCGCACGGCCCTGGCGCCCCACCCCCTCACGCGCCAGCCGACGCGCCCGGGCTGCGAGGCCTGAGCGGACGAGGTCGAAGAACAGCGCGAGCGCGTCCTCTGCTTCCGGCCGGGCGAAGCTCTCGGCCAGGGCGTGTGCGCGCGAGACGTCAAGGGAGGCAAGCTCTGCGATCGGATCCTCCGCCGCCGGCAGCCAAGCCGCCACGTCCTGGTCAAGCAAAGCGCATGCTCGGCCGATCGATCCCTTGGCGATCCCTGCTATGCGTGCGCGTGCCAAGGGGTCAGCATCCGGACGAAGCAGGGCGAGAAGGGCGGCGACTTCGGCGTCTACAAGCGGGGCGAGTGCCAGGCGGCGGCAGCGGCTGCGGATGGTTGGCAGCAAGCGCCCCGGCGCGTGCGAAATGAGCAAAAGTAATGTGCGCGGCGGCGGCTCCTCAAGAAGCTTGAGCAGAGCGTTTGCCGCTTCTCTCCCCATCGCTTCGGCAGGGTCGATCACGCCGACCCTCCAGGCGCTCTCCGCCGGAGTCTTGCGCAAAGCTGAGGCCAGCGCCCGCACCTCATCTACCCCGATACGCTCACGGATCGCGCCGATCGGAGTCGTTGTGTAGCCTTCAAGCACAACCAGATCGGGATGGGAGCCGGCGGCCACCTTCCGCGCTACCGGGTGAACGGGCGGCACAGCGAGCCCCTCGGCGCCGCGGCCGCCCGCCAGCACAAAGCGTGCGACACGGTAGGCGAACGTCGCTTTGCCGATTCCCGGCGGCCCGGTCAGCAACCAGGCATGGTGCACCCGCCCCGCCCGCCAGGCCCGTAGAAACGCATCCTCGGCTGCCGCCTGGCCGAGGAGGCGGGCCTGCCGCCGCGGCTCGAGCGAGGGCTCCTCGGTCAAGCTTTTTGCCGTCATCCGATGCGCGCCCCGAAGGGAAGCCCGAGACGATTGCCGATCAGGCGCAGCACGGCCTGCTGCACCTCTTCCAAGGGCCGGGTCGCATCGACAATGACACAGCGTTCGGGATCTGCCTGGGCGATGGCAAGAAAGCCCTGGCGAACCCGCTGGTGGAAGGACGTAGTGTTCGATTCGTAACGATCTGGTCCGCGTGCACGGGTGGCGCGCGCCAGCCCAAGTTCGACAGGAACATCAAGCACAACGGTAAGGTTGGGGCGGAACTCGCCAAGGACAGCGCGGTGCACCGCCGCGATCGCCTCGCGCGCCACCCCGAGCCCATAGCCCTGGTAGACCATCGTACTGTCGGCAAAACGATCGCACAGCACGACCGCACCACGCTCCAGCGCAGGCCGAATGACGCGCGCGACATGCTGGGCACGCGCGGCATAGTGGAGCAGAACCTCGCTCATCGGCTCCCAGGCGCCGGGGGCGGTGTCGAGCAGGAGATGGCGCAGCGCCTCACCCTCAGGCGTGCCTCCCGGTTCGCGCGTGGCGACCACGTCTTGACCCACGCTGGTGAGAGCGTTTGCGAGGCCGTGCAACAGCGACGATTTTCCTGCCCCCTCTCCGCCTTCCAGCGTTACGAACAGGCCTTGCCTGGCCACCACCGGCGTGGCCGTCACGAGCCGAGCGCAAGAGTGCGTAAGCCTTCGAAGAGACGTGGCACGAAGCCGAGCTGTGGCACGTCTTCACCCGCAACCAGCGGCAGTGTCGTCGCCGGCACCCCCTGGCCCGACACCTCGAGGCTCGCCAGCACCCTGCCCCGCTGCACAGGGGCAGAAATCGGTGCAGTGTAGCGGACGGCGATGCGCGCGGTACGGCGCCATGTGCGTGGCATAGTGAACACGACGTCCTTCGGCGAGACGAGCGGCACCTCCCTCTTCACGCCGAGATGGACAGGCGCAACATCGACAGTCTCACCGGCGGCGAACAGGCGGACATTCTCGAACTCGCTGAAGGCCCAGCGCATCAGCCGCTCGCTTTCCTCGGCGCGAGCGCGCATGGAGGGTAGGCCGTTGACGACGAGGATGACGCGACGCCCGCCCTGGATGGCGGAGGCAGTGAGACCGAACCCGCTCTCTTCGGTGTGGCCTGTCTTCAGCCCGTCGGCACCAATGTTGCGATAGAGCAGAGGATTGCGATTTTCCTGGTTTATGTTGTTAAAACGAAACGACCTCTCGCTATAATACCGATAGTAGTTTGGGAAATCGAGAATGATACGCTTCGCAAGCAGGGCTAAGTCGCGGCACGTCATGCGGTGATCAGGGTGAGGCCAACCGGTCGAGTTGCGAAAGGTCGAGGCGGTCAAACCGATCGCACGCGCGCGCTCGTTCAAAAGTTCGGCGAACTGCTCCTCCGATCCGCTGATCGCCTCGGCAAGAACGATGCAGGCATCATTGCCGGACTGCACAATCACGCCGCGCAGCAGGTTCTCCACTGTCACCGTCGTGCCGATCTCGACGAACATTTTCGAACCACCCATTCGCCAGGCACGTTCGCTGACCGGGAGTTCCTGATCAAGGCGCAGGCGGCCCGCACGCAAAAGCTCGAAGACCACGTAGGCCGTCATCAGCTTGCTCATCGAGGCGGGCGGCATCGGCACATCCGCCTCTTTCTCGAGCAGGACAGCATCCGTCTCAAAATCGACAATCAGGGCGTGCCGAGCCAGCGTGTCAACGGGGCCGATCGGCGTGGTCGCAGGCGTGCCTTGGGGCTGCGGACGCGCCGGTTGCGATTGGACAGGACGGGAGGGCTGAGCCTGCGGGCGCTGCGTTTGACGGTGCTGCTGTGCCGCTGCGGCCGTCGCTGCGACCACCACGCCGGATGTCGCGCAAGCCAGCAGCAAACGACGGGTCGCGCGCATCGACACCTCCCTCGCGATCGTCACGATGCGATCAGGTCGGACAGAAGGCCGACCGCCAGCACGTAATAGGTCGAGTTGTTGTAGCGACGAATCGCTTGCGCGTTGGAAAACAGGGCGAAGGCCTCGCCACCTGGCCCGTCCGGCGCGGCGATCGCCGCCTGCACCGAGCTGGCTGGCAGCGCAGACCCATCATGCCGCTTCACGCCGAGCGCACTCCAGGCCGAGAGAGGCCGGACGCTGCGCCCATCGGCAAGCCTGGCGTCGAAACCGGCTGGCAGGCGCACGGCGAAGCCCCACCCCTCCCCCGCGCGCCACTGCGCCCGCGCGAGATAGTTGCCGATCGAGGCCAGCGTGTCGGCGCGGCTGTGCCAAATGTCGCGCCGGCCATCTCGGTCGAAATCCACCGCATAAGCGAGAAACGAGGATGGCATGAACTGCGGCTGGCCCATCGCTCCTGCCCAGGAGCCCGTCATCTGGGCAAGGCCGATGTGCCCCTGATCGAGGATGCGCAGAGCGTTGATAAGTTCGCTTCGAAAAAATGTCGCTCGCCGCCCGTCATAGGCCAACGTGGCAAGGGATTGGACAACCGGGAAACTGCCGAGAGTTGTACCATAATTCGACTCGATCCCCCAGATCGCTGACATCACCGCAGCCGCGACACCGAAACGCGCTTCGACAGCTTGCAACAACTCGCGATTATCAGAAATTGCGCGACGACCCTGCACAATCCGAGGCTCGGCAACGATGCGGGCCCGGTATTCGGCCCAGGTGAGTGTCCGTTCTGGCTGACGACGGTCAAGTTCGAGCACACGCGGGTTGGGGCGCAGCGCGGCAAGGGCGGTACGGACCGTCTCCGCACTGATGCCTTGGGCGCGCGCTTCGGCGCGAAGCCCGGCGAGCCACGCATCGAATGGTTCGGCGGCAGCAAACCCCTTCCCCCCCATCAGCAGTCCACCTGCGGTCAAGAGGGCAGTTCGGCGCGAGACTCGCATATGCTCCATAGCGATGATTTGCCATCCAAGGCCTGGCGAGACAATAAACGCGCCAGACGCCTGTCTCGCCACCTGTGGTGGCACTGTTCAAACCTCCTCGACAGCAAGCACCCCAGGCACGGTTTCAAGCGCAGAGAGAAGGCTGGGCGAGACCGCCCAGCCGCGCCCCAAGTCGAGCTCGATCTCCTCCCCAGAGGAGAACACCGCGGTAAGGAAAATTCTCCCTCGGCCTGGCCCGGTCGCCTCAAGAAGCTCTCGTAACCGCTCGAACGCAACGCTCTCGCTGACCCTAGCCCTGATGCCTACGGCCGCCGACGCGACGACCTGATCGAGCCGCTCGACATCGACCGCGGTCAGCCGCAGCGCTTCGCCCTCGGCCCGCGCATCCGCCGTCACCACCAGCCGCTCGCCGGTGACAAGCAGATCGCGCACCCGGCTCAACACCTCGCTGAACAGCGTGACCTCGAAACTACCGACTGTGTCCGACAGGCGAAGCCAACACATTTTGGAGCCCATTCGGGTTGTTCGTTCCTTTACGGCAACAACACTGCCGGCAAGCTTGAGCCGTTCCGCCCCGGCGGCGACCTTGGCCGCAATCTCGTTCGAGCGCGTCACCCTCAGCCGCCGCAGCGTGCTGGCATAAGCGTCGAGAGGGTGGCGGGTGAGGTGGAAGCCGACCGCTTCCGCCTCATGCGCAAGACGCTCCATCAGCGGCCAGTCTGAGACGTCAGGCAGCCGCAAATCCCCCTCCGCTGCGGCACCGAACAGCCCAAGTTGGTTTGCCGCCCTTTCCTCAGCCGCGGCTTGGGCACGTGCGATGATCGCCTCGGTTCCCTCAACGATGCGACGACGGTTCGCCTCCAGCCGATCAAATGCCCCGGCACGGGCCAGCGCCTCGATTTGTATTCGGTTCAGCGCATGCGGATCGATGCGCCTGGCGAAATCGCTAAGCGAGCGAAACCGTCCCGCCCGCTCGCGCTCCGCCACCACGCTTTCCATCGCCGCTCGCCCAACGCGTTTGATCGCGGCGAGCGCATAGCGGATGGCGAGTTTGCCATCGCTTGTGCGCTCAATGCGGAAATCTGCTGTTGATGCGTTGATGTCGGGCGGAAGCACCGTGATGCCCATCCGCTCTGCCTCACCCTTCAGCGCGGCGAGCTTGTCGGAGTTGGTGATGGCGAGCGACATCGAGGCGGCTAGGAAGGCCACGGGGTGGTTGGCCTTGATGTAGGCTGTTTGGTACGCGACAAGGGCATAGGCTGCTGCGTGGCTCTTGTTGAAGCCGTAGTCGGCAAAGCGCTCCATTAGGTCGAAGATCTCGGCTGCCTTTGCGGCGTCAAGGCCGCGCGCAACCGCCCCCTCGACGAAGACCTTGCGTTGCGCCTCCATTTCGGCGCGGATCTTCTTGCCCATCGCGCGGCGCAGAAGATCGGCGCCCCCGAGCGAGTAGCCGGCAAGACGCTGCGCGATCTGCATCACCTGCTCCTGGTAGACCATGATGCCGAAGGTCTCCTGCAGGATGTCGCGGATCGCGGGATGCGGCGGCTCCCAAGCCTCGCCGTGCTTGCGCGCGCAATAGGCCGGAATGTTTGCCATCGGGCCTGGGCGGTAAAGTGCGACGGCAGCGATGAGATCTTCAAAACGGTCGGGCTTCATCTGCCTCAGCACGTCGCGCATGCCCTGGCTTTCGAACTGGAATACGCCTGCCGTATCTCCGCGCTGGAGCATGGCGAAGGTCGTCTCATCATCGAGCGGGATAGAGGCGAGATCGATGACGATCCCCTGATCGCGCAGAAGGTCGCAGGCACGCTGCAGAACAGTCAGGGTCGCCAGCCCAAGGAAATCAAACTTCACCAGCCCTGCCTGTTCGACATGCTTCATAGAATACTGCGTCACCAGCATGCCGGAGCGCGGGTCGCGCGTTAGGGGAACAAGTTCGATGAGCGGTCGGTCGCCGATCACCACCCCGGCGGCATGAGTCGAGGCGTGGCGATAGAGCCCTTCGAGACGAAGCGCCACCTCAAGCAGTCGCGCCACCTGTTCGTCTTCGTCGCGCATGCGCTGCAGCTGTACGTCCGCTTCAATCGCTTGTGCGAGCGTAACGGGCTTGGCCGGGTTGTTCGGAATAAGTTCGGCGATCTTGTTGACAAGCCCGTAGGGCAGACCAAGTACGCGCCCGACATCGCGCACAACGGCGCGTGCTTGCAGCTTGCCGAAGGTGATGATTTGCGCAACGCGATCCGCGCCGTATTCGGCGCGCACGTAAGCGATCACCTCATCGCGCCGGTCCTGGCAAAAGTCTATGTCGAAATCCGGCATCGACACGCGTTCAGGGTTGAGAAAGCGCTCGAACAGTAGGCCCCACCGCAGAGGATCGAGGTCGGTGATGGTGAGCGCCCAGGCAACCAGGGAGCCGGCTCCTGAACCGCGGCCTGGGCCCACAGGAATGCCCTTGCTCTTCGCCCACTGCACAAAGTCGGCGACGATGAGAAAGTAGCCGGAAAAGCCCATGCGCGCGATCACGCCGAGCTCGTAGTCAAGCCGTTCTCGGTAAGGGCGTGCCGCCTCGCCTTCCAATCCAGCCTTGGCAAGGCGTTGTTCAAGCCCGCGTTGCGCGAGCGCACACAGCGCTTCCGCTTCGCCCACGCCCTGCGGAACCTTCGGGCAGACGGGCAGGAGCGGTTTGCGTGTGGTCGCCATAACGGCGCAGCGCTGCGCGATCGCGACCGTGTTGTCGCAGGCTTCTGCCAAGTCGGCGAAGGTCTGGCGCATCGCCGCCTCCGGCTTGAACCACTGTTCCGGGCTGACACGGCGGCGGTCCTCCTCGGCGGCAAGACGTTTGTCAGCAATGCAGATCAGCACATCATGTGCCTCGTGCTGATCGGGATCGAGGAAGTAACAAGCATTGGTCGCAACAAGGGGGAGGCCGAGCGCGTCGGCGAGCGCGATCTGCGCGCGTTCGAGATCGTGTTCACCGACAACGCCAAGGCGCTGCACTTCGACCGCGATGCGATCGCGGAAGGCGATAGCCATGCGTTCCAGCCAATGCCGTGCGGCCTCACCTCGGCCCTCCCGCAAGAGCGTGGCCAGCGGGCCCTGCCCACCCCCGGTTAGAAGCAGCAAGCCCTCCGCGTGCGCGACCAGGGTCTCCTCGCTTACTCCGAGAGGCTGGCCAGCCTCAGGCGTGAGGTGCGCGAAGGAGGCGAGCCTGACCAGGTTTGACCATCCCTCTTCTGTCGCGGCGAGGAGAACCACCGAGGCAGGTGGTCTGCCGAGATCGCCGCTTCGCCGCCCCTCGAGCAGGCTGAGTTCCAGCCCCATGATCGGCTGCACTCCGCGTTTGACGCAGGCTTGCGCAAACTCGAGGGAGCCGAAGAGGTTGTTGCTGTCGGTAAGCGCGACCGCCGGCATCTCGTACTCTGCCGTTCGCGCAACAAGCGCGTCTATTTTGATTGCGCCTTCAGAGAGCGAGTAGGCGGAGTGGACGCGGAGGTGAACAAAGGCCATCAGTTGTTCGGCAAACAAGGCGCGTCGCGACAGCGCACGAAGCCGACGGCGGTCCAAGAGCAGACCTGCTCGTTGCGCTGGTTGAAGAGTTCAACGCGTGTGCAGACGATACCGACCTGGGGCCGTGAGCGCGACCGCCGCGTTTGCAGCACGGTGGCGCGGGCACGTAGCCGATCGCCGGGCCGCACGGGCGCCGGCCACTTCAGCTCCTCAAGCCCAGGTGAGCCAACCCCGTGCCGGCTCAACGCATGGTCACACCACAACCGCATCGCAATCGACGCCGTGTGCCAACCAGATGCGATCAAACCGCCGAAAGGCGAGGCTTTCCCGCCTTCTTCACTCAGATGAAAGGGCTGGGGGTCGAAGGCTTGCGCGAAGGTGATGATCTCTTCCGCCGTGACCAGGCGGTCGCCGAACTCATGCACCTCGCCCTCGCGATGGTCTTCGAACCAGCGTTCGCGGGGATCCATGCCGAAGATCCCGTTCAAGACGGCTTGCGCTCAATCAGTTCGATCTTGTAACCGTCAGGATCCTCGATGAAGGCGATCACCGTGGTGCCAAACTTCACTGGCCCTGGTTCGCGCGTAATCTTTACACCCGCCGCACGCAGACGGTCGACGGTGGCATAGATGTCTGGCACACCGATGGCGAGATGGCCAAAGGCATTGCCGAGCTCATAGCGATCGACGCCATAGTTATAAGTAAGCTCGATGGCGGGCTCCTTCTCATCATAGCCGACGAAGACGAGCGTGTATTTTCCTTCTGGTACATCGCGCCGGCGCAGTTCCTTCATTCCTAGCAGCCTGGTATAGAAGTCTACACTGCGCTCGAGATCGCCCACTCGGATCATCGTGTGCAGGAAGCACCCTTCGCTCATCGTCCTCCTCCCAGCCTTTCCGTCGCGTTAGGTGGTGAAGCGCCGCGCGACCAGGAAGAGCCCGGCCCGATTTGCCGCTTCGATCGTCGCAGCGCGCTCCGGCATCAGCGTCGTTTTGGCCTCGACTGCGATCCCACGCAGCCCGGCCGCTGCGGCACGCGCGACGGTGGTTGCGCCAATTGTAGGCAGATCGACCCGACTTTCCTGACCCGGCTTCGCGCGTTTGACAAGGACGCCGCCAGGCCCTTCGCGGCGAAGCAGCGCGCAGCGCTCAAGCAGGGCATCCGTCCCCTCGATCGCCTCGACACCCAACACGAGGCCTTGCTGCACTACCACCGCCTGACCGACATCTGCCTCACCGAGCAGACGACAGACGGCCGCACCGCGCGCGATGTCAGCCTCGGCCTCGGCGTCAGGACCAAGCCGCGTCAGCACACCTTCGGGCGCTGTGAGTTCGGAAAGAATGGTCTGCACGCCATGCACGCGAAACCCTTCCTCCTCGAGGACTCGGACAATCGCGCTGAGCAGCCCATCATCGCCGGAGAAGGCAGCGCGACCAATTCGTGCAAGCAGACGCGCCCCCTCAGCGTCAGGCATCAGCGACAGTAAAGACGGGCGGCGGACCGTGCCAACCAGCACGAGATCCTTGATGTTGCGTGAGCGCAATGCATTCAGCCCCTCGCCGATTGCGCCAAGACGAATACGCTGATGGGGAAACGACGCCAACAACGTAACGTCGGCGTGGCCGTCAAGCACCAGCACGAAGACCGGGCGACCGGAGCCGACCATCGCTGCGGCAAGCATCGCGGGCAGGGAACCACCGCCCGCGATGATGCCGAGGGGTGCTGCGTGCCCGCTTTGCTCCATGCTCAGACTTCAGGCTGCTGAGGCGGCAGCGGGTTCGGCCGCCTCCACCTCTTCGCCAAGATCGATTTCAGTCTCAGGGGCTGCACGGCAGAGTGGCCTCTTGCCGGCGGCCCGCACGAACGCCACCATTTCCTCGACCAGCTCATTGCCGGCGAAACGATGCGCGGCGGCCGCAAATCGATCGGCGAACGTGCCATCGCGCTGCTTGAAAATGACCCTGAACGCCTCGCGCAGCGTCGCGATCTCCGCGCGCGAGAAGCCACGCCGTTTCAGCCCGACAATGTTCAGCCCTGACAGCCGGGCGCGGTTGCCTATGACAAGACCAAACGGGATGACGTCGCCCTCCACCCCACTCATGCCGCCTACGGCGGCGAAGCGGCCGATCCGAACAAACTGGTGGATCGCTGCCCCCCCACCGATATAGGCACCGTCCCCCACACTCACATGTCCGCCGAACATGACGTTGTTGGCGACGATCACGCCATCGCCCAAGCTGCAATCGTGCGCAACATGGGCGACACACATGATCATGCAGTCGGCGCCGATCCGCGTCACACCGTTGCCGACGCTGCCGCGATGGATGGTGACGTGTTCGCGGATCAGCGTGCGCGGACCGATCTCTACCCGCGTCGGCTCGCCGCGATATTTCAAGTCCTGGGGCGGGAGGCCGATGGTCGCGAAGGGAAACACCCGCACCCCGGCGGCAAGCCGCGTCGCGCCCTCGATGACGACATGGGCGCCGATCTCGGCGCCGGGCCCGATCTCGACCTCTGGTCCAATGACAGCGTAGGGACCGACCCGAACCCCCTCGGCCAGCAGCGCGCCAGGGGCGACCTGAGCGGTCGCATGCACCTCAGCCATCTGCGCGGCGATCCAGGATCATGGCCGAAAAGGTTGCCTCTGCCGCCATCACGCCATCGACCTTGGCCTCGGCCGAGAATTTCCAAACTGCGCCGCGATTGCGATCCTTGCGCACGTGGATTCGCATCTGATCTCCCGGAACGACGGGCCGGCGGAACTTCGCTCCCTCAATGCTCATGAAGTAAACGAGCTTGCCGGCGGCTGCCTCGCCGAGCGTCTCTACCACCAAGACGGCGGCAGTCTGCGCCATGCTCTCGATGATAAGCACGCCCGGCATCACAGGGTGCGCCGGGAAGTGGCCCTGAAAGAATTGTTCGTTGATCGACACGTTCTTAATGCCAACCGCGCTTTCATCGACGATGACATCGACTACCCGATCGACGAGTAGGAAGGGAAATCGATGTGGGATCGCGCGCATAATGCGGGCGATATCGAGCACACCGACTTGCCGCCTGCCTACGGTGGCATCGCCCTCTGCTGCGTCGTCTGTCATGCCGCGGATCGTCATGGCACCGGTCGGCCTCTCTGGCGCGCGAGACGATCGAGCACCGCGATAGCCCGCATCGTCTGTGCAGCGGGCCTCGCAGGGCTGCCGACCCAGGTCTCGCCGGGGGGGATGTCGTTCATGACGCCGGATTGGGCTCCAATCCGCGCACCGCGACCAACCGACAGGTGCCCGGCGATACCAACCTGACCTGCAATGGCTGCGAAATCTCCGACGACCACGGAACCCGCTATCGCAACTTGAGCTACGATGATGCAGCACCGCCCCAGCCGCACGTTGTGCCCGATCTGCACTAAGTTGTCCATGCGGGTGCCGGAGCCAATCACGGTGTCGCCGAGCGAACCGCGGTCAATCGTCGTGTTGGCTCCAATCTCGACATCGTCGCCGATGAGAACGCGGCCAAGTTGCGGAATCGTGACATGCCCGTCCGGCCCGGAGGCAAGACCGAAACCGTCTTGGCCGATCCGCGCGCCCGGATGGATGACGACTCGATCACCCATGATGGTGCAGGCGATGCTGGCACCGTTCCCAATGTGGCACTCTCTGCCAACAACCACCCCCGGGCCGATTACGGCGTTCGCGCCAATCACGCTGCCGGCCCCAATGACCGCGCGCGCCCCGATCACCGCTCCGGCCTCGACCGTAACCTTTGCGCCGAGCACCGCATCCGATGAGATGACAGCTGTCGCGTGGATCAAAGGCTGCGGCCGCACAGGCGGGAAGAAGAGACGGAGCGCGCGCGCCCAGGCGAGGTTCGGTCTCTCTGCCAGCAAAGGCACAGTGCCTGCAGGAACGCGCGCGACATTTTTCGGCGACACGATCACCGCGCCGGCGCGCGTTGCGCTGAGCGCTTCACCATAGCGGGGGTTGTCGAAGAAGGAGAGCTCATCGGGCCCTGCCGCTTGTAACCCTGCGACACCGACGACGAGACGCTTTGGATCTGCCCCTTCGCCGAGACGCGCGCCGCAGGCTTCGGAGATCTCTGCCAGAGTAAAGGGACGGCGGGGCAGCGAGTGGAAGCGCGGGTCTGGCAACATGGCGGCGCTCGAGACGCCAGATCAGTTCCGCCGCGGAGCAGCCGTAGCCGGAGGCGGACGCGAAGGGGCAACCGAGAGTCCGGGAAGTTCTGGCTCCGGATCGATCGGAACAGACGTTAAGGCGCGGTTGAGCTGATTGGCTACCGCTTCTGATATGTCGTGCTGTTCGACCGCGAGCACGATCGCCTGCCGTTGTATGACCATCGTAAGGCCTCGAGCCTCGGCTACCTGGCGGATGACGAACAGCATGACTCGTTCGATCTCGGCCAGCGCCTTCTGGCCAGCGGCCTGGATGGCTGCATTGCGCTCACGTAACATCCTCTGCGTGCTGCTGATCCGCTCTTGCAGCTCCTGCTCACGCTCACGCATCTGCTCCGGCGTCAGCTGGCCGCGGAGCGCGGCGAGCTGCTGCTGTGCCTCGCGCCAGGCATTCTGTTCACGCGCTGCATCATCGTTCAAACGCTGAAGCCTCTCTTGGATTGCCTGACGCACCTGACGCACGGCGACGGAGGCTTCGAACACCTCTTGCACGCCGATGACGCCGATCACAGCCGGTGGCGGTGGCGGCGAACGATCGAGAGGCGGCAAGCGTGGCGCACCGGCTTCCGTGGGCCCTGGCACTTGGCCGGACGGCTGGGCAGGGCGCTGCTGTGCTTGCGGTGGTCGCTGCTGCTGCGCTTGCGGCGGCCGCTGTTGCCCGGTCTGCCCCTGCTGGGCCGGTTGCTGCCCTGGCACAAACCATTGCTGTTGTGGCTGTTGGGCGGGTGCTGGGATTGTCAACGCGAGGCCAAGGACAACAATGGCAAAGCCCGTGGCGAGGCACTGCGCAGAAAGGACCGGGAGGGACATGCTCTTAGAACCTTGTACCGAAGCCGAATCGAAAGAGTTCGGTTTTGTCGTAGTCTTTCTTCACGATTGCCTGGGCAAGATCGACATTGATCACCCCAAACGGTGATCGCCAACGAACCCCCACTCCGGCACCGACGCGCGGGCTGCGATCATCCGCCACGTTCGGTGCTGACACGCCCGGATCCCACAAGGCGCCGGTGTCTATGAAGGCCCTGCCCTGCAGGCCGAGATCGTCCGAAACGAAAGGGAGAGGGAAACGGAACTCCGTGCCCGCCGTCCAGATCGCGCGCCCGCCGAGGGAGTCGGTCGTTTTAAGGTCACGCGGCCCCGCACCGCCCGGTTCAAATCCGCGCAGAGTTTCGCCACCGAGGAAGAAGTTGTCGATGATCCGCTCACGGCGCCCAAATTGCGCGAGGTAGCCGGCACCGGCGGAGATAACGAGCGTGTAACTGTCGCGCAGGCCGAGAACGGGCGCGACCGGAAGGTAGTAGGCGCCGTCCAGACGAGGGCGAAAGAAGCCGACGTCGCCGCCCAAACCCGCGACATCAGTCAGCAGACGAATGACGAAGCCTTCCGTCGGATCAATTCGGCTGTTCCGCTTGTCGTAGGTCAACACCTGGCTCACTTGCGAAAGCAAGGTGGTTCCCTCCTGATCTCGCACGTAGATCGAGGCAAAGGGGCTGATATTGGTGATCTTGCGCTGCATCAGGGTGTACGACCACACTTGACGCAGCTCCTCGTTGAAGGCGTAGCCCAGGCGCAGCGCGAAGCCAACGCGGCGGTCGTCGAAGACACGAGTCTCGCGTGCGTTGCGGTCCACCGCAAACACGTCGATGCCAGCGACGAGATTACGGTCGAGGAAATAGGGATCGGTCACAGAAAGATCGATCGCCTGACGCCGCTGCGCAATCGTGACCATGATGTTGCTGTCAAGGCCAGTCCCCACCAGGTTCCGCTCGCGCAGCCCGATCATGGCCAGCGCGCCGCTGTCGGTCGAGAAGCCACCACCGATGGTCAGTTCCCCGGTCGCCTTCTCCTGCACCTCCACTTGAACAATCGTGCGATCGGGCGCACTGCCCGGCTGGTTGGTGATGTTCACCGCGCCGAAATATTGCAGGTCGTTGATCCTCTGCCGCGAGCGCGCGATGCGTGCCGCGCTGAACGCATCGCCTTCAGCGAGACGAAGCTCACGCCGGATGACTTTGTCCTGCGTGCGCACATTGCCGACAATATCGATCCGCTCGACAAACACCCTTGGGCCTTCGACAACCTCGAAGGTAAGGTCGACAGTCCGCTGCTGCGGGTTGCGCCGAACCTGCGGCCGCACCTCGGCGAAAGCAAAACCCGCGTTCTGCGCCGCCGTCTGCACTGCCTGAATGGTCGCATCGACATCCTCGGCCGAGTACCACGACCCCTCCCGCACCCGCAGCGTCTGGCGCAACGTTTCCGCGTCCAGGTTGCGCAAGCGCGAAACGATATCAACCTTGCCGACGCGATAGCGGTTTCCCTCCTCAACCGTGAAGGTGAGAAAGAAACCTGTGCGATCGGGATCAAGCTCAGCCACGGCAGAAATAACGCGAAAGTCAACGTATCCATTGCGCAAGTAAAAGCGGCGGAGCAGTTCCCGGTCAAAGGCAAGGCGTTCAGGATCGTAGATGTCCGAGGTGGAAAGCACACGCCACCAGGCGGTCTCGCGAGAGGCGATCGCCTCCTGCAAGGTGCTAGAAGAAAAGGCTTGATTGCCGACGAAGTTGATTCGTCGGATCAGTGCCGTCGGTCCTTCGTCAATCTCGAACACAACATCGACCCGATTTTGGTCAAGCTCAATCACCTTGGGCTCAATGCGGGCGGCAAAACGGCCGCGCCGCGCGTATACATCGAGCAAGCGCTGGCGATCGGCTTGAACGAGCGAACGCGTGAACACGGACCGCGGCCTAGCCTGAACCTCGTTGCGCAGCGTTTCGTCGCCAAGTGCGCGGTTGCCCTCGAAGGCAATGCGATTGACGATCGGGTTCTCGACCACCGTCACCACAAGCGTATCGCCCTCGCGCCTTAGCGCAACGTCGCGAAAGAGGCCCGTGCCGAAGAGCGCGCGCAAGGTCCGATCAAGCCGATCGGTCTCGAACAAGTCGCCTGGCTGAGCGAGCATGTAGGAACGGATGGTTGCCTCTTCGATCCGTTGCGCGCCTTCGACGCGAACCGACCGAATAACCCCGCCCTGTTCGGCGGCGCGCGCCGCGACCCGAGCGCCCTGTGCCTCGACCGGCGTGGGGGCCGCGAGAGGCAGCACAACGAGCAGCGCCAGAAGGAACCGGATCCGCACGGGCGACAGGAATCCTCGGCCGAGGTCGATCAAAGATGCCGGACCATAGCCGCGCGCGCTCGTGCCGTCATCCGACCACCCGTGCCACCCAGTCCACGACGCGGAGCTGGATCAGGTCGTTCCAGGTGGCGAGGACGAACAAGGTGAGCAGGATGGCCAGCCCACCGCGGAAAGCATACTCCTGAGCGCGTGGCGGCAGCGGCTTTCCGCGCACTGCCTCGTAGGCGTACATCACCAAGTGTCCGCCATCGAGAATCGGGATCGGGAAAAGGTTGATCAGAGCGAGATTGACGGAAAGGAGGGCGATCAACGCCAGCAGGGGCCCAACCCCTCCCGTCGCCACCTGGCCTGAGAGCTGAGCGATCCGCAACGGGCCGCCGAGATCCTCCGTCCCGCGCGTGCCGGCGATGATCTGCCACAACGCAACGAGGGTCTGCTCGGTGATGCGCACCGTCTCGCTCACACCGGCAGTAACAGCGCTGAGCGGGTCGAGGCGGCGCACCTCAGGCACACCCCCCGCCACTCCCAGAAGGCCGATCCGGGTCACGTTCCCGAAGCGGTCGGAAACCTCGCGCAAGTCAGGAGCTATGCTGAGAACCAAGGATCGGCCATCGCGCTCGATCACAACACTGAGCGTTTGCTCAGGGCGGAGGCGGACGATGGCCTGGACATCCTCAAAGCGGCGGATGGCCCGCCCGTCGATGGCAACAATGCGGTCGCCAGGGGTAAGCCCGGCGCGCTCAGCAGCGCTGCCCGGTTGCACTGCAGTGACTACCGGCGCAGTGTCGGGACGGCCAGAGATGGCGTAGGTGGCGGAAAGCAGGACAGCGGCGAGCAGGAAGTTGGCGAGCGGCCCGGCCGCAACCACCCAGGCCCGTCGGCCGACACTCTTCTCCGCGAAGGTCTGCCCCCGCCGCCATTCCGGCAGGGCCACGCCCTTCTCCCGTGCTTCGGCCTCCATCCGTGCGCGGTCCTCGGGGCTCTCCGCCCCGTGCAGGCGCACATAGCCGCCGAGCGGGATCCAGCAGACTTTCCAACGCGTGCCGATCCGGTCGGTCCAGCCGAAAAGCTCGCCCCCAAACCCGATGGAAAAAGCATCGACATGCACGCCAACGGACCGAGCCGCCAGATAGTGGCCGAGCTCGTGGACGAAGATCAGCACGCCGAGCACAACGAGAAACGGGCCGATCGTGCCGAGGGCGCTGCCAAGAAGGTCAAGCACCATAAGGTCTCCCTGCGCGAGTGGGCCTAAGCCAGGACGAGCTCCGGCGCGAGTCGGCGCGCCACGGCCCGAGCCTCACCATCCGCCGCCAGAACCTCGTCGAGCGTCTCGGCCGAGCCCGGCGCGAACCGTTCGAGGGTCGCTTCAACCAGGGCCGGAATGCCGAGGAACGAGAGCCGTTCGGCGAGGAAGAGTTCGACCGCGACCTCGTTCGCCGCATTCAGCACGGTGGGGGCGAGCCCCCCCGCCTGCAACGCGGCCCGTGCCAGGCGCAAACAGGGAAACCTCTCGAGATCGGGCAGCTCGAACGTGAGCTTGCCCAGACTGGCGAGATCGAGCCGACGGTTGGGCACTGGCATCCGATCCGGCCAGGCGAGGGTATGGGCAATGGGCACATGCATGTCGGCCGGCCCCATCTGTGCCAGAAGCGACCCATCGACATACTGCACGAGCCCGTGCACCGCCGCCTCGGGGTGGACAAGCACATCGATCCGCTCGGGCGGGATGGGGAAGAGGCGGGCTGCCTCGATCACCTCGAGCCCCTTGTTCATCATGGTGGCGCTGTCAATCGTGATTTTCGCCCCCATACGCCAAACCGGGTGGCGGAGGGCATCCTCGGGCCGGATCGCTCGCATGCGCTCGCGGGGCCAGGTGCGGAAAGGGCCGCCCGAGGCGGTGAGCACAATCCGCTCCACCGTGCCCGGACCTGTTCCATCCAGCGCTTGGAAGATGGCGTTGTGCTCCGAATCGGCAGGAAGCAAAACGGCGCCGGACCGTTTTGCAGTGGCGAGGATAAGCGGGCCGGCGCACACCAAAGTCTCCTTGTTGGCGATGGCGACGATGCCACCCCCCTCGACAGCGGACAGAGTGGCGCGCAGGCCAGCCGCTCCGACGATGCCTGCCATCGTCCAATCGACCCGGGCGGACGCCGCTTCGATCACCGCCTCAGGCCCTGCCTCAGCGACGATACCGCTACCGGCAAGCGCCTCCTTCAACGCACGCCAGGCGGTGGCGTCGGCGACCACGCACCGTTTCGCCCGGACTCGCCGGGCGGCCTCGGCGAGGGCAAGCGCATTACTTTTCGCCACCAAGGCTTCAACCTCAAACTGCCCGGGGGGTGCTGCGGCGATCAGGTCGAGGGTCGAGCGACCAATAGAGCCCGTTGCTCCGAGCACGCTGACCCGTCGTGGGCGGCGCTTTAGGTCAGCCAAAGCACCCTGCCCTGCCCCGTCATTAGCGACAGAGCCGCAGCTATCGGAGCGGCAGCGATCAGCCCGTCCGCCCGATCAAGGAGGCCGCCATGGCCAGGAATGAGACGGGAGGAGTCCTTCACCATAAAGCGCCGTTTCATCCAGCTTTCGAACAAGTCGCCGCCTTGCGCCACTCCCCCCAACATGAGCGCGAGGGCCGCCGCTTGCCACCCTGCGCCAAGGCCCGCCAGAAGCCACGCCGAACCAAGCCCGACCAGGAGCGCTGCAAAAAGCCCACCCCCGGCGCCAAACCAGGTTTTGTTCGGGCTGATCCGAGGTGCGAGCCGCGGCCCGCCGAACAGCCGCCCAGCAAGATAGGCGCCGATGTCGGTAGCCCAGACGACCACGACAAGGAATAGAACATTAGCTCTTCCCGCCAGATCATCGGCCCGCAACCAAACAAGGCTGACGGCAGCAAGGCCGATATACACCACGCCGGCGGCAAGCCACACTGCGGCCCGCTGTTGCGAGACGGTCAGCGCGCCCCGTTCGCCAAGTAGCCAGCCGAGCACGGTGCCGACGACGAGGGCGACGAGTGCCCCCGGCCAGAGGGAAAGGCCCGCGCAAACCGAGGCTGCAAGCAGGGACGCCCCAACCGCCGCCCCCGGCAGGGCGCGAAGTTTTAGGCCGCAGAGATGCACCCACTCCCAAGCGAGGATCGCGCTCGCCGCTCCGACCAGGAGAGAGAACCAGGGCGAGCCGAACCAGATCGCGGCAAGTGCAAGAGGGCCGAGCACGGCGGCGGAGGCAAGGCGGACCCGAAGATCCGCGAAGCGTTGAGGGCGTGCGGCGTCAGCTCCATTCATCCCAGCCGCGCCGGTCATGGCGCTTTGCGCAGCCCTTCGGCGCGGGCCGTCTCAGACGCCTCGGCCGCCGTAGCGCCGCTCGCGCCGAGAGAAGGCGGCAAGCGCCTGGGCAAAGTGCTGCGGGCCGAAGTCGGGCCACAGCACGTCGAGGAAGACGAACTCGGCATACGCCGCCTGCCAAAGCAGGAAGTTCGACAGACGCTGTTCTCCCGAGGTGCGGATGACGAGATCGGGGTCCGGCATCCCTGAGGTTTCGAGAAAACTCGCAAAAGCGGTCTCGTCGAGAGACTCGGGGTCGAGACGGCCGGCGGCAACCAGTGCGGCAGCCCGGCGGGCGGCGGCCGCGATCTCGTTGCGTGCGCCGTAGGAGAGGGCGATGACAAGGTTAAGGCGGTCGTTGGAGACAGATTGAGCTTCGGTCTGCTCGATCAGCTGCCGCAGGCTGCGATCCAGGCGCGAGCGATCACCGATCATGCGCAAGCGCACGCCTTGGTCGAGGAACTCGCGCATGTGTTGTTCGATACCTTGCCTGAGCAGGCCCATCAGCCCGTTGACCTCGGATGCGGGGCGGCGCCAATTCTCGGAGGAAAACGCATACAGCGTGAGCCAGGGGATGCCGTGGGCCAGGGCGGCATCGACCGCACGCTTGGCGGCTTCCGTGCCTTCGCGATGGCCAGCGAGCACAGGCAGGCCACGCGCCGCCGCCCAGCGGCGGTTGCCATCCATGATGATGGCAACATGCTGGATTGCGACCCCCTGAGCGAGGGCGGCGACTGCCTGAGCTGCGGGAAGCGGCGCGTTCATGACGCGGTGGAATGGCGGAGGAATCAGGGCTGTTTAATGTCTGCTTCCTTCGCCGCCAGCGCCTCGTCCACCTTGCGGACGTAGGCGTCCGTCAGCTTCTGCACCTCCTCCGCCCAGTCCCGGTGCAGGTCCTGGCTGATCTCCCCATCTTTCTCGAGCTTTTTCAACGTTTCCATTCCGTCGCGACGCACGCTGCGGATCGCTACCCGGGCGGCTTCGGCATAGCGCGCCGCAAGCTTGGCGAGTTCGGCCCGCCGTTCAGCCGTCAGCGGCGGTAGCGGGACGCGAATCAGCTGGCCGTCCGCGGCAGGGTTAAGCCCAAGCCCCGCTTCTCGGATCGCCTTCTCCACCGCTCCCACCGCCGACCGGTCCCAGACCTGAACGGTCAACAGGCGGGGTTCTGGAGCGCCGATGGTGCCGACCTGGGTGATGGGCATCTCTGTGCCGTAGACCTCGACCTTGATCGGCTCAAGGAGCGCGGGTGTGGCGCGACCTGTCCGAAGCCCTGCGAATTCCTTGCGCAGCGTCTCGAGTGCCCCTTCCATGCGGCGCTTCAGATCGCCGGTGATGTCCTCAAGTGACGGTGGCGCCTTCGCCATCTCCTGCCCCTTCTTGCCTGCGCCCTTGGTGTCGCAAAACCTCCGCGACCGACCCCGCGCTCAGACAGCAGAGTCGGCAACAAGAGTGTAAATTCCTTCGCCGCGCATGACCGCAGCGAAGGCTCCCGGCTCATGGATGGAAAAAACGATGATGGGAAGCCCGTTCTCTCGCGAAAGGCTGATTGCCGAAGCGTCCATGACGGCGAGATCTCGGGCGAGCACATCAAGATAGGTGAGATGATCATACCGGGTGGCGGTCGGGTTCTTGCGTGGGTCGGCAGAATAGACGCCATCCACCTGTGTCCCCTTTAGCAGCACATCGCACCCCGTCTCCACCGCCCGAAGCGCGGCGGCGGTATCGGTGGTGAAGAACGGGTTGCCGGTGCCGGCGGCGAAGATCACCACCCTCCCCTTCTCCATGTGCCTGATGGCGCGGCGCCGAATATAGGGCTCGCAGACCGAGGCCATGGGAATGGCAGACTGAACCCGGGTCTGCAAACCGAGTTTCTCGAGGGCGTTCTGCACGGCAAGCGCGTTCAACACCGTCGCCAGCATCCCCATGTAGTCGGCGGAGGCACGTTCCATGCCTGCGGCAGCGCCAGAGACGCCGCGGAAAATGTTTCCCCCCCCGATGACGAGGCACACCTGGATGCCGAGCTGCACCACTTCGGCGATGTCGCGAGCGATCCGCGACACCGTTTCAGTACAAATCCCGTACTCGCGTTTGCCCATCAACGCCTCGCCGGAGACCTTGAGGAGAACGCGGCGATAGTGGGGCGCATTCCCCATGGGTTTGGTCTCCTCGGGCATCGCTTCCTGGCCTCGCGGCGGCACGGAACCTTCGCCCGACGGATGCGCGCCGCCTTCAGCGTGTGGCGGCAGCGACCTCGGCGGCGAAGTCCTTCTCGTCCCTCTCGATTCCCTCGCCCAACTGGTAGCGGACAAAACCGGTGATTGTCATCCCCGCCTTGGCGAAAACCTCGCTGACCCGGCTCTCGCCGTCGTGCACCCAGAGCTGCTCGAGCAGCACGACCTCTTCGTAGAACTTGCGGATCCGGCCCTCGACCATCTTTTCGATGATCGCCTCCGGCTTGCCGGAGGCGCGCGCTTGGTCAGCGAGCACCGCTTTCTCTCGTGCGAGCGCCGCAGGGTCGACGGAAGCGATGTCGAGATAGTCTGGGCGGGCGGCGGCGATATGCATGGCAAGCTGGCGGCCAAGGCTTGCTCGCAACTCAGGCGTTCCGCCGGTGAGGGCGACCAGCACCCCGATCCGCCCGAGATTGGGCTTAAGCGCCGCGTGCATGTACGTCGCGACCGAACCGCCGGGTTGCGCGGCGAGCACGGCGGTGCGGCGAATGGTCATGTTCTCGCCGATGGTCGCGATCAGCCGGGTCAGCTCTTCGCCAACCGACCGGCCGGCGCCTGGATAGGCCAGCGCCTTCAGCGCCTCGACATCCCCTGCCGCCTCGAGGGCAAGGGCAGCGCAGGTCTCGACGAAACCCTGGAAGGTATCGTTGCGAGCCACGAAGTCGGTCTCGGCGTTGACCTCGACGATCGCGGCACGATCGCCCGCCTCACGCACCCCGACCAGCCCCTCGGCTGCCGTCCGGCCCGCCTTTTTCGCCGCTGCCGCCAACCCCTTCTTGCGCAGCCAGTCGACTGCAGCCTCGAGGTCGCCGCCCGTCTCGGCGAGCGCTTTCTTACAGTCCATCATCCCGGCCCCGGTTTTATCGCGCAGCTCACGCACCAAGGCCGCCGAAATCTCGGCCATATTGAGGTTCCCTCGTGTTGTCGACCGCTTATGCCGGTCAGTGCCGGGTCGCGTCCTGCTCAGCCAGCTCGCCAAACACCCCCTCGGCTTCGCCCATCGCGCCCTGCTCGCCGAACTGAACCATCTCCTCTGCCGGCGGCAAGGTCTCGATCGGCAGCTCTTCCGCCGCCCCAATGTCGACACCGGAGGCCGCCATCTCAGCCGAAATGCCGTCGAGCACCGCCCCCGCGATCAGGTCGCAATAGAGCGAGATGGCGCGGATCGCGTCGTCATTGCCCGGGATGGGATAGGTCACACCGTCGGGATCCGAATTGCTATCGAGCACCGCGACCACGGGGATACCGAGCTTTCGCGCCTCATCGACCGCGATACGCTCCTTATTCGTGTCGATGATAAATAGAATGTCGGGCAACCCGCCCATCTCCTTAATGCCGCCCAAAGCGCGCTCCAGCTTATCGCGCTTGCGCATCAGGCCGAGAGCCTCCTTTTTGGTCAGCCCCGTTTGCTCCTGGGCAAGCTGCTCCTCGATCGCCCGCAGACGCTTGATCGAGTTCTGGATGGTTTTCCAATTCGTCAGCATGCCACCGAGCCAGCGGTGGTTCACGTAATACTGCCCGCACCGCTTCGCCGCCTCGGCCACGATGTCGGCAGCGGCACGCTTAGTGCCGACGAACAACACGCGCCCCCCGCCGGCGACGACGTCGCGCACGGCCTGCATCGCGCGCTGCAAGAGGGGCACGGTCTGGCGCAGGTCGATCACGTGCACCTGGTTGCGCACGCCGAACAGGTAGGGCGCCATTTTCGGGTTCCAGCGCCGCGTGTGGTGGCCGAAGTGCACGCCGGCTTCGAGCAGCTGGCGCAGGGTGAACGTGGGCATGGCCATGGGCCAAAATCCTTTCCTTCCGTCGTCCGGTTCTGCCTCCGCGACGTCGCGCGGTCAGGGCTGGGCCGACCTTCGCTCCCCTCCCCCGCCGCACCGGACCCCGGGTTTGCTGCCCGGGAAGGTCGCGCCGCGTGTGGATTTCGTACCAGGGGAGGTGCCCCCGGCCGAGAATGCCTGGGGTGATACCGAGGCGGCGGGCTTCCGGCAAGGGGCGGGTGCAGGACAGGGGAGGTCAGACCACGATGCGCCCGTCCTTTAGGCGCAGCGTGCGGTCCATGCGCGACGCGAGCTCCAGATTGTGGGTGGCGATCAGCGCCGCCGCGCCGTGCGAGCGGACGAGAGAAAGCAGTTCACCGAACACCACCTCCGCCGTCTCCAAGTCGAGATTGCCGGTAGGTTCATCGGCCAACAGAACTTGCGGGCGGTGCGCGAGTGCCCGCGCAATGGCCACCCGCTGCTGCTCTCCGCCCGAGAGGCGCGCTGGGCGGTGGCGCAGACGCCTGCCCAAGCCAAGCCCCTCCAGCAGGGTGCGCGCGCGGTCACGTGCCTCCGCTTTCGGCCGACCGGCAATGATCAACGGCATCGCTGCGTTCTCGAGCGCGTCAAACTCCGCCAGAAGGTGGTGGAACTGATAGACGAAGCCGATGACGCCTCGCCTCAGAGCAGTGCGGGCAGCATCATCAAGGCCCGTCACGTCCCGCCCAGCGACGATCACGCTCCCCGCATCTGCTTTCTCAAGAAGGCCCGCGATGTGGAGGAGGGTTGATTTTCCCGCCCCAGAGGGTGCGACGAGGGCGACGATCTCTCCTGCCGCGATCGTGAGATCGACCCCGCGCAGCACGGTCAGAGTGCCCTCTCCTGTGCGGAAGCGGCGCTCAACTCCGGCGAGCCGAAGAACCGCCTCACTCATACCGAAGCGCTTCCACCGGATCGAGACGGGCGGCGCGGAAGGCGGGATAAAGGGTGGCGACGAGCGATAACCCTAAAGCCATCAGCGCGACCTCGACCACTTCGCGCGGATCGACCACGGCAGGAAGCCTGGAGAGAAAATAAATCTCGGCCTGAAAGAGCTCCTGCCCCGTCAGCCCCTGCAGCCATTGCCGGATCGATTCGATGTTCAACGAGATCACAAGGCCCAGGGCCACGCCAATCACCGTGCCAACGACTCCGATTGCTGCCCCGCACATGACGAAGATGCGCAAAATCGCACCCTTCGACGCCCCCATGGTGCGCAGGATCGCGATGTCCCGCCCCTTCTCCTTCACCAACATCACGAGCGAGGAGACGATATTGAAGGCGGCAACCAGGATGATCAGGGTAAGAATGAGGAACATCACGTTCCGCTCCACCTGCACCGCTTGAAAAAAGGAGGAATTGGCCTGCTGCCAGTCGAGGATGCGGATGGGCATACCGGTAAGCGCGCCACGAATGGCATTCGCCGCCGCCCGCACGCGTGTAGGATCCTCGACGAAGACCTCGATCTGGGTCGCAGCCGTTTGCTGGAAATAGATCTGCGCCGCCTCGAAGGGCAGAAAAACGTAGGCACTGTCGTACTCGAACATGCCCACCTCGAACAGCGCGACCACCGTATAAGAGACGATGCGCGGCACGGTGCCGAAGGCCGTTACCTGCCCTTGCGGGGAGACGAGCGAGACCCGATCGCCCACAGCGAGGCCGAGGCGCGAGGCGAGCCGGGTGCCGATCAGGATCGCATCCATGCCTTCGAAGTGGTCGATCGAACCGGCAGCGATGTTGCGCGAGAGGAGCGTGCGCGCGGCAAGATCCTCGCGGCGAATGCCCCGGACGAGCACGCCGGACGCCCCTCCATGCTCCCCCGTCGCCAGCGCCTGGCCCTCGACGATGGGGATCGCCTGCACCACTCCCGGCACGGCGCGAATTTGGCGGGCGAGCTTGTCGTAATCGGTGAGTGCCACGCCTGTGCCATACACGCCAAGATGTCCGTTAAGACCAAGGATCTTGCCGAGCAGTTCCTCGCGGAACCCGTTCATCACGCTCATGACGATGATGAGGGTGGCTACCCCAAGCGCAATGCCGGCGAATGAGAAGGCGGCGATGACGGAGAGGAAACCTTCCTGCTTGCGCGCACGCAGGTAGCGGAGTGCCACCATGCGCTCGAAGGCACCGAACATGGCGCGCTTCAGCCGATCAGACGTTCCAGTACCGAATCGCGGTCAAGCTCGTGCCGTTCGCCGCCTTTACGGCGCTTGAGTTCGACCAGCCCACTCGCTGCACCTTTCGGCCCAACGATGACCTGCCACGGCAGGCCAATCAGGTCGGCATCCGCGAACTTCACGCCTGCCCGCTCCTCGCGATCGTCATAGAGAACCTCGACCCCGTTGGCGCGCAGCCGTTCGTACAGATCGGCACAGAGCGAGTCCGTCGTCGCGTCACCGACCTTGAGATTGAGGAGACCGACGCGGAACGGCGCGACACTCTCTGGCCAGATGATACCCGCCTCATCGTGGCTTGCTTCGATGATTGCGCCGACCAAGCGAGAGACACCGATGCCGTAGGAGCCCATCTCGGGATGCACAGGCTTTCCGTCTGGCCCCTGGACGGTGACGTTCATCGCCTGCGGCCCCGAATACTTGGTGCCGAAGAAGAAGATGTGCCCGACCTCGATGCCGCGCGCAGCCACCCGTTTCTCGGGTGGAATCGCGGCGAAGGCCGCCTCGTCGTGCTTTTCGTCGGTCGCTGCGTAGAGCGAGGTCCAGGACTCGACCAGCGGCTGGAGGTCGGACTCGTAGTCCACGGCCTCGGCGAGGATATCGCGTTCGACGAGGTCGCGGTGCACGAAGACTTGGCTCTCGCCCGTCTCGGCCAGGATGATGAACTCGTGGCTGAGATCGCCACCGATGGGCCCCGTCTCTGCGCGCATGGGAATGGCCTTCAGCCCCAGCCGTGCAAAGGTGCGCAGATAGGCGACGAACATCTTGTTGTAGCTCCGCCGTGCACCTGCTTGGTCGAGATCGAAGGAGTAGGAATCCTTCATCAAGAATTCGCGTCCGCGCATGACGCCGAAGCGCGGCCTGACCTCGTCACGGAACTTCCACTGGATGTGGTAGAGCATGACAGGAAGCTGGCGGTAGGATTTGACGTAGGCGCGGAAGATGTCGGTGACCATCTCCTCATTGGTAGGGCCGTAGAGCAATTCGCGATCGTGACGATCGCGGAAGCGCAGCATTTCCTTACCGTAATCGTCGTAGCGGCCCGATTCCCGCCACAGTTCGGCCGGTTGGATGGTGGGCATCAGGATTTCCTGACAACCAGCTGCGTTCTGTTCCTCACGCACGATGCGTGAGATGCGCTCGAGGACTCGAAAGCCAAGGGGCAGCCAAGAGTAGATTCCCGCCGCCTGCTGTCGGATCAGGCCCGCGCGCAGCATCAGCCGGTGCGAGACGATCTGCGCCTCGGCGGGTGTTTCCTTCAGAGTGGGCAGAAAATAGCGGGACAAGCGCATGAGCGGACGGCGTCTCCGATCTCTGGATACGCGGCACAGTAGTGCGGATTCGCCGCTGCGGAAACGGCGCGAGCAGGCGGATCAGCGGCGGACGGCAGCGCACGCCGCAGCAAGCCCGGCGGCGGCATCTGGCGGAATCGGGCGTCCATCGAGAAGGAGCGTGCCCCCTTCTACGGTAATCACGCCGATCGGCAGTTCGGGTTTCATCTCCTCTGCCAAACCAAGACGACGACGCAGGTCTACCGACAACGCGACGACGAAGCGTTCTGGCACGACGGCGGGTGACGGCAGAAGGTCGGCCGCCACGACGGGACGACCCCGAACGTCGACCCCCGGCTGATAAGCGACCCCGGCCCCCGGCACGTGACGGGCAATGAGCCGACACTCGGCCTGCGAGATCGTCTGCGCCGCAGCAGACCCGGCGATTAGGGCGAACAGGATGCCCAAGGGGAGGCGCAATCGCGAAAGTCCTGACTGTTTCTAGGAGTTCCTGGCGGTTTCGCGGTTCCAACCGGAACTTGTTTGTAAACATATGGACCGATCATTGCCAAAGCATTAAGCACGAAAAAGGGCGCCGCGTGACCATGCCACAGCGGCCCGAGTTCAGGGAGGAAACGCCAGTCACACGGCAGGAAGAGGACCACCCTCTTCCTGCCGCTTATTTTGACGCCGACCGTGCGCAAGGCAATGAGGAAAAGGACTGGGTCGACAGTTTTTTGCGCATACTAAGACCGGACTCGCTCACCAAATCAGCATCGTGCTTGTGGAATGAGCGAAAAGACGCCTAATTTCTGATCGCACCCACCGGCTGATCGACCGACGAGCATCAGCGGCAGGAACCAAGGGCGCGGGCAAGCGATCAAACGCCGGTCTCGCGGGGCCTGATCACGCAGGGTCACGGAACGAGATCACCCCGCTCTCGACCACCAGCCAGATCACGCTCCAGACCAGAGCCGAGACGACAGTGGTGACCACGATCTTCCGCCAGAGCAGAGGGCGGTCCGGTGCGCCGGGAAAATGCTCGGCCTGTTGAGGCGACACGACGGGCTTTGTCCACAAAGGCAGAACCGCGAACAGCACCGTCCACCAGACGAGCACGTAAACGACAAGACCCGTGAACCAGGTCATGGTTTAGCCCACGCGCAAGAGATGCACGTCCACATTGGGACGCTTCTGACCCACCAGAGAACGCAGCAGCGACCGCAAAGCCCCGCGCGCAGCCTCTCGCAAAGCGTCGTCGTCGCGCCGCACAGCGACCGGCAAGGAGGCAAGCGCGGCGGCCAAGTCATCTGCCAGCCGGCTGACAACCCCGTTCATTGTCGCATCGAACACTCCAGGCGCCGACACGACCGGGCGAGCCAGGCATCGCCCAGCGGAGTCGGCCACAATTGATGCCACCACAAAACCGCTGTCCAGCATTTGCCGCCGCGCATGGAACAGCTCACTCGACGTCGGCACAAGACGCTCCCCATCGAGCGCCAGTTTGCCACACGGGACGTGGTCGATCACTTTGACCGGCCCGGGAGACAAACGAAGCACGTCGCCATTGTCGATCGCGTGCGCTATGGCGCCGAAACCGCGGGCGAGTTCAGCATGCTCTGTCATGTGGAGCCATTCACCGTGCATGGGCACGACATGACGAGGCCGAACCAACGCATAGAGCCGACGCAGCTCATCGCGCGCGGGGTGGCCAGAGACGTGAACCATATGATCGCGTTCCGTCATCACCCGCACACCGCGCCTTGCAAAAGCGACTTGCACACGATGGATCGCTCGCTCGTTGCCAGGGATCATACGCGACGAGTAAATCACCGTATCTCCCTCGCCCAGGGCCACGTGCGGATGCGTATCGAACGCGATGCGGGAGAGCGCGCTGCGCGGTTCGCCCTGGCTTCCCGCAACCAAAAATAGCACAGCGTCATCTGGCAAGCATCCGGCGTCCTCCTCGTCAACAAGCTCGGGAAGGTCGGTGAGATATCCGACCTCACGCGCTGCAGCAATCACGTTGCGAAAGGCGCGCCCGACGACAGCGAGCGCACGCCCGGAGGAGACAGCAGCCTGCGCGATTGATTCGATCCGCGCAACATTCGTCGCGAAGCAGGTCAGCGCCACACGCCCCCTCAAACTGCGTACCAGTGCGATCAGGTTGCGGCGGACCTCAGCCTCGCTCCCCGAGTGACCCTCGACAAGCGCGTTCGTACTGTCGCACACAAGCACATCCACGCCCTGCTCGCCGAGCGCGCCGAGCGCAGCTTCATCCGTCGGCGGGCCAACCAGGGGCGATGGATCGAGTTTCCAATCACCGGTGTGGAGCACGGTGCAGCCCGCAATTCGGATAACGATCGCTTGCGCTTCCGGCGTCGAATGCGCCATACGAATAAAACGCAATGAGAACGGATCCAGGGTGAGGCTTCCGCCTGGCTGATAAACGTGAAGTGGTACGCGCCCGGCAAGACCGCGTTCTGCCAGTTTGCGGCGGAGAATGGCGGCGGCAAAAGGCGTCGCGTAGACAGGACACTCGATCTGCGGCCACAGCCAGGCGACTGCACCGAGATGATCCTCGTGTGCATGCGTGATGACAAGACCAACAAGGTGCTGTCGCCGTTCTGCGATGAACGCCGGATCGGGAACGAGGATTTCGTATTCGGGTGTGGATGTATCGCCGAAAGTGAGGCCGCAATCAACTGCAAGCCAACGGTCGTTGCAGTGATAGAGGTAAAAATTGGCGCCGATCTCGCCGATGCCGCCAAGTGGAACGAAGGCAAAGGTAGCGCGGTCGATCCTCACGCTGCGGCCCTCGAGTTGCGCCTATGGAGGAGAACGAGCCCCTCCAGTGTCAGGTCGGGAACGATGTGCCCAATCACATCGGTGCCGTCTGCGAACAAAGGGGCGAGGCCTCCGGTTGCGATCACAGTGGGTGTGTCGCCGAGTTCCTCCGCTACACGACGCACCACCCCCTCGATCAGACCGACATAGCCCCAAAAAATTCCGGACTGCATGGCGGGGACTGTCGAGCGCCCGATGACGTGAGACGGTCTTGCCACACCAACGCGGGGCAGCGCGGCAGCGGCGCGGTGCAGCGCCTCAAGCGACAGGTTGATGCCAGGAGAAATGACGCCACCGATATAATCGCCCTCACGATCGACCACGTCGAATGTGGTCGCCGTGCCGAAATCAACAACGATAAGCGGGCACGGAAACCTGGCCCTCGCCGCAAGCGCGTTCACCAGACGGTCAGCGCCGACCTCGTTGGGATTGTCGGTGCGAATGCGAAAACCCCAGTCGAGCTCAGCAGTAGCAACCAGCGGCTCAACGCCGAAGCGGATCATGCAGAGCCGGCGCAAATGCCACAGCGCGGCCGGCACCACAGAAGCGATGATGGCAGCGTCGATGTCCGAGGGAGAAAGATCTCCCCATGCCATGACTTGCTGCAGCCAAGCCGCGTACTCATCGCTCGTCCGCTCGCCGATGGTGGCAAGCCGCCACTGCCCGCGCCAGCGCGTGCCATCCCAAACCGCGAAAACAATATTGGTGTTACCGGCATCGATCGCGAGCAGCACCACCAGCTCCCGTCGTCACATAACCTCGCCGGCGGCGACGCTGCGCTGCGCGCCATCCGCCGTCTCGAGAAGAAGCGCGCCATCACTGCCAAGACCAAGATAGCGGCCTTGCAGCACCCTGTCCGCAAGCCGAACCCTCAACTGGGTCCCCGGCGTAAAACTATAATGCTGCCAAGCCTCGAGCACCTCACCAAGCCCCCCGCTGACCATCACAGCTGTCCAGGCTTGGAGCCGTTGCACGATAGTCGCCGCGAGATCCTCGACAGGAGGAACCGCCGCTGCGCGGTCGCAGAGCGCGATTGCCGGCTGGTCGGCTATGGCAGGGGAAGTGACGAGGTTGACGCCGATACCCGCGACAGCCCAATCAACCGAGTTCGGTCCGCTGCCACCTGTTTCGATCAGGATGCCTCCAAGCTTGGCGCCGTCGAGCAGAATGTCGTTCGGCCACTTCAGACGCAGCAGACTCCGATCATGAAGAAGGGGAAGGATGGCGTCAGCCGTCGCAACGGCAGCGATAAACGACCACGCCGTCGTGTGCGAAGCGGCATGCGGGTCGAGCACGACAGACAGGAACAGGTTTCCCCGCGCACTGACCCAGCGTCGCCCGTGTCGTCCTCGTCCCGCCGTTTGCTCGCGCGCGAGTACAGCCGTCCATGGCTGGGCACCAGCCTGCGCCAGGATGATCGCACGGTCTGACGTGCTGGGCAGAAGGTCGTAGATCTCAAACTGAAACGAAGCCTTCACGGCACGAGGAGCGACCGTGCCGCACTGCCCGCCACCATCAGCAGCGGTGACGGCAGCAGAACGAAGCCGATGCTGAAAACAGCGCCAAACGCCACCACCACAGCAACCCCGCTGTGCAGCGCGTCGAATGCGCCTTCCGGTTTGTCAAAGTATATTAGCTTGACGATGCGGAGATAGTAAAAGGCCGAGACAACCGAGGCGAGCACGCCGATGAACGCCAACGGCCAAAGCCCTGCCTCGATCGCAGCCAGAAACACCCAGAGCTTGGCAAAAAACCCCGCTAAAGGCGGGATGCCCGCCATCGAAAACATCAGCACCGCGAGGGCGAAAGCGAGGCCCGGCGCGCTCTCCGACAACCCGGCGAGGTCGTCGATCCGCTCGCACGCAACACCGTTCCGATGCATGGCAACGATGCAGCCGAACACACTGACATTCATGACGATGTAAATGGTCATGTAGAGGAGGGCAGCCCGCAGCCCTTCCTCCCCTCCGGCTGCAAACCCGATCAGGGCATAGCCGACATGGCCGATCGAGGAGTACGCCATCAGCCGCTTGATGTTCGCCTGGCGAAGTGCAGCGAAGGCGCCCACCAGCATAGAAGCAATGGCAAGCAGCACGAGAATTTGCGTCCATTGTGCCACCGCTGGCCCGAACGGCCCGGCCGCCACCCGCATCAACACGGCAACGGCAGCAAACTTGGGCGCCACCGAAAAGAAAGCCGTCACTGGCGTCGGAGCGCCTTCGTACACGTCGGGAGTCCACATATGAAAGGGAACTGCTGAAATCTTGAAGGCGAGACCGGCGGCGACAAAGCAGAGCCCAGCCAAGAGCCCTGTAGACATTGGTCCCACCTCGATCGCAGACGCGATTCCCTCGTATCGTGTCGTGCCGGCAAACCCGTAGGTTAATGACATGCCGTACAGAGTCATCGCCGACGCAAGCGCGCCAAGCACAAAATATTTTAGCCCAGCCTCGCTCGCGCGCAGATCATCGCGCTGTATTGCCGCGAGCACATAAAGAGACAGCGAAGAGAGCTCCAGGCCCAGATAAAGGCTCATCAAATCGTTCGCTGATACCATCATGATCATGCCGAGGGAGGCGAACAGCACAAGGATCGCGTACTCGAAGCGATCCAGCCGTTCCCGTCGGTTCCATTCGAGTGAAAGCACCAGCGCAAGGGCGGCTGCGCTGAGAACAGCTGTCTTTGCAAAGACAGCAAAATCATCAACCAAAAACAAACCGCCAAAGGCAACGAGAGGCCGATCACTGCCCAGAACAAGCGCAGCTGTCAGCGCGAGCGTTCCAAGCGCGAGGAGCGACACGATCTCGGTCGCACCACGTCGGAGAATGACACCGAGCATCAGCAGCGCCATCGCCGCAAGAGCGAGCACGAGCTCAGGCAGCGCCGCTTGCCAGTTCAGGATGCCCTCCATCGGTTTAGAGCCCCGCGAACTGACTGGAGGCGCGGAGCAGGGCCTGGTGGCGGTCCAGCAAGCTTGCGACTGAAGCGCTAAAAAACTGCGTGAATGAGCTGGGGTAGACGCCCATCCACAGCGTCAAGGCTGCCAGCGGGCCAAACGCTGCGAACTCCCGTGGGGAAAGATCGAGCAACGCCTTCAACTCGGGCTTGGCGAGGGCTCCGAACAAAACGCGCCGGTAGAGCCAGAGCATGTAGGCCGCACCAAGCACCATCCCAGACGCCGCAACCAATGCCAGTACACGGTTGACCTGCCACGCGCCTACAATAGCCAGGAACTCACCGACAAAGCCCGACGTGCCTGGAAGACCGACCGAGGCCATGCTGAACAGCATGAACAAAAGCGCGTAGCGTGGCATGCGATGCGCGAGCCCGCCATACGCTGCAATCTCGCGCGTATGCATCCGGTCGTAAATCACACCCACGCAGAGGAAGAGCGCAGCTGACACCACTCCATGGCTTAGCATCTGAAAGATTGCACCTTCTATGCCTTGCGTTGTGAAGGTGAAAAGGCCCAGCGTGACAAGCCCCATGTGCGCGACCGAGGAGTAGGCGATCAGCTTTTTGATGTCCTCCTGCGCAAGCGCGACAAGCGAGGTATAGACGATCGCAATCGCCGACAGCGCAAACATAAACGGCGCGAAATCAAGCGAGGCGTCCGGCAGCATTGGCAGACTAAATCGCAGGAATCCATAGCCACCCATCTTAAGCAGTACGCCGGCCAGGATCACGCTACCAGCGGTAGGAGCCTCAACATGCGCATCCGGCAGCCAAGTGTGCAGCGGCCACATCGGCACCTTTACCGCGAAGGACGCGAAGAAGGCCAAAAACAGCCAGGTTTGCGCACTGCGCGACAGCGGATGATTGAGCAGGACGGGAATGTCGGTCGTGCCCGCATCCAGATAGAGCCACAGCACAGCAAGTAGCATCAGCACCGAACCGGCGAGAGTGAAAAGAAAGAACTTGAATGCGGCGTAGGTGCGCCGTGGCCCTCCCCATACCCCGATGATGAGAAACATGGGGATCAGCACGCCCTCGAAGAACAGGTAGAAGACGACGAGATCGAGGGCAGCGAACATACCAACCATCATGGTCTCGAGCACAAGGAAGGCGATCATGTACTCGCGCACCTTGTGCTCGACGGACTCCCACGATGCGACCACACAGACAGGCGTGAGCGTAGTGGAGAGCAGGACGAAGAGGACCGACAGGCCATCAACGCCAACGTGATAGGAGATGGAGAGACCACCAAGCCAAGCGGCACGCTCGACAAATTGGAAGTCAGCACTGCTGCGGTCGAAGCGAACCCAGAGTACAAGGCTGAGAAAGAAGACAATCAAGCTCGTCCACAGCGCAGTCCAACGCGCGTTGGAGGCAACGGTGCGCGCGTCCCCGCGCACGGAGGCAATGATCGTTGCCCCGATCAGGGGAAGGAAAATGATCAGGCTCAAAAGGGGGAAGCCGACGGAGCTCATGCGTCAGAGCCGTCCCGTCGCGGCAAGGGTCACGAGCACAACCAGACCGACCAGCATGGCGAAGGCGTAATGATAGACATAGCCGGATTGGACTCGGACCACGCTCTGGCCGATTTCGCGCGCCGCGGCGGCGAGACCGTCCGGACCATAACGGTCGATGGTGCGGAGATCGCCACCTTTCCACAATATTATGCCGAGCGCGCAAGCTGGGCGAACGAACAGTCGGTCGTAGAGCTCGTCGAAATACCACTTGTTGAGCAGGAACCGATACACCCCAGGAAACGCAGAGGCAAACGCCGCTGGCAGCTTCGGAGCAAGCGCATAAAACACGACCGCTGTCGCGATGCCTGCGATTGCCAGAACCAGAGGGGCGTATTTGACCTCGAGCGGAGCCTGGTGCGCCAGCTCCATCGCGTTGTGGCCGGGTGCGATTGCGATCGCCTCGCGCCAGAACTCAGCGTAGTGGTGACCGACAAACGGTTCGTAGAACACGACCCCGGCGAAGACGGCACCGATCGCCAGCAGCGCGAGCGGGATGGTCATGACCGGTGGGCTTTCGTGCACATGGCTCATTGTGTGCGCATCTGCCCGCGCTTCACCATGAAAGGTGAGGATCAACAGACGCCAGGAGTAAAAGGCGGTAAGGAACGCCGCGATCAACCCGCACGCGAAGGCGAAGCGTCCAACCTCCGTTCCAGACGCCCAGGCGGCTTCCAGCACCATATCCTTCGAGTAATAGCCCGCGAAGATCGGAATTCCGGCCAGTGCCAAGCTGCCTATCCACATCATTGCATAAGTGATCGGCACCTTGCGCCAAATGCCGCCCATGCGGCGAATGTCCTGCTCTCCTCCCATCGCGTGGATGACGCTGCCGGCAGAGAGGAACAGCAGGGCCTTGAAGAATGCGTGCGTGAACAGATGAAAGATGGCCGCTGGGTAAGCAGAAACTCCAGCCGCGAAGAACATGTAGCCAAGCTGCGAACAGGTTGAGTACGCGATCACGCGTTTAATGTCGGTCTGCACGCAGCCGACGGTTGCGGCGAACAGCGCCGTGGCGGCACCAATCACCGTGACAATAGCAAGGGCGGTGGGGGCAAGCTCGAACAGGGGGCTCATGCGCGCGGTGAGGAAGACCCCGGCCGTCACCATGGTCGCGGCATGGATCAACGCAGAGACCGGAGTTGGCCCCTCCATGGCATCTGGAAGCCACGTATGCAGGAACAACTGTGCTGACTTGCCCATCGCGCCTACAAAGAGCAGCACCGCACACAGTTCGACCGCCCGCAACTCCATGCCCGCGGCAGAGATGGTTCGCGTTGCAACGCCCGGCAACGCGATGAAGATCCCATCGAACGCCACACTGTTCGTTAACGCGAACACGCCGGCTATACCAAGCGCGAAGCCAACATCGCCCACTCGATTGACGATGAATGCCTTCATCGCGGCCGCGTTTGCGCTTTCCCTTTCGAACCAAAATCCGATCAAAAGGTAGGACGCAAGCCCTACCCCCTCCCAGCCGAAAAAAAGCTGAACGAGGTCGTCGGCCGTTACCAGCATCAGCATGGCAAAGGTGAACAACGAGAGGTACGCCATGAAACGCGGAATCGAAGGGTCTTGGCTCATATAGCCGACGCTGTAGAGGTGGATCAGTGTCGACACGACCGTCACCATACCGACCATGACGGCAGAGAGCGTGTCGAACCGAAGTGACCAGCGCGCCTCAAGGCTGCCCGAAGCAATCCAAGTTGCAAGATCAACGGCGCGGCCGTTGCCAAGGACCGCGACGTCAACAAACAGGAGGACTCCACAAACGGCAGCGACCAGCATGAGGCCAATCGTCACCCCTTGCGCGCCACGATCACCAAGGCTGCGTCCAAACAGCCCAGCGATGATCGCCCCAACGAGCGGGGGAAAGACTGCGCCGACTTCAAGCATTCCCGTCAGCCCCCCATCATGCGCACGTCGTCCACCTCGATCGATCCGCGGTTGCGGAAGTAGACAACGATGATGGCAAGCCCGATCGCAGCCTCGGCGGCCGCGACGGTCAGCACGAACATGGTGAAGATCTGACCGGTCAGGTCGCCAAGGTGAGCGGCGAACGCGATCAGGTTTAGGTTGACGGCGAGCAACATCAGCTCGACCGACATCAGGACGACGATGACATTCTTCCGATTCAGAAAAATGCCGACCGTTCCGAGCGTAAACAGGATAGCGGCAACCGCGAGATAGTGACCAAGCCCAACTGCCAGCATCGCTTTAGTGTCTCCCTGGCGGCATGGGCTCGACGGCCTGCTCGCGCTCATCGCCACAGTCTGCCGCGGGCTTAGGCACCACGATCATGCCCGAACCGGGAGTTACCTTCACGAGAGCCAAAGTGTCTTGCACGCGGCGAGCGCTTTGTGCGGCCACGTCCTGCCGCTTTACGCCGGGTCGATCACGCAACGTCAGCACGATCGCCCCGATCATCGCGACCAGCAGGATCACGCCCGAGGCCTGAAAGAGATAAAAATACTCGGTGTACAGGACGCGCCCGAGCGCTGTCGTATTGTCCACACCCGGCGGCACTGGCTCTGCCACAAGCCGCGGCGCCTCTGGTGAGAGCGACCACACTGAAGCGAGGAACAGGAGTTCAACCGCAAGAACAATTCCGACCACGGCGCCGATCGGCAAGTAGCGCACGAAGCCTTCGCGGAGCGCTGCGAAATTCACGTCGAGCATCATGACGACGAACAGGAACAGCACCGCGACTGCACCCACATAAACAATGACCAGAATCATGGCGAGGAACTCGGCCCCGGCGAGCAGGAATAGGGCGGCGGCGTTGAAGAAGGTGAGGATGAGGAACAGGACGGCATGCACCGGGTTTCGCGCAAGCACGACCATGGCAGCCGCGGCGATGAGCACGGCAGCAAATGCATAGAAGGCGAGCGTGACAATCACAACGGCCGCCAGCGTGCGATGCGCAGCAAGGTCAGCGGTATGGTGCGTCAGCCTTGAGGCGGGCCGCGATCTCCGCCTCCCAGCGATCACCATTCGCGAGCAAGCGCTCCTTGGTGTAGATCAGCTCCTCCCGCGTCTCGGTCGAGAATTCGAAGTTCGGCCCTTCGACAATGGCATCGACGGGGCATGCCTCCTCGCAAAGCCCGCAATAGATGCATTTGGTCATGTCGATGTCGTATCGCGTGGTGCGACGTGAACCATCTGCGCGCGGTTCGGCCTCGATCGTGATCGCCTGTGCAGGGCAGATTGCTTCGCAGAGTTTGCAAGCGATGCAGCGCTCCTCCCCGTTCGGATAACGACGGAGCGCATGTTCACCCTTAAAGCGCGGGCTTATTGGTCCCTTCTCGTGCGGGTAGTTGATGGTCACCTTCCGCTTGAAGAGATAGCGGAACGTCAGCGCCAGCCCGGAAACAAGTTCGCTCAACAGAAAAGAGCGTGCAGTTCGATCGACGAAACTCATGTTCGCCTCCAGCGTTGCCGCTTCCTAGCCGTGTGGCAGGTGGCCTGCAACGGTCACCTCTCGCTTCAGACGCGCGTTCGCCTGCACCTTCAGCTCCCCGTCGGCAGCCAACCCAGTAGTTTGAGCACCCCCGCCGTCAGCACCACCCAAACCAGGCTGAGCGGAAGAAAGACTTTCCAACCAAGGCGCATGAGCTGGTCGTATCGATAGCGCGGGAACGTCGCGCGAACCCACACGAAGACAAAAAGACAAAGCGCGATCTTCAACGCAAACCAGACAGGGCCTGGGATCCATGTCAGAGGCGCGATGTTGGCTGGCGGCAGCCAGCCGCCGAGAAACAAGATCGTCGTCATCGCACTCATCAAGATCATATTGGCGTATTCGCCTAGGAAGAACATGGCGAAGGCCATCGAACTGTACTCAACGAAGAAGCCAGCGACGATCTCGCTCTCTCCCTCCGGCAGGTCGAAGGGGGCGCGGTTGGTTTCCGCAAGCGCCGAGATGAAAAACACAACGAACATCGGAAAAAGCGGAACGACAAACCACAGGTTGGTCTGCGCCTCGACGATGCGCGAAAGATTCAGGCTGCCAACGCACAGCAGAATCGTAATTATAACGAAACCAATCGAGACTTCGTAGGAGACCATTTGTGCAGCGGAACGCAGGGCACCGAGGAAAGCATATTTGGAGTTTGACGCCCAGCCAGCAATGATGATGCCGTAGACGCCGAGCGAAGAAATGGCAAACAAATAGAGAATCCCGACATTGATGTCGGCGAGCACCAATCCCGGCCCAAAGGGAATAACCGCCCAAGCGATCAACGCCAGCGAGAAGGTGAGCATAGGCGCAAAGAGGAACAATCCGCGATTTGCACCTGAGGGGATCACCGTCTCCTTCATGAGAAGCTTCACCGCATCCGCGATCGGCTGAAGCAGGCCGAATGGCCCAACGACGTTGGGCCCCTGGCGCAACTGGATAGAGGCCAAGACCTTTCGCTCAAAGTAAGTTAAGTAAGCGACGCCAAGCAGTACTGGTACAGTGATCGCGAAGATCGCCGCAACAACAAACAAAACGTGACCCAAAGGGGTGGCGAGGAAGGTGTCCATAACGCTCACTCTGCCGCGACCGCAGACGGCGCAGCACGCAATGCAGCGCAGGCCGCCATCGTCGGTGAAGCCCGCCCGATCGGATCGGTGCGGTAATAGTCAGTGATCGGGGAGACAAAGTGTGCTTCGCCCATCAAGTCTGGGTCTCCCGACGGGCCGGCGAGATCGTCGCAGCCCCCGCCAATGGCCGCAGCAAACCGCGGCTCCTGGGCCAGTCGTGCCCGCAATTCGTCAAGCGTGTCGTAGGGGAGCGGCAAACCCAGATGCTCAGAAAGAGCGCGCAGGATCTTCCAATCCTCCCGCGCATCGCCCGGCGGAAACACCGCCCGCTCCGTCGTCTGCACCCGCCCCTCGGTATTGACAAAGGTTGCGCTCTTTTCGGTGTAGCACGCACCGGGAAGGATCACGTCGGCGCGCGCCGCCAGCGGGCCGCCATGAGTGCCGATGTGCACGAGATATGCACTCCCCAGGTCGGCGGGGTTGAGCTCATCGGCACCCAGAGAGACGATGAGTTCGATCTCGCCAGACCGCGCGCCGTCCAGAATACCGTGGATGTCTCGGCCACCGGGGCCAGGCAAAAAGCCAAGGTCAAGGCCGCCCACGCGGGCAGCCGCTGTGTGCAACACATTGAAGCCATGCCACTCTGGGCGCAGCGCATTCGCCTGACGCGCAACGGTCCAGGCAGCAGCCAGCACCGCTGCGCCATCCGGCCTCGCTAAAGCCCCCTGCCCCACCACCACCAAGGGCCGCTCGGCCGAACCAAGCCTGTTCGCGAACGGATCATTCCCGTGCAGCAGCGCACGCAACGTGGCAGGGCCGGTGCCGAGATGCTCGTAGGCGTAAGTGAGATCGCATGCCTCGCCGATGAGGCCGATCGCCACATCGCCAGCAAGCCAGCGCTTGCGTATTCGGGCGTTCAGCACTGCCGCCTCGAAACGTGGATTCGTGCCGATCAACAGGATCGCATCCGCCCTTTCAATGCCGGCGATGGTGCTGTTGAACAGGTAGAAGTCGCGCCGATGCGCGTTGAGCCGTGCGCCGTCCTGGCGGCAGTCGAGGTTGGGCGAAGCAAGCCGCGCAAGGAGATCCTTCGCCGCTGCCATCGTCTCGCAATCGGTCTGATCGCCAGCGATGGCTGCAATCCGTTCCGGTGCCGTTGCGCGCAGGCGCTTGGCCACCGTTTCCAGCGCCTCTGCCCACGTGGCCGGCACAAGCTGGCCTTGCTTGCGCAGCCAGGCCCGATCAAGCCGCCTCCGCGTCAGCCCATCGAGCGAGAAGCGCGCCTTATCCGAAATCCACTCTTCATTGATCGCGTCATTCACGCGAGGAAGAATGCGCAGCACCTGACCGCCACGGCTGTCGATGCGAATCCAAGAACCGACGGCGTCGGTCACGTCGATCGAATCGGTCTTGGTTAGTTCCCACGGTCGCGCGATGAACGCGTAGGGCTTAGACGTGAGCGCGCCGACCGGGCAGAGATCAATGATGTTGCCCGAAAGTTCACTCGTCAGCGCGCGCTCAACATACGTCGTGATTTCCATCTGCTCGCCGCGGCCCGTCGCACCGAGTTCCGGCACGCCGGCCACTTCGGTCAAGAACCGTACGCAGCGTGTGCAGTGGATGCAGCGCGTCATCACGGTCTTGATCAGCGGGCCGAAATCCTTGTCCGGAACCGCTCGCTTATTCTCCTGATAGCGGCTGCGGTCGAAGCCGTAGGCCATCGCTTGGTCCTGTAGATCGCACTCCCCGCCCTGGTCGCAGATCGGGCAATCGAGCGGATGATTGATCAGTAGGAACTCCATCACGCCACGGCGAGCGGCGCGCACGATCCGGCTATCGGTTCGGATGACCATGCCGTCTGCCACCGGATAGGCGCAAGAGGCGATAGGTTTCGGCGCCTTCTCGAGCTCAACGAGGCACATCCGGCAATTGCCCGCGATGGAGAGGCGTTCGTGGTAACAAAAGCGCGGGATTTCCTTGCCAGCGAGCTCGCAGGCCTGCAGCACAGTGATGCCGGCCGGAACCTCGAGCTCAACCCCGTCGATGGTTAGCTTCGGCATCGCTCACCTATTCCGACGTCAACATCCGCCCTGCCGTCATTCCGCCGCCAGAGGCACCGCGCCTTTTCGCGACTTAAAGGCCCTGATCCGCTCTTCCATTAGCGGACGAAAGTGGCGTATCAGCCCCTGCACCGGCCAGGCTGCGGCATCACCGAGAGCGCAGATCGTGTGCCCCTCGATTTCGCGCGTCACCTCCTCCAGCACATCGATTTCCTCGATCTCGGCACGGCCCTCCACCATGCGCTCCATCACCCGCCACAACCAGCCCGTGCCCTCGCGGCACGGCGTGCATTGGCCGCACGACTCGTGCTTGTAGAAGCGGGAAAGGCGGGCAATCGCTCGAATCGGGTCTGTTGAACGATCCATCACAATCACGCCCGCCGTGCCGAGCCCCGAGTTCACCTCACGCAGGCTGTCGAAGTCCATGAGCACCGTCTCACAGATGTGCTTTGGCAACATCGGCACCGAGGAGCCGCCGGGGATAACGGCAAGCAGGTTGTCCCACCCCCCGCGCACGCCGCCTGCGTAGCGCTCGATAAGCTCGCGCAACGGAATGCCGAGCGCCTCCTCAACGTTACATGGCCGGTTTACATGGCCAGAGATGCAAAAGATCTTCGTCCCAGTGTTCTTCGGCCGGCCGATGGAGGCGAACCATGAGGCGCCGCGGCGCAGAATTTCGGGCACGACCGCAATCGATTCAACATTGTTGACGGTGGTTGGGCAGCCCCAGAGCCCAACGGCGGCAGGAAACGGCGGCTTCAGCCGCGGCATGCCCTTCTTTCCCTCAAGGCTCTCGAGGAGCGCTGTCTCCTCGCCGCAAATATAGGCCCCCGCCCCGCGCGTGACCTTGAGATCGAAGTCGTACCCCGTTCCACAGGCGTTCTTGCCGATCAGCCCTGCCTCGTAGGCCTCGTCGATCGCGTGCTGAAGGCGCTTGTACTCGGCATGGAATTCGCCGCGGATGTAGATCCAGGCCTCGTGCGCGCCAATCGCGACGGAGGCGAGCAGGGCACCTTCGATCAGCTTGTGCGGCTCATGGCGAAGGATATCGCGGTCTTTGCAGGTGCCTGGTTCGCTCTCGTCCGCGTTGATGACGAGGTAATGCGGACGATCCTTCACTTGTTTGGGCATAAAGGACCATTTGAGCCCGGTCGGAAACCCGGCCCCGCCGCGGCCGCGCAGCCCCGACGCTTTCACCTCCTCAACGATCCACTCTCGACCCTTTTCGATCAGCGCTTTCGTGCCGTCCCAATCGCCGCGCGCGCGCGCACCAGCAAGGCGCCAATCGGCCTGCCCGTAGAGGTTTGTAAAAATGCGATCGCGATCGGCCAGCATCACTCTATATCCGTCTTTGCAAGGCTGGTGAGCGCAGCACCTTCGACATCCGGCCAGCCTTCCGGTGCCGAAGCTTGGCGTCGCCGCACGGAGCCGGCGCCTGGGCGTTCGCCACGGCGGAAAGCCTCCAGAATGCGCTCCGTCGCCTCACCGTCGAGGTCCTCGTAGAACTCGTCACCCACCCAAAGGATCGGGGCATTGACGCAGGCGCCGAGGCACTCGACCTCCTCGACCGAGAACATTCCGTCCAAGGAAACTTCGCCATCCGGAACATTGCCGGCGGCACGGCGGCAGGCGGCAAGCACAGTGTCGGAACCGCGCAGCCAGCAGGGCGTGGTCGTGCACACCTGCAAATGAAAGCGCCCAACGGGTCGCGTTTTAAACATGGTATAGAAGGTTGCCACCTCGTAGACGCGGATCCTAGGCAGGGCGAGCATCTCCGCGACGTGATCCATCGCCGCGCGCGGCAGCCAGCGTGCGCCGGTTTCCTCCTCCATTTGCCTCTGGGCGAGGTCAAGTAACGCCTTCACCGCCGCTGCCTGACGCCCCGGCGGATACTTCGCCATCTGCGCCTCTGCCTTGGCACGATAGGCGGGCGAGAACGCGAATGTTTCCGGCCCGCCATCGAACAGGTGGGCAGGCGTCCAACGCGCGAGCTTTTGCGATGGCTGGGTCATCGGTCGATTTCGCCGAACACGATGTCGAGGCTGCCGATGATCGCCACCGTATCCGCCAGCATATGCCCTTTGGCGAGCCGATCCATCGCTTGGAGGTGCGCAAACCCTGGCGCGCGGATTTTGCAGCGATAGGGGCGATTGGTGCCGTCGGCGATCAAGTAGACGCCAAACTCGCCTTTGGGCGCCTCCACCACCGTATACGTCTCACCCGCCGGCACGTGGTAGCCCTCGGTGTAGAGCTTGAAATGGTGGATTAAGGCCTCCATCGACGTTTTCATCTCAGCGCGCGAAGGCGGCGTAATTTTGTGGTCCTGCGTCTTCACGGGGCCATCCGGCATGCGTTCGATGCACTGGCGAATGATTTTTACGCTCTCGCGCATCTCCGCTACACGCACCAAATACCGATCATAACAGTCGCCATTGCGGCCGACGGGGATGTCAAAATCCATCTCAGCGTAAACGTCATAGGGCTGGGCTTTGCGAAGATCCCACGCGGCACCCGAGGCGCGCAGGCACGGACCGGACCAGCCCCAAGCCAGCGCTTCCTCGAGCGGCATCACGCCGATATCGACCGAACGCTGTTTCCAAATTCTGTTCTCATTCAACAACGTTTCGAGGTCATCAACAAAACAGACGAAAGACTCCGTCCAGGACATAATGCGGTCAGTCAAACCCGGTGGGAGGTCCTTTGCCACACCCCCAGGGCGAAAGTAGTTCGCGTGCAGCCGCGCCCCTGACGCAGCTTCGTGGAATTCCATCAGCCGCTCGCGCTCTTCGAAACCCCAGAACACCGGTGTGATGGCACCGATGTCGAGACCAAATGTCGTGATGTTCAGCAAATGATTAAGTATGCGCGATATTTCGGCAAACAAAACCCTGATGTACTGCGCGCGTGGCGGCGGCGTGATGCCGAGGAGCTTCTCGACCGCTAGCGCGAAAGCATGTTCTTGGCACATCGGCGAGACGTAATCGAGGCGGTCGAAATAGGGAACCGCCTGCATATACGTCTTGTACTCGATCAGCTTCTCCGTGCCCCGATGCAAAAGGCCGATATGCGGGTCGGCGCGCTCTACCACCTCGCCATCCATCTCCAGCACCATCCGCAGCACGCCGTGTGCCGCTGGGTGCTGCGGCCCGAAGTTTATCGTGTGGGTGCGGATCGCCGCCCCGGGCCCCGTTTCACCCGCGCCAATGACGACTTCAGCCACGGTGCACCTTCTCGTCTCCAGGCAGTGTGGTCATGCCTTCCCAGGGCGAGAGAAAGTCGAAATTACGGAAGTCCTGCGCGAGCTTAACAGGCTCGTAGACAAGCCTTTTGGTTTCTTCATCGTAGCGAAGCTCGACGTGACCCGTCAGCGGAAAGTCCTTGCGCAGCGGGTGGCCCTCGAAGCCGTAGTCGGTCAGGAGGCGGCGCAGGTCAGGGTTGCCCTCAAACACGATGCCGAATAGATCCCAAGCCTCGCGCTCGTACCAGCCTGCCGCTGGCCAGATCTCAGCCACTGACGGAACAGGCGTGGTCTCATCTGTCGCTACCACCACCCGCACACGCCTATTCGGCACGGGTGCAAGAAGGTTGTACACGACGTCGAAACGCTGCAGACGATCCGGCCAATCCACTCCGCAAAGATCCATCAACTGAGCGAATGCGAAACGCGGATCGTCACGCAGCATGCGCATCAGCTCGCGCAAGTGTTCGCGCCGCGCATCGATGCGGATTTCACCACGCCGTTCCTGCCAGGACAGAACGGCTTGCGGGCAGGAGGTGGCGATCTCCTCAGCCAAGCTGGCCAGAGTCGTCGTCATGGCGATGGCCCGCTCAGCGCTTCAGGATCGTGCCGCTGCGACGGATCTTCTTCTGCAGCAGCATGATGCCGTACAGCAACGCCTCTGCCGTCGGCGGACAGCCAGGCACATAGACATCCACCGGCACCACGCGGTCGCAGCCTCGCACCACACTGTAGCTATAGTGGTAGTAACCGCCGCCGTTAGCGCAGGAGCCCATGCTGATCACCCAACGCGGCTCAGGCATCTGGTCGTACACACGGCGCAGGGCCGGCGCCATCTTGTTGGTCAGAGTGCCGGCCACAATCATCACGTCGCTTTGCCGCGGGCTTGCGCGGGGGATGATTCCGAAACGGTCGAGGTCGTAACGGCTCATATAGGCGTGAATCATCTCCACCGCGCAACAGGCAAGCCCGAATGTCATCGGCCATAGGCTTCCGGTGCGGGCCCAGTTCACCAGCTTGTCAAACTGGGCGACCAGGAACCCTTTCTCGACCAGAGACTGAGTCGCCTGCTTCAGCACTGCATCCTGCGCGGGGCCGGGTGGCAGCGCCTCCCGGTTCCAGGCAATCGACGTCGTCATCGTTCAATCTCCCCGGCAGTCACTCCCAATCAAGAGCGCCCTTGCGCCATTCATAGATGAAACCGACCGTCAAAACCGCAAGGAAGCCCATCATCGAGCCGAAGCCGACCCAGCCAATGTCGCCCACCGCCACGGCCCAAGGGAAAAGGAACGCAACCTCGAGGTCGAAGATGATGAAGAGGATGGCAACCAGGTAGAAGCGAACGTCGAAACGACGCCGGGCATCGTCGAACGGGTCGAAGCCGCATTCGTAGGGCGACAACTTGGCCGCATCCGGATTTTGCTTCGCCGCGACGAGGCTGCCCAAAACCATCGCCAAAGCAAGAACAGCCGCGATGCTGATGAAAATGAGGATCGGAACGTATTCGGCAAGATCGATCGTCACGATCAGAAACGCTCCCCCCTTCGGTCCCGCCTAGAAGCGGTGCCTACTCACCCAAAGCTCGTAAACCGGGTCCCGCCTTTCCAGCGGCTTTTTGACCAGCGATCCGCACGCGGCGGAGAAACTCAGTGGCGCGAGTGACGGGGCTCGAACCCGCGACCTCCGGCGTGACAGGCCGGCGCTCTAACCGACTGAGCTACACCCGCGCAATGCTTTTGCAAGTACGGTTGGCAGCCAGCCGTGTCAAGCATCGCCCTGGTGGGCGGTGACGGAGTCGAACCGCCGACATCCTGTGTGTAAGACAGGCGCTCTACCGCTGAGCTAACCGCCCACCCGCGCTGCGCACCGAACAGCCCGCCGCTCCCGCCGGCCCAAGTCGGGCGCGCTGCAGGCGAGAAAGCTCAGTTCACCGCCTCTTTCAAGCCCTTGCCGGCCTTGAAGCGGACACTAACGGTGGCCGGGATCTTGATCTCCTCGCCAGTGCGCGGGTTACGCCCCTTGCCGGCCTTGCGCTTCGAGGTCGAGAAGGTGCCAAAACCGACGATGCGCACCTCCTGCTTCTTCTTCAAAGCCCCTTCGATCGCGGCGAATACAGTGTCGATCACCTCGGCTGCCTTGGCCTTCGACAAGTCGGTCTTGTCGGCGACGTGTGCCACGAGATCGTTCTTGTTCACCTCTGCTGCCCTCTTGCCCTTGCGAGATCGGACGAACCGGCGCCGACTCGGAACCGGCTCCGTACCGATTGGCACTCTAGGCAGCGCGTTCTGCGCCCGTCAATCAGAGGGGCGGGAAAAGTCC
>CALLUO010000013.1 GCA_938010425.1 uncultured Elioraea sp.
GTGAAGAACAGCGTGGTGACACCGAAGAACCCGACGTAGAACGGCCCCACCCAGAAGTCGAACAGGTCGCCCCCGATCAGGGTTCCGCCGCGCACCCGGTACTTCTTCTCGAAACTCAGCATCGACATAACGCGTCACCCTTCTCTCGTGCTGACACGCCCGCTTCCGGGCGGGTTGCCGGTGACGGGCGCCGCCCTGCGGTGTGCGACGCGGCGCCCGTCACCCGGCCTGCCCACACGCCCCTAGCGGGACGGAAGCGCGGTGTTCTGCGCCGCCGCCACGGTCGGGCGCGGGCCGTCCAGCCAGTTGAACCGGTCGGTGCTGAGCAGGATGAAGTGGATCAGCAGCGCCAGGACTAGCAGGAACGTAGCCAGTGCGACGAGCACACGGCGCGGGTCGAAGATCAGCCAAATCCGCCACATGTCGGGGCCCTCCTCAGGTCAGGTAGGTCGCGACGGTGGCGAGACCGTCGATCAACGACGCGTCGCGGTAGCCCCCGACGGGAGGCAACCACGGACGCCACGTCCAAGCCAGGATGTGGGCGATGATGGCGACCGCCGTGAAGATGACAAAGGACGAGGAGAAGACGTTGTGGAACTCCTTCGCCTCATTCTCCGTCAGCCCCGACAGCGAGCCACCGGGTTGATCAGCCATCGCATTACCTCTCGGCTGATGGCCTTGCGGCCGTTACCGCGCTACTCCCGCGCGGCAGGGATCGGGCGGACGAGACACCGCCAGCCCGACGGGTGATCCGATCTGGAACCGTTGTGTTCCGTTTCCGGATCGGAAACTCGTGAAATCCTGGTCCGCTCATGCCGGCACCCTCGCGGTCTGCTCGGCGAGCACGCGCGCGACGTGATCGACCGTCACGCACTCGGCACCGGCTTCGCGCGCCATCCGTTCCGCCGCATCGCGCAAGCGCTTGGCAGCCGAGATGCGCACCAAGAACGGTTCGGTCTCGAGATGGCGATCAAGCAAGGTGCGCGCTTCCTCGTCCCAAGGCTCTGACGCCTTGGCAGGGGTCGCCTCGATGCGATCGAGATCGGCGCCTAACGGCAGGATGTGGAACAGCGCATCGAAAAGCGCGTTGCAGAACTCCTGCACGAGATAGGTGGCACCTGCATAGCCCATGAACGGCGTGCCGGTGGCGCGACGCACGATCGCGCCCGGGAAGGAGGCAGGGATGAAAATCGCGCGCGACTTTGCCTCCGTCGCATACATGCGCTCGTTGTAGGAACCAAACAAAACAAGCGCGGGCCTCTCGCGGATCGCCCTTCGCACTGCCTCATTGTCCGGCTTCTGCCCGGGCTTGCGGGCGAAGGCAAAGGCCTGCGGGATGCCAAGCTCCTCAGTCAAAAACCGTGTCAGACCACGCACATATGTGTCGGTCGCTACCACGCCGTAGGAAGCGGAGGCGAAGAAGTCCTGGGTAACGCTGCGCCAGAGGTCCCAGAGGGGCTTCAGCGTGGTGTGCTTTTCGCGCTCGATGAAAGGCTCGGGATCCAGCCCCGTCAGTTCGCCAAGCGTACGCAGGAAGTTGGTCGTGGCAAAAAGCCCGATCGGCGCCTGCAGATAGGGCCGATCGAGCGCCTCGCACAGCTTGCGGCCGAACTCGCGGTAAAGGCAGATGTTGATATCGGCCTCGGCAAGCTTAGGAATGTCGTCGATATGCGCGCCGAGAGGGAACGTCATGTTCACCTCGCAGCCGATGCCCTCGACCAGGCGCCGGATCTCGGCAAGATCGGAGGGCATGTTGAAGGTGCCGTAAATCGGCCCGATGATATTAACTTTGGGTTTGGTGCCATTTGGCCGGGCGCGCCTGATGCGGGTTTTCTTCGCCCCGAACTCGGTCCACAGCCAATAAATGGCGCGATCCGCCGCCTGCCACTGGTCCTCGTCGATCGTGCGCGGGATGAACCGCCTCAGGTTCGACCCCTCAGGCACCACGCCGCCGCCGATCATCTCCGCGATCGAGCCGGTCACGACGACGGAGGGCAGGTCCTGATCGCCCACCTTGTCGGCGCGGACGAGCTGCTGCTCCGTGCCTTTCTGCGACAGCGCGTCTTCGTCGAGCCCGGTGACGACGACGGGAAGCTCATGAGGGGGGAGAGCATCGGTATAGTGCAGCACTGCGGTGACGGGCAGGTTCTCGCAACCAACCGGCCCATCGATAACGACGCGCAGGCCGCGCACCGCGGTGAAGGCGTAAACGCAGCCCCAGTAGCCGCCAGCACGATCGTGATCCAGCACCAGCATCGGCTCAGCTCCCCACCGCCTCGAGGGCCTTGGCCCGCGCGGCGCGCGCGCGCGCTATCCTCTCGCGGAAGCCTGCAGGCTCGCGCGGGATATCGCGAAAACCGTAGCCCGCCGTCTGCCCGCAGCCGACGCCGTCGAAGAACGACACCATGCGGCGGAACCGTTCCGCCTGGCGAACCTGGGCGGCAACGATGCTTGCAAGAGAACCCGCTCCCGCAGGCCCAAACAGCGGGCGGGCGGAGACCATGTTGGTGAAGTAAAGGGACGGAATGGCGGCTTCCTTCGCCTTCTGCACGAGCGGCGTGGTGCCAACAGCGAGGTCTGGGCGCACCTCCAACATCGCCGCGATATCCTGCTCGAGAGAGGCGCGGAACTGCACATAGCATCCATGGGCAGCGAGCCACTCCCGATCAGGCTCGGACCATTCCGTGCGCGGCACGGCGGTACCGACATACGGAACGCGCGCCCCGGCCTCGATCAGCAGCCGCGCAACCAAAAGCTCGGAGCCCTCGTAGCCCGAGACCGTGACAGTGCCCTGGATTGGGTTGGCGGCCAGCGCCCCCTCGATGGCGGGCAAGGCCTTCGCCTTGGCGCGATTGATCGCCGCCGACCCTAGATTGGTCGCTTGCCCAACCGCCTCCAGCCAGGCCGCGGTGCCTTCGCGCCCAACAGGCCCCGAACCCACAACGGGGCGCCCCGCGGCGCGGAACTCGCGCACGGCGGAGACGTAGAACGGATGCACCGCGGCGGCGACAACACAATCCAAAGCGCCGTAGAGATCGCGCCACTCGCGCGCCGGTGTGGGTGGTGCGACCCCAAGCCCCATGGGCGCGAGAAGCGCACCGATACCGACCGGGTCGGCTGGAAACAGCTCGCCGATCAGCGCTACCGTGGGCTCACCCTCGACGAGATCGCGCGGGCGCGCCACGGGCCCGGCTTCGGCCTCGGCGCGGGCATAGGCGAGCATGGCACCGGCCAGCACATCCTTCGCCTCAGCATGCGTTGGGACACCGAAGCCCGGCACATCGATGCCGATGATACGCACGCCGTTGATCTGTTTCGGCAGAAGATCAAGCGGCACGCCCGAAGCCGTCGGTACGCAGAGGTTCGTTACCACGATGGCGTCGTACTGGGCGGGATCTGCCATCCGGTGGACTGCTTCGCGAATGTCCTCAAACAGCTTGCCGGTGACGAGCGTTTCGGAATTGAACGGAACATAGCCCACCGTGCGGCGCGCACCGTAGAAGTGGCTGGTGAAGGTGAGCCCGTAGACGCAGCAGGCCGAACCCGAGAGGATGGTCGCCACGCGACGCATGCGCAGCCCTACGCGCAGCGACCCAAAAGCCGGGCACATGGACTGCGGCTGATCGTGCGGGCCGCGCGGGTAGAGTTGGGCGAGACGATCGAGTGCCACGCCCTTGCCGGCGGCGCGGGCGGCGCGCTCCATCGTTTCGCGCCCTGCGTGGCAGCCTCCGCCCCTGGCCAGCGCCGCCACGTCGGGCGGGGTGGTGGGCGGAGCCGGTAAGGTGCCTCCCTCCATCACACGCCCTCATAAATCACTTCGAGAGACGGCTTGACGATCTTTTCGGCTGCGCACATGTCGGTCTCCGTCGCGGGCTCGAGCACGACATCGCGTCCGACCGTCTCACCCTTGAACAGGCCGAGGAGTTCGTCCTGGCTCAGAGGGCGTGGCCTTAGCGGCGGGGCTTCAATCACCGCGCGGGCGAGGCGCTCGAACAGCGGGCCCCAGCGCCCGCCCGGCTTGCCGATGATCTCGTAGGCGGCGGATTTACGCCGGATGTCCTCGTCGGCCGGAATGGAGGCGAGCACTGGAATTTCCGCCTTGGCGGCGAAGGCGTGCGCCTCGCCGGTGCCGTCGTCTTTGTTCACCACCATCCCCGCGATGCCGACATGGCCGCCGAGGCGGCGGAAATATTCCACGGCAGAACAGACATTGTTGGCGACGTAGAGAGACTGCAGGTCGTTTGAGCCGACGACGATCACCTTCTGGCACATGTCGCGCGCAATCGGCAGACCAAAGCCGCCGCACACCACATCGCCTAGGAAGTCGAGCAGGACGAAGTCGAAGTCCCACTCGTGGAAGCCAAGCTTTTCGAGCAGTTCGAAACCGTGGATGATGCCCCTGCCGCCGCAGCCGCGACCGACCTCTGGGCCACCGAGCTCCATCGCGAACACGCCGTCGCGCTTGAAGCAGACATCGCCGATCTTCACCTCCTCGCCGGCCGCCTTTTTGCGCGAGGAGGTCTCGATGATGGTGGGGCAGGAGCGGCCGCCGAACAGCAGCGAGGTGGTGTCCGACTTCGGGTCGCAGCCGATGAGCAGCACCTTTTTGCCCTGCTGCGCCATCATGTAGCTGAGATTAGCAAGCGTGAACGACTTACCAATGCCGCCCTTGCCGTAGATGGCAACGATCTGGGTCTGTTTCGTCGCTGTGCTCGTCTCGGGCGCGGGCTGTTCCGCTGCCGCTTCGGCGCGCAGAACCTCCTTTTGGTGTTCGAGCGGGTCGCGCGGCTCAGGGCGGACAATAACGGTCATGACACTCCCCTCCAGTCGAGCACCATCTTGAGGCAGGTCGGGTCGGTGAAGGCCGTCTCGTAGGCCTCAGCCGCGCGGTCAGCCGTGGCGTGGTGTGTGATCAGCCCTGCAAGCGACAGACGCCCTGAGCCGATGAGGTGCGATACGGCAACGAGATCGTCAGGCTTCCATTCCGCCGCGATGCGGATCCTCGCCTCGCGCATGAAGGCGGGCGGAAAGGTGAAGGCCAGGCGATCGGCATAGAAGCCGGCGAGCACGATCTCGCCTTGGAGAGCAAGGCGCGAAATCAGCGTATCAAGGATGGTGGAGTCGCCAGAGACGTCGCAGATCGCGCGATAGGGCCCACCGCGATCCTCGTCTGGATCAACCACGGTGTAGCCAACCGCCCCGTCGCGGCGCGCCGGGTTTGTTTCCCACACCGTCGGCGCGGCCCCGTGGGCGACCGCAAGCCGGGCCAGAAGTCGGCCGAGCACGCCATGCCCGACGATCAGGTCCGGCTGATAGGCAGGGTCGGGGTAAGCGTGGCGGGCGGTGGCGGCAAGAGCGAGCAAGATGCCCTCTTCGCCCAAGGCCGGGTCGATGGGCAGAACCCGCGCCCCGTGGGCGACGAGCCGTCGCGCGGCACCGCCGAACAGGCCGCGCGCACCAACGAAGCCGTTTGACCCAGGCACGAACACCGTCTCGCCCACCCGTCGCCCCGACCGGGGGCCGGCGGCGACAATGGTGCCAACGGACTCGTAGCCGGGAACGAGCGGGTAGCCGAGCCCCGGGAAGGGCGGCATCCGCCCCGACCACAGGAGGCGCTCCGTGCCGGTCGAGATCCCGGAAAAGGTGACGTCGATCAGCACATCAGCCTCGCCCGGTTCGGCGAGCCCGACCCGCGCCAGGCTGAGGCGCATCGGCTCTTCAAGCAGGACAGCGACGGTGTCCATCCGGGGCTCCGCTTCCCTCCCTGGGATGAGTGTCAGTCTAACTTGACGCTCAGGAAGGTCAAGCATGATTGACACTCGTGGATCCGTTAGCAACGCCCCGGCTGACCCGCGCCTCCAAGACGCGAACAAGCAGAGGTATCCGCGTCGGGCGCTCGCGCACCGCGGCGAACCCCGCCTCGGCCAGCATGAGTCGATACGCCTCCGCCGTGCGCGGCCGCCCACGCCCCATCGCCCAAAGGTAGAGGCCGAAATAAGCGTCCCCGACCGGTTCGGCGCCCTTCGTCCCGGCCAGCGGCTCAGCGAGGAGCAAGGTCCCACCCGGCGGCAGAGCACTGCGGAGGGTGCGGAACAGGGCAAAGACCGTGGCGTCGTCGTGATCGTGCGCAATCCGCACCAAGCTGATGGCATCGAAGCCCGCTGGGATCGGGTCACGGCGGAAGTCGCCGGCAAAAACCTCAGCCCGCACGCCGCGCGCCGAAAGCCGCCTTCGCGCCCGCTCCGCCACCGCTGGCACGTCGAACAGGGCAAGCGAAAGTTTTGGATGGCGGGCGGCGACCGCTTCGAGAAACGCCCCTTCGCCGCCGCCGACGTCGAGTAAGGCCTGGAAACGGTCGAATCGGCAGGCGGCCAGGATCTCATTCGCCACCATGGGTTGCGAGGCGGCCATCAGAGCCGAATAGTCCGCCACCCGTTCGGCAGCGAGCGACCCGACGTCCTCTGCCCCCGCATAGGGCCAATACTCGGCCAGAGCCGTGCCGCGGTCGCCACGCAGCAAAGCGACTGGGTCGGCCAGGTCGCGATAGAGTGCGGCGTGATGCGCGACCATGGCCGCCACTCCCCCATCGGCCGCGACGACGGCGCCGAGGGGCCCGAGCCCGTACCGACCGCCGGACCGGTGATCGAGCAGACGAAGCGCGACCGCAGCCTTGAGCAAGCGCTCCGCCCCCTCGGCGCAAAGCCCGCTGAGCACCGCGACCTCCTCAGCGGTGCGCGGTGCCTCGCGCAGGAGACGGAACAGATCAAGCTGGACGCAGGCGGCCAACACCTGCGAGTAAACGAAGCCAGCACAAAGGTCGAACAGGGCCCGCGTCTTGGCCCGAGCGATGCCCCGCGTAAGGGGAAAGGCAGCGGCGAGGCGGCGGAAGCGTGGCGAGGCAAACAGCCGGTCGCGCAGATCCAGAACCCCGTCGCGCACCCGGCCACCGATGCCGCTGCGCGGCACGGCGGGCGGACAGGGGGCTGCGGCAATGAGGCTCACGCAGCCTGCGCGGTGGCAGCCTTCGGCACCAGCCGCCGGGCTTCGAGCAGGATCAGCTGCTCCAGCGCCTCGCGCCCGGGGCAAGGCGGAATGGCGGCGATCGCCTCGCCGACCAGGTCCTCGAGGTGGCGTAAACAGGCCGGGATGCCCAAAGTGAGTGCCGCGGAGGGACGGCCCAGCAAGGCGTCGCGGCCCGTAGATTTGCCTGCCTCCTCCTCATCGGCCAGCGCGTCGCGGAGATCATCCGCCACCTGGTAGGCCTCACCTAGCTTCTCGCCGAGCCGCTGCCAGGGCTCGGGGTCGGCCCCTGCAGCGGCCGCCCCGCTCATGGTGGCGGCGGAGAAAAGCGAGGCGGTCTTGGCGCGTTGATAGGCACCAAGATCCACGCGCGGTTCGCACTCCCAGGCCTGGCCAGCAGCGATCCCGAGCGGCATGCCAACGGCATCGCCGATAATGTGGAGCAAGGAGGGCAGACGGCCGGGGCACGCGGCGCCCGCGCGGGCGAGAATCTGAAAGGCGAGCACGATCAACGCATCACCAGCGAGCACAGCAAGCGGCTCGCCGTAGACGACGTGCAAAGCGGGCTTGCCACGGCGGACGGCGGCGTCGTCAAAGCATGGTAGGTCGTCGTGCACCAGCGAGGCGCAGTGCAGGAGCTCGATCGCAGCAGCGGCAGCATCCGTCAGCGCCGGTGCGTCGTCGCCGCAAGCGGCAGCAGCGGCGAGCACCAAGCGCGGGCGGACACGAGCGCCGCGCGGAAACACAGCATAGTGCATGGCTTCAGCGAGCCTGGGCGGACGGCCAGGGCCGTTCGCAATGTCGAGGGCTTCGCCCAGCGCCTTCTCGATCCGGTTCACAGCGTCCATTCTTCCCTCCACCTCGCTCGGCCGGGTCGCTCGGCGGCCCGACTGTCAAGCGCGCCTGTCAGAGCAACTGTCATTGAAAGTTGACAGGGACGTCAAGCACAATCACGTGCAACCATCAAAGTCAGGGCGGTGAACGGGATCCCAGGAGGCAGGAGGGATGAAAGGGGAGAGGGTGGCGGTGATCGGAGCCGGTATGGGAGGGCTCGCCGCCGCGCTCACTCTCGCCGCGCGCGGCTGGACGGTGACGGTCTTGGAGAAGGCCAACCAACCGGGCGGCAAAATGCAGGCCGTGCCGGCAGGCCCAACCTTGGTCGATGGGGGGCCCACCGTGTTCACCATGCGCTGGGTGCTCGACGAGCTGCTCGCGGAAGCGGGGTTCGCCACCGACGAGCATATGCGCCTCACCCCCCTCGGCGTTCTCGCCCGCCACGTTTGGGACGGATCGGAGGGCGTGTTCGATCTCGCAGCCGACGAGCACGCCAATGCTGAAGCGATCGCCCGCTTCGCCGGTCCTGCCGAAGCACGGGGCTTCCGCGCCTTTGCCGCTCGGGCGGCGGCAATTTACACCACGCTCGACCACAACTTTATGCGCGCGCCCCGCCCCAACCCTGTCACCTTAGTCGGCCGGGCGGGGCTTTCGGGGCTGACGCGGCTATGGGGGGTGTCGCCCTTCGCCGTATTGTGGGAAGAACTTTGCAAATACTTCCGGGATGCTCGGCTGCGCCAACTCTTCGGCCGCTACGCTACCTATTGCGGTGCCAATCCCTTCACCGCCCCCGCCACCCTAATGCTCATCGCTCATGTCGAACAGCGGGGGGTGTGGGCAGTGGAAGGAGGGATGCATGCCCTCGCGCGCACGCTGGCCGCCCTCGCCGAATGCGCCGGCGCCACGTTCCGCTTCGGGGCAGAGGTGGCGGAGATCCTGGTCGATGGCGGTCGCGTCGCCGGCGTGCGGTTGGCCGACGGTGAGCGGATCTCCGCCGACCACGTCGTGGTGAACGCCGACGTCGCCGCTCTCTCTCAAGGGCTGTTCGGCGAGGCCGTGCGCCGGGCCGTGCCCGACCAGAGGCGGGTGCCGCGCTCGCTGTCCGCCCTGACCTGGACCGGGCTTGCCCGCGCCAGCGGCTTCCCGCTCACCCGCCACACGGTCTTCTTCTCGCGCGACTATCGCGACGAGTTCGACCGCATCGCGCATGGCCAGCTCCCGCGCGAGCCCACCGTCTATATTTGCGCGCAGGATCGCGGCGACGATGGCACACCACCGGGCGGGCCAGAGAGGCTGCTGGTGCTGGTGAACGCGCCTGCCCGCGGTGATCGCGGGCAACCGACGCCGGAGGAGATCGAGAGATGCGAACAGGCGACCTTCGCGCTTCTGGCACGCTGCGGACTGCAGATCTCCTGGGAGCCGGGAGCGATGCGGCGCACCGGCCCGGCGGAATGGGCGCGGATGTTCCCGGCGACGGGAGGAGCGCTTTACGGGCGGGACCTCGCGGGGTGGCGCGCCTCCTTCCAGAGGCCGGGGGCGAAAACGCGGATCCCAGGCCTGTACCTGGCAGGGGGCAGCGTGCACCCGGGACCCGGGGTGCCGATGACGCTGATGTCGGGGCGCCTCGCTGCTTTGGCCCTGATGGCGGACCACGCTTCGACGCAGCGGTTCCACAAGGCGGCTACGCTTGGTGGTATGTCGATGCGCTCAGCGATGACGGAACCCATGCGCTGACCATCATCGCGTTCTTAGGCTCCGTCTTCTCGCCTTACTACGCCTGGGCGCGGGGGCGAGGGCAAGGCGAGCCGGAAAACCATGTCGCTCTCAACGTCGCGCTCTATGGGCCGCGCGCGCGCTGGACCATGACGGAACGCGGGCGGGCAGCCCTCGCCCGCGACGCCACGAACTATCACCTCGGTCGGTCGTCCCTGTCCTGGGATGGCAACGGGCTCAGCATCGGCATCGACGAGATCGCGGTTCCCATTCCCCGACGGGTGCGCGGGCTGGTGCGGGTGCATCCAACTGCCCTGCCGGCCCGCCTCTTCGTGCTCGATCCCGCCCGTCGCCATCTCTGGGCGCCGCTTGCTCCGCAGGCGCGGGTTGAGGTGACGATGCGCGACCCAGCCCTCTCCTGGTCTGGCCACGGCTACCTGGATACGAATGCCGGATTGGAACCGCTAGAGGACGGGTTCCGCTTCTGGACCTGGAGCAGGGCCATAATCGGATCGGGAACGGCGGTTCTGTACGATGCCGAACGCCGCGACGGCTCGGCCTTCTCTCTCGCCCTGCTGTTTGGCCCTAACGGCACGGTGATGGAGCGCGACGCCCCACCGCTGGCACGCCTGCCAGGGACGCTGTGGCGCGTGCCGCGCCCGACCAGGGCCGATGCAGGCACGAAGCCGCAGCTCGTGCGCACGCTGGAGGACGCGCCGTTCTACGCGCGCAGCGACGTGGCAACCAGGTTGTGGTGTGAGCAAGCGCGCGGCCTGCACGAGGCGCTCGCACTCGATCGTTTTCGCCAAGCGTGGGTGAAACTCCTGCTGCCGTTCCGCATGCCGCGGTCCGCTTGACGCTTCAGCGCTCCCCCTGGCGCTTCGACCGCCGCCGCTCGCGCCGCAACAGCCAAAGCTCGCGCAAGCCCCAAATCAATGGCAGGGCGAGAAAGATGAGGAACTCGTAGCGGGCGAGCGTGTCCACCGCCCCAGGCTAACAGCCAACGCCCCGCGTGCGAGATACGTGAGCGATACCACGCCCCTCCATCCAAAAACCGCACGCAAACGCCCTGCGCGAGACGCACTTCCCCCCCCTGGCATCGGGTGATCAGGCTCTCCCCTTTGAGCTGCGAGGAGGCTGGTCAGCGGTTGTTGCCTTCGCTTGGGCCTTGGCCTCCTCTTCACGTTTGCGATCGCGCATGAGGTGGTAACGGTCGAGAAGCAGGAGCCCCATAAGCGGCCCAAACACCAGGAACAGCTTTAAGGCGGCAAAACTCCCGTTCTCATTCATACCCGTCAAATCGGGGCATAAACCAGGCCGTCAAGGGTCGGGCGGCGTGCGACCAGGCGCACAACCGAGGCCTCGCCGCGATGCGCGTCTCCCTCGTCAAGCAGAGTCAGCCCAGAGATGAGCTTGATGATCGAAAGATCTCGGAAATCATGCTCGAGGGTCGCCGGGTCGTAGCGCGCCTCATCGGTCTTTGGCCCGCAGCTGCGCCACGGCCCTTTGGCAAAGGCCTCGAGCACCAGCAACCCGCCAGGAGCCAGCGCCTCGACCGCCGCGCGGTGCACCGGTTCCCGCTCAGCCGGCGGCAACTGCACAAACATCAGCAGCACGAGGTCGAAGCCACCAGCCGGCGGCCGCCACCGCGTGATGTCGGCCTCAATGACCGCCAGCCGCACACACGCTTCCGCGGCGAGAGACCTAGCGCGCGCGAGCGCAGCCGGGGCGAAATCGACCGCAGTAACCGACAGCCCCCGCTTGGCAAGCCAGACCGCGTTCCGCCCCTCCCCCTCGCCAAGAGAGAGGGCGCGGCCCTGCCGGGGCAGGATGGGGTCGAGGCTGACAAGCCAGGCGCTTGGCTTGCGACCAAACAGCCACTGACCAGCCTGATACCGAGCCTGCCAGCGGTCCCGCCACGACAGGGCAGGGCGCGAAGCCTCACCCTCAAGCAGCGGCGCGCTGACCGAGTTCAGCGCCTCAGGCTGGGCGCCACGCCCGTCATCTCTGCCGTCCATCGCTGCAAGCCAAAGCGCGCAGTGCCTCCAGCGCAGAGGCTTTCAGCAGTGCCTGCGCGTCCAGTGGCAGGGGCCGGTGCACCAGCGCGTCCGTCGCGCGCAGAGCGCCTGCAACCAGCAGGCCAACGTCACGCCCGGCCTTGCCCTGGCGGATCAGGGCGGCGCACTGCACCGCTTCGCTGCACGCCCAATGCTGCAGCTCCTCCCTGAGCTCCATCCCTTCCGATCGATCGGCTGTGTGCGATGCGATCCCTCCACTTCCGGATCGGGGAGCCCCCGTGGCGTGCTCACCCTGCATCGTACGAGCCCCCTGACCTAGGCTTCTCCGATAAGGGTTGCACGGCAGCCTATGCACCCGTGTGATCCGTGTCACACCGCGCTGGCAAGGACGTTGACTTCCCTTTGGTCCGTTTTTCCATCGTCCCGTTGCTGCCGTCGTCTCCGCTCCTGCCCGCGCTCTGTTCCGCGGGGCATGGACGTGGATGGAGGGACGATGAGGCAAAGGCCGCCGCCCTGGGCGATGTGGGTCAACCACAGTTTCTCGCGGCTTGCCGCCTTGGGCGCAGAGGGAGCGTTCAGGCCCGGGCCCTGCTCTCGCGCATAAGGAAAGCGAGTTGCCAGCGCATCTCCTCTTCGGAAAGCGGCCAAGACTCGCCGTCGCTAACCAGCATGCCCGAAGGCGGCAGGCGCCCAAGCAGCCCCTGCACCGCCTCAAGCACCTTCGGCGAGAAGCCGCCTTTCCAGCACAACGACACGAGACCCTTGGCGGAGCGCAGAGCGGCGGCGCGATCCACCACGGCAAGCGGCAGTGAGGCCGCACGCGCCAGCATGGCGGCAACGAGGCGCGCTTCGCCGCGCGATGCGGCGGCAAGCAAGGTCGCGTCGTCCAGCAGGCCGCGGATCGTCAAGTCGGCCGCTTTTGCCATCGCCTCGGCCGGTTGCGGATGGTCCGAGCGATGCGTGCCGACATCGGGCGTACGCCAGGCAAGCCGTGCGGCCGTCTGTCGACGCAAAAACTCGATCGTTGATGGATCGAGATCGGGCCGGGCGGCGAGGCTGCGCACGAGGTGATCCGCAACAATGGCTGCAAGCGCTCGCGCCGCGCGGGGAGACAGTTTCGGCCGATTCACCAGGGGCTCGTGCCACTCTACATGGTCGGCCGCCCGGGCGATCAGTGAATCGAGGGTGGCTTCGCGGATCTGCGCCGAGCTGTTGCGTAACAGCGAGACGATGGCTGGGCTTGAGGCTGTGGCGGCGATGGCGTCGGAGACCGTTTCGTTTAAGTGCGGGCGACGCGCGATCGCCGCCAGGGCATCGGGGTTCGGCGGCTGCTCGATCAGACGGAGCAGGTCCTCGGTGGTCAAAAGCGGCGAAAATTCGAGAACCGGGCCGCACACGTCGATCTCGACGTCGCGTGCGAGCCGCAGGATCAGCTCGCGCGGCGCATCCGGCATCTCCTTGACCACGTCGGCGATGGCGGCGCGCACCGAGACGGCGGTATCCTCGACTAACTTGCGCAAAGTCTCGGCTGTCAGGCGCTGCAACCGATCCCGGCTCTCCGCGTCAAGCGTGGGGGCGAGAGCAGCGATTTTGCGGGCGAGGGTCGCGCGCACCTGCTCATCGCCATCATCGGCAAGCAGGCGATTGGCCTGGGCGGGTGTGGAGTCGTTGGCGGCGACAGCGGCCCTGACCACACCCTCCTGGTCGGTGGCAAGATAGAAGAGCAGTTCAGGTGCCAGGTCGCTGCGGCGAGCGAGGGCAGCCCGCTCCTCAACGGTGCCTGCCCGGGCGATGCGCTTCGCCTCTTCGTACTGGTCAGCGGTCATGATCCCTCTCGCCGCGGTCACGTTGCGACCGACCATCCAGCCTTGCCCTCGCGTTTGACGGCGTACATCGCGGTATCCGCACGCATCAGCAGATGGCCGACCGTTTCCTCGGCATTGGTGCGTGCAGCGATTCCGATCGAGAGAGAGAGAGTGACCTGAGGCGGAGAAGCGTGCGCCAAGGCAAGCCGCGCATCGGCCACCAGCCGTTCCGCCCTGGCGACCGCCGCTGCCAAGTCGGCCCCATCCAGCCAGACCGCGAACTCGTCACCGCCCAGCCGGGCGACGAGATCGGTCGGGCGAACGGCGGCACGAAGCAGTTCGGCTGTGGCGCGGATCGCCGCGTCTCCCGCCTCGTGGCCGAGGCGATCGTTGACCTGTTTGAGGTTGTCGAGATCGACGAAAAGCAAGGCACCGGGGCGGCGCTCATGCCCAAGCCGATCGAGCCTGCGCTCCAATTCCTCGAGAAAGGCGCGGCGGTTGAGCAGGCCCGTCAGGGGATCGGTACGGGCCTGGCGCAGCATTTCCGCCTGCATGGAATCCTGGGCGAGGATGAGGCCCAGGAAGTCCCCAGCAGCGCCAACGAGCTCACACTCCTCTTCGTCCCAGGACCGTCCGTCCGGCGCACGCCAAACCAAAAGCAGGCCGCGTTCGCCTCCGGGCTGGCACGCAGGGGCGGCGACCACCGGCACCCGGCTGGCGATCCGTTCCGTCAGCGGCCCAGAGGCGCATCGCGGTGCGAACCGGGCCGCGAGGCCGACCATGCCCTCGAGCGGCTCGCCATCGCGAGCGACAGGAGAGAGGGCACCGTTGCGCTCAGCCAGCACCGCCGCCCCCGCCGCGCCAAGCGCCGGCAGCATGGCGCGCACCGCCGCGCGCAGCATGTCGCGCGCTAGGATTTCCGTCCGCGCCTCCTGCAGGATCGCGTCGATCAGGGCCTCGCGACGCAGAGCCGCGGCGAGACAGGCCGACCGCTTCTCCTCCTCCGTCACGTCACGCGCCACCCCACGAGCGCCGCTGACCCGCCCAGCCTGATCGAACAGCGGGACCGCAGCAAAAGACAGGCAGGTCAGTTCGCCGTCCGCACGGCGCAGCCAAGCCCTTGCCCCCCGGCCCTGGTCGAGAGGCCGAAAAGGGCTGAACGCAGGCTTGCCGGTGGCCGTCTCGGCCAAAAGATCCTCAGCCGGGCGACCGAGCAGGTCGGCTGCCGCCCAGCCCAAGGCAGGGTCAGGGTAGACGAAGGTGAATCTGCCCTCCTGGTCCGTTTCCCAGGCAAAGTCAGCCGCCATGGCGACAAAGTCTCGCCAGCGCTGACGGCTGTCGAGCAACGCGGCACGCAGCGCCGTGTCGGCCGAGGACGGAAGGAACTCGAGGGTCATGATCTCCTCGAATGCGTCTGCGCCTCTAGTAAACCGTCGCGACTGTTAACGCCGGGTTGCTGCGGCCATCGTTGACACGAGCGGACCGCGTGGCGAGGGTGCTGCGGCAGTGAGGTCGAAGGAACGACACATGCACAGCACCTTGGCGCAGGATATCGAAGCGCTGTGGGACCAGCGCAGCGACCTCTCGCCCGACACTGGCGGGGCGGCACGGGCGGCGGTCGAGGCTGCGCTCGACCTGCTTGATTCCGGCGCTGCCCGGGTGGCCGAGCCGACCGCCTCGGGCTGGGTGGTGCACCAATGGCTGAAGAAGGCCGTTCTGCTCTCCTTCCGCCTCAACGATTCGATCCCCATCGCCACCCACCCGGGCGCCTTCGACAAGGTGCCCCTCAAATGCACGGACTGGGACGAAGCGCGCTTCCGCGAGGCAGGTTTCCGCGCCGTGCCAGGCAGCGTGGTCCGCCGCTCCGCCTACGTGGCACCCGGGGTGGTGCTGATGCCGTGCTTCGTCAATGTCGGCGCCTATGTCGATCGCGGCACGATGATTGACACCTGGGCCACCGTTGGCTCTTGCGCGCAAATTGGGCGAAACTGCCACATCTCGGGCGGGGTGGGCATCGGTGGTGTGCTGGAGCCGCTGCAGGCCAACCCGGTGATCATCGAGGATGATTGCTTCATCGGCGCGCGCTGCGAAGTAGCCGAAGGCGTGATTGTCGAGCGCGGCTCGGTGCTGGCCATGGGCGTGTTCCTCGGTGCGTCGACCAAAATCATCGACCGAGCAACGGGCGAGGTCTTTGTTGGCCGCGTGCCTGCCTACTCGGTGGTTGTGCCCGGCACCCTGCCCGGCCGGCCTTTGCCCGATGGCTCGCCCGGCCCAAGCCTCGCCTGCGCGGTGATCGTCAAACGCGTTGATGAACGCACGCGCGCCAAAACCTCGATCAACGACCTGTTGCGTGACTGACACGACCGCCTTGGCCGCGGCTGATCTTGCTGACCCGCTGCCCATCGCGCGGGCGCTGATCCGTTGCCCATCCATCACGCCCGAGGACGCGGGCGCGATCGATATCGTTCGCGAGACGCTGGCGCGGCTTGGCTTTGCCTGCACGGAGCTCTCCTCCGGCCGGGTGCGCAACCTGTATGCGCGCTTGGGCGATGGCCCGGCGGCGTTCTGTTTCGCTGGCCACACGGACGTTGTGCCACCCGGCGCCGCCGCCTGGAGTGTCGATCCGTTTGCTGCCGAACTCCGCGATGGTCTGCTTTACGGCCGGGGTGCCGTGGACATGAAGGGCAACATCGCCGCCTTTCTCGCCGCCACTGCCCGATTTCTGTCCCGCGTGCGCACACTGCGCGGCGCCATCGCCCTCGTCATCACCGGAGACGAGGAGGGAGAGGCGATCGAGGGCACGGCGAAGGTGGTGGCGTGGCTCGCCGCACGCAGGGAAATCCCTCGCTTCGTGCTGGTCGGGGAACCGACCTCGGTCGCCGTGCTCGGCGATACGGTGAAAATCGGCCGGCGCGGAAGCCTCACAGCTCGGCTCATTGTCGACGGCGTGCAGGGCCATGTCGCCTACCCGCAGCGGGCCGACAATCCGGTTCATCGCCTGGTGCGGATTGCGCATGACCTGATCGCCACCCCTCTCGACGAGGGAACCGCGTGGTTCGAGCCCTCCACCCTGCAGCTCACCTCGATCGATGTCGGCAACCCCGTGGGCAACCTCATCCCGCCGCGTGCGGAGGCCCGCCTCGCCATCCGCTTCAACGACCGCCACACGCGGGCCTCGCTCGAAGCGATGCTGCGCGCGACGGCCGCGCGGCACGCGGAACGATGCGCCCTCGACATATCATGCTCGGGCGAGGCCTTCCTGACCGAACCGGGACCTGAGGTGGAGCGGCTGACCCGCGCTATCGAAGCTGCTTGCGGGGCGACGCCGCGGCTCGACACAGGCGGCGGGATTTCGGACGCGCGCTTCTTTGCCCCGCACTGCCCCGTCGCTGAGTTCGGCCTCGTCGGCGCCACCATGCACCAGGCCGACGAGCGGGTGCCGGTGGCGGAGCTCTCCGCCCTGAGCGTGATCTACGAGCGCGTGCTCGAGGAGTTCGTCGCGTGAGTGCGCGCGATGCGGCGGCGGGCCTTGCCTGCGCCATGCTGATGGCGCGCGGGCGGGCAGAGGGGCTACGCCTGCTTGATGGTTCCGCCGCGACGGCGTGGCGAAGTTTCCTCGCCTTGCTGATCGCGGCCCCGCTTTATCTCGCGCTCAAGCTCGTCTCCACGCCGCCCTTGCCGCGCGGGATCGACCCGATACGGCTCGTCACAGCAGAGGCGATCGGCTACGTCGTCAGCTGGTTCGCGACCGCGCTTATCATGTTGGCGGTTGCGCGCGTGCTCGATCGCGAGCCGCGCTGGCCATTGTTCGTCGCCGCCTGGAACTGGTCGAACGTCGTGCAGCTCGCTGTCTTCTTCGCCGCCGCCGTGGTCGCCACCGTCCTGCCGGCTGCCCTCGCCGGCGGGGTGACCTTCGCCGCCCTCGGTTACGTGCTGTGGCTGCAATGGTTCGTCGCGCGCGAGGCCTTTGCCATCCCGGGGCTGAGGGCGGTCGGCGTCGTCGGTGTGGATCTCGTGCTCGGCTTGTTCCTCTCGGGGCTCACGCTCTCGCTCGGCACCATGCGCTGAGACGCGGGTGGCCTCAGGCGAAAGGGTTGGGGTCGTAGCGGATCGCGGTCAAAGTCAGCCCTTCGGCCGGCGCGGTCGGCCCGGCAACGGAACGGTCACGGGCGGCGAGAATGCGCGGCATATCCTCCGGGAAAAGCCTCGCTTCGCCGACCAGTTTCAGGGTTCCCACGATGTTGCGCACCTGGTGGTGCAGAAAGGACCGGGCCTCAGCGAACACCAAAATCGTTTCGCCCTCGCGCAGGATTTCGAGCCGATCGAGCGTCTTCACCGCGGAAGCAGCCTGGCAGGCGGCGGCACGGAAGGAGGTGAAGTCGTGCCGGCCGATCAAGTGGCGTGCCGCTGCCCGCATCGCGTCGAGGTCGAGCGTGTGCTTAACGTGCCATACGCGCCCGAAGGCTAAGGCCGGGCGCGCGCGGCGATTGAGGATCGCGTAGCGGTAGGCCCTCCCCTTGGCGGAGAAGCGCGCATGAAAGGCTTCCGGCACAAGAGCAGCCGCGCGCACCGCAATCCGCGCCGCGCCGAGGTAGAAGTTGAGCGCCTCGACGAGGCGGTCGGGATCGAGCGCACGGTCAAGGTCGAGATGAGCCACTTGACCTTCGGCATGCACGCCGGCATCGGTCCGCCCCGCACCGACGACCTCCGGCATGGCACCGCAGGCGAGCCGCGCGGCCGCCTCCTCCAGCGCCTGCTGCACCGAGGGCCCTGTCTCCTGCCTCTGCCAGCCGACGAAGCCCGCCCCGTCGTACTCGATGAGTAAAGCGTAGCGCGGCATTAGGAGAAACGCGCGCCAGGGCCAAGCCTCAGCCCGCGCAGGAAGGCTCCGGCGTCCTGCGCGGCTCGTCCCGGCCTCTGCAACCTAAGGAGGCGAAGCACAGTGCCGTCACCGCAAGCGATGCGCCCCACCTCGTCGAGCAAGGTGCCCGGTTCGGCCTTGCATCGTTCTTCGACCGGTTCGGTGGCGAGGATCTTCACCGTTTCTGTCCCGATTCGCGCGGTGGTGCTTGGCCAGGGGTCGAAAGCGCGCACCTTGCGGTCGATCTCCTGCGCGGGCCTCGTCCAGTCGATCACGCCGTCAGTGCGGGAAAGCTTCGGCGCATAGGTCGCGCCCTCCGCCGGCTGCGGAATGGCAGGCGGATTTTCGGTCAGCGCACGCAGAACCAGGCGCGCGCCGACCTCGGCTAAGCGATCGTGCAGAATGGCGGCGGTGTCGCGCGGGCCGATCGGCACGACCTCTCTCAGCAAAATCGGCCCCGTATCAAGCCCTTCATCCATACGCATGATGGTGACCCCGGTTTCGGCATCCCCGGCCAGGATCGCGGCCTGAATCGGGGCGGCACCGCGCCAGCGTGGAAGGAGGGAAGCATGGATGTTGAGGCAGCCTCGCTGCGGCGCCTCCAGCATCGGCTTTGGCAAAATCAACCCATAGGCAGCCACAACGGCGGCATCGAGACCAAGCGAGGCGAAGAACCGATGCTCCTCCGCCTGAGCCCTAAGGCGGGTGGGGGTGCGCACGGGAAGCCCCAGCGCCTCGGCCGCACGCTGCACGGCGCACTTCGTCTCTTTCAGCCCCCGTTCGGCAGGTTTGGGCGGCTGGCAGTAGACAGCGACGATCTCGTGCCCTGCCTTCGCCAGGCCGCACAGGGCGGGGACAGCGAAATCGGGGCTGCCGAAGAAGGCGAGCCTCACGCCCGCCGGGCGTCCTTCTCGCGCTGCCGCTTGGCCAGACGTCGCAGGATCATGTTTCGCTTCAGCGCCGAGATGTGATCGATGAACAGCACGCCGTCGAGATGATCCGTCTCGTGCTGGAAACAGCGTGCGAGCAACCCCTCCAGCGCCCGTTCGTGCCGTGCGCCGGTCTCGTCGAGCCAACGGGCGCGGATGGCGCGCGGGCGGGTCACGTCCGCATACTGGTCAGGAAAAGACAGACAGCCCTCTTCGCGCGTCTCCACCTCCGCTGAACGGTCGAGGATTTCGGGGTTGATCACCACCATCGGGTCGCGCACCCCATCTGTCTGCAGGTCGATCACGAAAACGCGGAGAGAGAGACCGACCTGCGGCGCGGCAAGCCCGATGCCAGGGGCGGCATACATGGCAGCGAACAGGCGGGGTATCGCCTCGCGCACCGTGGCCTGGTCGGCGGGGCCGACGGGGTTGGCTTTGCGGCGCAAAGCCGGGTCTGGCGCGATCAGGATCGGGAAGGGCACGGCGTTAGAAACCGCGGTGGCAAGGCTATCCTCCATACCCGCACGAGGTAGCGTCGACGCCGCGGCCTCGCAACAGCAGGCGCCTTTGCCCTGGTGCACCCCTCCCTTGCAATGCCCGGACCATCTTCCCATGTCCATGGGCGCGCGGGGTGCTTTCGAGGCCCTGCGCGCGAGGCCCGCTCGCAACGAGGAGGCAGATCTGTGTCCCGCACCTTCCCCTTCGGCAGCCCGCTCTTCTTGGGGTTCGATCATCTGGAGCAGATGCTCGAACGCCTCTCCAAAAACGGGGGCGACACTTACCCGCCCTACAACATCGAGCAGACCGGGCAGAACAGCCTGCGCATCACGCTGGCGGTGGCCGGGTTCACGATGGACGATCTCGCGATCACGCTGGAAGACAACCAGCTCGTCATTCGCGGCAAGCAGGCCGAGGAGGGGCAGAACCGCGTGTTCCTGCACCGCGGGATCGCCGCACGGCAGTTCCAGCGCACGTTTGTGCTCGCCGAAGGCATCGAAGTGAAAGGCGCGTGGCTGGACAATGGCTTGTTGCACATCGACCTCGTTCGCCCGCAGCCGGAGAGCCGGGTCAAACCGATCCGGATCACCCCGCGGCCGGCAGAGGGCGTCTGAACGGGTGAACGATGACCCCGCCGGGGCTTGTCAAAGGACCGGCAACAAAGGCGCGGCCAAGATGGCGCGCGGAAGGATGAAGCGATGAACACGCAGAAGGAAAAGCCCGCAGTTCGCAACTTTCCCATCCCCACCCCGGAGCAGCTCGCCGCTCTCGGGGTCGGCGGTCTCGCCTATGTCCGCCCTGTCATCGTCAATGGGCAGACGGCCTATGCGATCTTCTCGGCGGACGGGCAGCAGATCGGGCTGGCGCCAAACCGGCCTCTGGCGGATGCGGCGATCGTGCAGCACGAGATGATCCCCCTCAGCGTGCACTGAGGCGTCGGGGAGGATCGAGGCGCCGGCTGGTCGGTCCGGGCTTGCGGCACCCTCATGGTGCCCAGCCGTCTGTTGGAACGGCGGAAGCACGCTCGCTCGGCCCTCCGCGCCGTTGCAGGCGAGAAGAGTGGGAAGCACGCACCGCCCTTCC
>CALLUO010000014.1 GCA_938010425.1 uncultured Elioraea sp.
CCGGGCTTTACGAGACGAGCCGGCGCGTGCAGGCGGGCGAGCCGGTGTCCCTCGGGGCGGCCTTCTCAGCCTTCAAGCGTAACGCGACCCAGCTTTCGTATATGGGCGTGCTGCTCGGGCTGTTTCACCTTGGCTGGATACGGATCGCGCTGCTGATCTTCGCCCTGTTTTTCGGTCTCGGCTTTACCCCAACCTGGGACACCATCGTCGCTAAACTGACAGCGGCATCCGCGATCCCTTTCTGGGCTGTTGGCACGGCCGTGGGTGCCGTGTTCGCCGCCCTGGTGTTTGCGATCAGCGCTGTCTCTATCCCCATGCTGGTTGATCGCGACACGAACATGTTCGTCGCGGTGGCCACCAGCTTCACCGCGGTTAGGGTTAACTGGCCGGCGATGACCTTGTGGGCAGGGCTCATCGTCGCCTTCACCATCTTCGGCATGGTTCCAGGCTTCGTCGGGCTCGCCGTGACGATGCCATTGATTGGCCACGCCACGTGGCACGCGTACAAGGATTTGGTCGAGTAGGCGAGGGTCAGGCGTAACCAGCGGCGTGTAATGCAAGCGCGCCAAGTACGGCAGCATTCAACAGAAGCAACGGCGTCGCCACGGCACGCGCTACGGGTTGGAACCGTCTGCCGAAAAACGCACCCGCGAACCCGACACCCACCAACGCTGGAACCGTGCCAAGCGCAAACGCTGCCATGCCGACGGCTCCTCCAAGCGCGCTAGACGATGCCGCAGCCGCCGCCAAAGCACCATAGAGCAGCCCGCAAGGCAGGAAGCCTAGAACAAGCCCAAGCAAAAAGCGCCGCGTGCCCCTCGGGTCGGCGAGCAAGGGGGCTGCGAACCGCACCACGCGTTCGGCTATGGCGGCTGGGGCGGCGGGAAGGAGGGCGGCGACCTGCACCACGGCCTGCGTCAGCATGAACAGCGCGCCAAATAGCAGGAGCACGACCAGTATGGGCCGAAAGCCCGCTGCATGCACAACAGTGCCGGAAAGGAAGCCGCCTACAGCGCCGAGTATCGTGTAGGTCAGCATCCGCCCCAGGTGGTAGGGAACAAGCGCGCCTGCTTCGAGGCGAGAGAGTGTCGGGCAAGCGGAGAAGCGGGCAGTGACCTGCGCCGCGACAAAAGGCCCACACATGCCGACACAGTGCGTAGCACTGCCGACCAGGCCGGCTAGGAACAGCGCTCCGGCCAGCGCCAAAGTTCCTTGGGTGCCGAGGGCGGTGAGGTCATACAGGCAGGTGGCGAGCCCCTCCATGCCTCTTAACCTAGCGTGCGCCGCGCGCTGTGAAAGCCCCGCGCGGCATGGCTCAGCCGGCTCCCTGCACAAACGCCCTGAGCCCCTCCGCCTCCTCCGTCACCTCCTCGATCTTGCGCTTGACGACGTCGCCGATGGAGACAAGACCAACCAGGCGCCCCTGCTCCAGCACCGGAAGGTGGCGGAGGCGCCGCTCCGTCATCACTGCGAGCACAGAGTCGAGCGTATCCCGAGGCGAGGCGAAGGCCACGTCACGCGTCATCAGGGCACTCACCGGCATGCTTAGCGCTGCCGCCCCCTGTTCGGCGATGCCGCGCACGATGTCGCCTTCAGAAAGAAGGCCCGCAATCCCGCCGTCGTCGTTGCGCACGAGCACCGAGCCGATCCGCCGCGCGTTCAGGATCTTCGCTGCCTCCATGACAGTCACGGCGGGCGCGACCGAGACCACGTCAGACCCTTTCTCCTTCAGGATCGTTTCCACCAGCATCGTTTTCTCCCCTCAGCGTTGCGGGCTCTGCCGGCCCGAGCGGAATGAGTTTAAGCAAGTCCGCCGAGGTAAGGCCATCGTCGCGGCCCGGTTTGAACCTGTGCATGGGCAGCCTGGCGGACTCTTTTCCCACGATTGCGTGCGCGCTTGTGCTCAACACGCATGCTCGCTTTTGACATGCTCTGTGTTGGCCGTGTGAAGCCAACAGGATGTCATCCATGTTCACGGGGGCCTGAGGAGCGCAGACGCCTGCTCGCCACCGCCGCCGTTGACACGCTCGCCGCATCGGCCGTTGCCACCGCCTCGGCCAGGCTCACCCGGCGGATGACGCCTTTCTCCGGGCCGAACGTCGCCGTTCTTCAACCGGCCCCCGCAGGCGGCGGGACGTCATTTGTCGCATCCAGGCCATGTCGGGCGGGCGTCTCGGAATCTCGGTCTTCCGCGCCGGCGAGCTCATTTCCGCTGCGGAAGGCTTCGACGCGGTGAGCCAGCGCCTCGTGGAGTGTAACGACGCCAACGCCTCGTTCTGGACCAGCCGGCGCTTCACCCAACAGAACTTCACTGTTGTGCCGTTTGGGCTCTACGTCCGAGGCCTCTACGGTATTCTGCAGTTAGAGGTACAACAGCGGCGGGCCTGATCTTTGGCGCGAGGTCTATGATCGATTCAATATCGTACCGTTCCTTTGTGGCAATACCGGCGTCCAAATGACGGGGTGGTTCCACCGCCCGATCGAGACCGTCGAAGACCTGCGGGTGCGGAACAGGCGCATCCCACGCGCTGACCGCTAGGGTCTTTTACTGGCTCGGTGTCGATACGATCTTCTGCGGGCAGATAAGATCGATCCCGCCCTTGAGCGCGGCGCGATCGCACGCTTGCTGCCTGCCCCGGAGATCGAGCGGCTGCGCGAGGAGACGATGAGGGTGCTCGCTCAAGCCGTCGCACCCGATCCATTGAGCCACTGAGTGCATAGGAGCTTCCTCGCCTGCAAAACAAAGGTCGATGCTCGGTCGGCACGGAGCAAGCTACCATGTCCAGGCCAAATCCGCCCGGCCTTCACCTGAGCGGCCACTACGTAATGTTGATCCTAATCTGCGCCCAGGTGCTCACGCTCGCCTTCCGCGGCTTGCCGGATGAAGCGTTTGTCCCTGGCTTGTTCGCCTTGATGCCGGGCGGCGTGGCTGCGAACATCTGGTTCGGGATAGCGATTATCTTTGTACTTGAATTTTCCTTAAGTGGATCGAAATCGTCTCCAGCGGTGTTGTGCTGTTCTTGCTGGTGTTCGCCTATGCAGGGTGTGACCAGGCTTGGCTCGCCACGCTGATCTGCGTCAACCTGCAGACCTCGTTCCTCACGCCCCCCTTTGGCTGGGCCTTGTTCTTCCGACGCAGCGTTGACGCAAAGGAGACCTCGACCCGAGCGATCGATCGTGGTGCCCTTCCTGTCGTCGCGTGCAAACTGGCCAGTGAGCATCCAACCCCGCCCCCGTTCGCGGTCACCGCTGCCCGCACAGCGTCGATCGCGCGCGCCCTTGCCTGCCCCTGTTCCCCGTTCGCCGACACACTGCGATCCGCCTGCGCCGCCGAAAACCGCCCAACCGTGTTGTTGACCAGGCGCGTGACACGTGCATCGCTCGAGCAGGCGAACCAGGCTCTTAGCCCGCCTGTCGCGACGGCCAGGTGGCGAGCAGGATTGAGCCAAGCATGAGGACAAACCCTGCGCCGTGCGCGAGCGTGAACCGCTCGCCGAAAACCAAGACGCCGACCAGCGCCGCTGTGGCAGGCAGGAAGGCGGTGAACACACCAGCGATGGAAGCGGGCGCGCGACGCAAGCCTCCGTACCAAAGCAGGAGGCAGAGCACGCTCGCAGTCAGGCTGTGGAGGACAAGCAGTACGACAATGTCCGCTCGCAAGCCATCTTCCTCAAGCCAGGGGAGAGAGGCCAAGGCGAAGGGCGTCAGTTGTAGAAACGAAAAGAGCTGCATCCAAAACGACGCCGTCAGCACGCCAAGGCGCCCGGCAATCCGCTTGGCCAGCAGCACGTACACCGCCTCTCCGACCACACCCGCGAAGACGAGGCCGTTGCCCAGCAAAGAGCCTTCACCCTCCATCCCCGCACGCACGGCGTTGATCGCGGCCATACCCAACGCAGCGAGGCCAGCCCCCGCCCAGCCACGTGCGCCGAGCCGCTCGCCAAGCCACAGCGAAGACCCGATCGCGACCACCGCCGGCAGGGTGGCGAGCACAAGCCCGCCCTCAAGCGCCGAGGTGAAGCGAAGCCCAGCCAAAAGCCCAGAGTTGTAGAGAGCGGTGCCAAACGCCGCTTGCCAGAAAAGATTGCCGAGCACCCCGCGCGATGGCACAGAGGCGGGCCGATCGATCAGTCGCATCAGCGGCCACAGCACGAGGGTGGCGAGCAGGCAACGGAGGCAGGCGATCAGCGGGATCGGCAGAGCCTCGGCAAGCAATTTCGCTACCGGCACGTTCGCGCCGACCAGCGCCATCGACGAGGCGAGCATCGCATAAGCGGCAAACATCGCCCGCGAGCCTCTCCCGGCCGGGCCCCAGCTTCAACCCTGATTGGGCTCCTCGCGGAACGGGCTCTGTTCCTCGGCAATCCGCACGATCGTCGCGCGCACCGCTGGGCATTCGCGCGCAAGGAAGCGCGCCACCGCCTCGCGCAGCCCTGGATGGGCGATCCAATGCGCGGAGAACGTTGGCACCGGCAGGTAGCCGCGGCTCACCTTGTGCTCGCCTTGCGCTCCCGCCTCGACGCGGGCCAAGCGATGCGCGATCGCGAACTCGATCGCCTGATAGTAGCAGAGCTCGAAATGCAGAAAAGGCACGTCGCGGACAGCGCCCCAGTTCCGCCCGAACAGGGCATCGCGTCCAAGCAGGTTGAGCGCCCCCGCCACAGGCGTGCCGTCCTCCTCTTCAGCCCACATCAGCACGACGCGATCGCCCAAATGTTCACCGAGCATCGGCCAAAAGCGGCGCGTCAAATAGGCCTGACCCCAGCGCTTGTCGACCGTAGAAAGGTAGAAGGTGTGAAAGGCCTCCCAATGCCGGGAGGTAATCTCGTGCCCGCGCAAGGGGCGGATGCGCAAGCCCCAGCGCGCGCGCTCACGTTCCTTCCTTACCTGCTTGCGCTTGCGCGAAGCAAGACGGGCCAGAAAGTCATCGAATGTACCGTAGCTCTCGTTGCGCCAGTGGAATTGCAGCCCAAGCCGCGGCAGAAAACCCGCGCCCTCCAGCACGCCCTGTTCATCTTCCACGCAGAACGTGACGTGTACGGAAGAAAGCCGAAGGTCATCGCAAGCGCGCACGAGTGCAGCTGCGACCGCAGGTCGAAGCGACGCATCGCGAACAAGAAGCCGAGGCCCGGGCACGGGGCTGAACGGAACCGCAACCTGAAGCTTCGGGTAATAGCGCCCTCCCGCCCGGTCCAGGGCATCTGCCCAAGCGTGGTCGAACACATACTCCCCCCAGGAGTGCGACTTCGCATAGAGCGGAGCGAAAGCGACCACCTGCCCTTGCGCATCGCGCAGCACGAGATGGCGCGGCAGCCAGCCAGTGCGCGGCGAGGCAGAACCGGACTCCTCGAGGCAAGAGAGGAAAGCGTGACTGACGAAGGGGTTGTCGTCGCCGGCGCAGGCGTCCCAGTCGGCTGCTGCGACATCGGCGATGCGGTCGACGAGGTCGAAGGAAAGTGTTGGCACGCGGTCGGCCATCGCCGAGGGAGATGGTGCGGAACGGGCCTCTCCCAAGCCCCGCGTGTCCTGGCCGCGCTCAGTCCTCCTCAGGCCGGCGAACCAGGATTTCGCGTTTTCCCACATGGTTCGGAGGGCCGATCACGCCTTCCTTTTCCATCCGCTCGATCAGACGCGCCGCGCGGTTGTAGCCGATCTGCAGATGGCGCTGCACAAAGGAAGTGGACGCCTTGCCCTCGCGCACGACGAGAGCCACCGCCTGGTCGTAGAGGCTGGCCTCGTCACCCTCCTCGCCCAAGACCGCGCCGAAGCCGGGCAAAGGCACCTCACCGCCAGGCTGAGCCAGCGCCCCGTCGGTTTCCGTCACGTCATCGAGATAATCCGGCTCGCCCAGGCTGCGCAGGTGCTCGACCACGCTCTCCACCTCGCGGTCGGAGACGAAGGGCCCATGCACACGCAGAATGCGATCGCCCCCCGCCATGTAAAGCATGTCGCCCTGGCCCAACAGCTGCTCCGCGCCCTGCTCGCCGAGGATGGTGCGGGAATCGACCTTGCTCACCACCCGAAAGGAGATTCGCGTGGGGAAGTTCGCCTTGATCACGCCGGTGATAACGTCGACCGAGGGGCGCTGCGTCGCCATGATCATGTGGATGCCGGCGGCGCGCGCCATCTGGGCGAGCCTCTGCACCGCGGCCTCGATCTCCTTGCCAGCGACGATCATCAGATCCGCCATCTCGTCGACCACAACGACGATGAAGGGCAGCTTGTCTCCGCCGATCGGCTGCTCCTCGAAGGTGGGGCGGCCAGTCTCCGGGTCGTAGCCGGTCTGCACCCGACGGGTCAAAGTCTCGCCCTTCGCCTTCGCTTCCGAGATGCGGGCGTTGTAGCCCGCGATGTTGCGCACGCCGAGCTGGCTCATCAGCCGATATCGCCTCTCCATCTCGCGCACTGCCCATTTCAGTGCGCCCACCGCCTTGGCAGGCTCGGTCACCACCGGGGCAAGCAGGTGCGGGATGCGATCGTAGACGGAAAGCTCGAGCATCTTGGGATCGATCATGATGAACCGGCACTCCTCGGGCGGGTGCCGCATCAGGATGGAGAGGATCATCGTGTTGATAGCAACCGACTTGCCTGACCCGGTGGTGCCGGCGATGAGGAGGTGCGGCATGGCGGCAAGGTCGACGATGACTGGAGCTCCACCAATGTCCTTCCCCAGCGCGAGATCAAGCCTGCCCTTCGAGCGGGCCCAGTCCTCCGAGCCCAGGAGTTCGGAGAGCCACACCGTCTCGCGCCGCGCATTCGGCAGTTCGATGCCGATCGCGTTCCGCCCTGGCACCACGGCCACACGCACCGACAGCGCGCTCATCGAGCGGGCGATGTCGTCCGCAAGCCCAATCACGCGGCTCGACTTCGTGCCCGGGGCGGGCTCGAGCTCATAGAGCGTGACCACGGGGCCGGGGCGGATGGCGACGATGCGCCCCTGCACGCCGAAATCGGCCAGCACGCCTTCCAGCAAGCGGGCGTTGGCCTCCAGCGCCTCGGCAGAGGGCCGGCCCTGGCGATTGGCTGGCGGGGCAGCGAGCAGAGCAAGCGGTGGTGGCACCCAACCGCCAGCAAGGGGCAGCGCCCCCTGCCCGGCGGAGGTGTTGCGCTTCGGCTCGGGAGGCGTTTCCACCCGGCGCGCGGGGCGTCGCGGGGTTTCGGGCGTGGCGATGATGGGAGCGGGCGCAGCCTGCTGCGGCGTCTCTGTCGCCAAGGCCTGATCCTCGCCTGGGGTCGGCGGATCGGGCTCCGGCGGCACAATGCGGGGCTCGACGCGCCGGCGGGCGCGGCGGGCTTTGATCACCTCCCTCGTGCGCGCAAGGCCTTCGCCGACACCAAACACCACGCGGCCAACGGCATGTGAGGCGGCCATACCCCCTCGCAGCGCAGCGCGAACGGCACGAAGCCACTCGCCCGGCGTCAGCCCGATCGCCACCGCAGCGAACAGAGCAGAGAAGCCCAACAGGGCAAAACCCGCAAACACGCGGCCGAGAAGGCCAAGCACCGCTTCACCCGCGGCGAGCACGCGGTCAGCGACGACCATGCCCCCCACCCCGCCGACGCCGGCAGGCGCCATCTCGCCGCTCCCGATCGGAAGCAAGGCAAGGGTCGCAGCGACCAGAGGCAAGGCAACCAGCAGACACGCGATGCGAACCAAAGGTGCGCCCACCGCCCCGCGCGCGATCAGCGCGAAGCCCCAGCCCAACGGGGCTGCCACGATGAGCCAGGCAGCGAGTCCGAAGCCCTGCAGGGTGAGATCGGCAAGGATGGCGCCCGCCGGCCCGGCGAGGTTGGACACGGGCCCCGCGGTCGCGGTGTTGAGGGAAGGATCTGCTGGATCATAGGTCGCGAGCGCTGCCGCCAGGGTGACGCCGACCAGGGCGGAGCACACGCCGGCGAGATCGGCAGCACGCCGCCGCAGCAGGGCAGCGACGGCGGGCGGGACAAGGCGGGACGGGCGAGCGGCGTCTTGCGTGTTCATGCGGCACGCGAAGGATACCGCAAAACTGCCTCATGCAGCACGCGGTTTCCTCGCTCGTGGCCGGCCCGCCTCGGCCGGGCCCGCCGTCCCCTTGTCCTAGACCCGCCGCCCCTCTGTCAAAGGTGCAGCGGCTTGCCGGAAACCGCGAGAGCCGCTTCCTTCACCGCCTCGTTTAGCGTCGGGTGCGCGTGCGACGTGAGCGCCACATCCTCGGCCGAAGCGCCAAACTCCACCGCCAGCGCCAGTTCCGCGATCAACGTGCCCGCTTGGGGCCCGATAATGTGCGCGCCAAGGATGCGGTCTGTCGCCGCATCGGCGAGGATCTTCACGAAGCCCTCTGTGTCGCCCAGGGCACGGGCGCGCCCGTTGGCGCTAAAGGGGAACTTGCCGACGCGATACACCACCCCCCTCGCCTTCAGCTCCTCCTCTGTCGCCCCGACAGCGGCGAGCTCAGGTGCCGTGTACACCACGCTCGGGATCGCCTCATAGTTGACGTGACCGTGCCGCCCGGCGAGTCGGTTAGCCAGTGCCACCCCCTCCTCCTCAGCCTTGTGAGCGAGCATCGGGCCCGCGATGACGTCGCCAATCGCCCAAATGCCTGGAACCGAGGTGGCATAGCCATCCGTCGTGCGGACTCGGCCGCGCTCGTCGCGCGCGACCCCGACCTCGTCGAGGCCCAGGCCCGCGGTGTAGGGACGGCGGCCGATTGCCACCAGCACCACGTCCGCGTGAAGCTCCTCCCCCTGCCCACCGCCGACCGGTTCAAGCGCGAGCGTAACACCGTCATTCGCTTGGCGCGCCGCGACCACCTTGGTGCCGAGGCGGAAAGAGATCCCCTGCTTGGTGAGGATCCTCTGGAAGGTCTTGGCCACTTCGCCATCCATCGTCGGCACGATGCGATCGAGTACCTCGATCACCGTCACCTTCGCGCCCAAACGGCGCCAAACCGAACCTAATTCGAGCCCGATATAGCCACCGCCGATGACGGCGAGGTGCCCAGGCACCCGGTCGAGACTGAGCGCACCGGTGGAGGAGACGATCATCCGCTCGTCCACTTCGACCCCCGGCAGCGGCGTGCTCTCAGAACCGGTGGCGATGACGATGTGCCGCGCCGTGTGCACGGTGCCATTCACCGCCACTCGGCCAGGCGCTTCGATCCGCCCCTCACCAACGATGCGTGTCACCTTGTTCTTGCGGAACAGGAACTCGATGCCCTGGACGTTAGCGGCAACCACCTCGTCCTTGCGCGCCAGCATGCGGTGCAGATCGAGCCCGATCTCACCGCCGATCACCACGCCATGGTCTTCGAGGTGGGATTGGGCCTCGGCATATTTCTCCGAACTCGTCAGCAGAGCCTTGGAGGGAATACAGCCGATGTTTAGGCATGTCCCGCCCAGAGTGTGGCGTTTTTCGACGCAAGCGACACGAAGCCCTGCCTGAGCGCAGCGGATGGCGCAGACATAGCCACCCGGCCCAGCCCCGATGACGATGACGTCGTAGTCCGGTTGCGACATTTGCCCCGCCTCCGCGCGCTTGCTGGCACCTCAGCCGCGTCCCCGTCGGCGCGGAATGTCGGGTCGGCCTGAAGGGGGGCTGGACAGAGGCGTCCGGCTGGTCGGAGCGAGAGGATTCGAACCTCCGGCCCCTGCGTCCCGAACACAGTGCTCTACCAGGCTGAGCTACGCTCCGGCCGCCGGACGCACCTTCTGCGTATAGGCTTGCACCGCGCCGCCGGCAAGACGCTGCCTCAGCTCGCCATGGCAGCAGCCTGCGGGGGGGAGGCAAGGCTCGCGAGCAGCGGCAGCACAGCGTCTGGCCCCTCGGCGAGGGCAAACAAAGCACGCGCTGAGGGCTCTGCGAACCCAGCTGCGATCGCGGCCTCAATCGCGGCGATGAGGGGACGCGCACTGCCCGCGACGTCGCATAGAACGATTGGCTTGTCGTGCAGGCCAAGCTGGCGCCACGTCAAAATCTCGATCGTCTCATCAAGCGTGCCTAAGCCGCCGGGCAGCATGACGAAACCGTCCGCCTCTTTCGCCATCCAGGCCTTGCGAATGTGCATGGCGTTGATCTCGAGCTCCATCTCTTCAAGCGGCGTGACGCAGCCTCCCCCCGCCCCCTGACCAACAGAGTGTGACGGGCGGCCGTTGGTGCGAATGCGCTGCGCTTCCACCATGCGCATGTCGGCGACCCCTGCGTGCGCCACCTCGCGTTCGGCCAGGAAACGGGGGATCACCCCCGTCACCTGCCCGCCCGCGGCGAGGCAGGCATCGGCGATCCGACCCATCAGCCCGATGCGGCCGCCACCGAAAACCAGGCGTACGCCCGCCTCGCCGATTAGGCGGCCAAGACGGTCGGCCGCCTCAGCGAAGCGCTGATCCCTGCCCAGACGAGAACCGCAAAAGACGGCGACGGCACGAATGTGAACTCGCTGCATTGGGGAACTCCATGCCGCAGAAGCGATGAAGGCGGCACTAACGCAGCAGCACGCCCCTGTCACCCGATGCCCTTTTGGCTGCGCACACGATTGTGAGCGCGTGGCCGGCCCGGCTCTTTGGCAGTCTCAGGGGAGCCGGTGCCTTCGGCCGGTGCACTGAAACGGGAAACACGACACCGATGACGTTGCTGCGCGCCACTGTCCTCACCTTTGCCCTCGCGCTGCCACCGGCTCTCGCCTTCGCCCAGACCGGCGTGATCGCCGAACGCCAGGCGGGATTCCGCCTGCTGCGCGACAAAATGGAGGCGATCCAGACCATCGTGCAGATGCAAGACCCCAATAGCGAGGCTCTGCCGCACGCCCGCGCCATCGCCGAGCATGCACCGAAGATCAAAACACTCTTCCCGCCCGGTAGCGACGGGCCGGGAAGCCGCGCCCTGCCCGCCGTCTGGAGCGATCGCGCAGGGTTCGAGCGCGTGGCCGACGCATTTACGCAACGCGCTGAAGCGCTGGTCGCCGCGGCGCAAGGGACAGATCAGAGGGCGCTCGCTCAGGCCTTCGAGGCGACCGGGCAGGCCTGCGGCGCTTGCCACCGCCCCTATCGCGCACCGCAGCGCTAACGCGCTTAGACCAGCTGCCGGGTCACCACCGCCCACACCACCCCGATCGCGATCGCGAAGGCGGCGAGCGCGAGCCAGGGTGAGGCGAGGCGAGGCGAAGCGACAGGATCGGGGAGGCGTTTGCGGCCGGTCAGCATTGGCGTGATCAGGTCGCGCCCAAGCGCGATGCGGTAGACAAGCACAGCTGCAACGTGCACAGCGACCATGATGAGCAGCGCATCCGAAATCCGGTAGTGCCACGTGGTCAGACGGTCTGACCACACCTTCCCGACGAGCGGGAACAGAGGCCCTCGGAAGAGAATGTCGTCGTTGGCGAACAGCCCCGTCGTCCCTTGCGCCAAGACCAGCACAAGGAGGGCGAGAACAGCCCAACCACCAAGTGCGTTGTGGGTGGTATCGCGATCGGGGTCGCGGCGAAGGAGGCCGCGCACATGGTCGATCACCGCGGCGGGACCGCGCACGAAGCGCACGAAGCGCGCGCTCTCGCTGCCGATGACGCCCCAGATCAAGCGAAACAGCACGAGCGTGAGCGCCGTATAGCCAAACCAAGCATGCAGGCGCATCTCGTGTAGCTTGACCGTGATGAAGGACGCGACAAGACACAGCACGAGTGCCCAGTGGAACAGCCTGGTTGGGAGATCCCACACCGCCCGTTCGGTCATCGCCTCGGTCTCGCCGCGCATGGTTCGCTTCTCTTCCCGCTTCTTCCCCAGCGACCATACTGGGCGTGTCTGCCCAGCCTGAGCGCACAGCTCCGCGAGCGGTTGCGTGAGCGGGCGCGTCTGTGCCGCTCGCGCGCTTGCCGCTGCCACTGCTGCCACGCCTTGAGGTCGGGCGGGCTCAAGCTGGTCGCATGGCGTTGGCTTGGTCATGCGGGAAGCATGTGGGAACCGCAGCCGCCCGCGGGACGGTGAACGCGCTTCGCATTGCAAGACGATGTCATGCCGCCTACACCTATCCACGGGCGATAAAACAGTCGCAGCGAGGTCGGGCTATGCGACCCGTTTTGGTCGGTCTCGCCGGCCTGGTTGCCATGGCCGGTGGGCTGTGGTGGGTGGCTGGCGACCGTGACCTTTGGCCGGCGAGGCGGGGGGCAGACCCCAGTCCGCCGGCTGACCTAGGAATGCGCGTGCCGGCGGACCGTTCTGCCGGGCCTATCGCTGTCGCGCCGGCACAGACTGCATCACCGGCCCCCGTCGGCCCGCTGGCTCCGGCGCCGCCATCGCCGCCTGCCCCTTCTCGCCCGTCGTTCGACATCGTGCGCGTGAGTGCGCGCGGCGAGGCCGTGATGGCCGGTCGAGCCGCACCGCATGCCGAGGTGACGATCCTCGACGGGGGCAAGGAGATCGGTCGCACACGAGCGGACGATCGCGGCGAGTGGGTTTTTGTTCCCGCTCGACCGATGGCGCCAGGCGGGCGCGAACTCAGCCTGCTCGCCCGCGCCCCTGACGGCAGCGTGCTCGAATCCGCGTCCACGCTGGTGATCATCGTCCCGGAGCGAGATCGCGATCTCGCAGGCCGTCCTCTGCCGGCCGAGACGCCCGCGCCGCCGCCGCCGCTTGCCCTCCTCGCGCCGCGCGAGCCGCAGGGCGAACTGCGGGTCTTGCAGGCGCCTTCTGCTGCCGGAGCCACACCCCCGCCCGCGGCAGCTCCGTTGCCATACCCCGCAATGTCGCAGGGTTTACGGCCGGACACGGCAAGGGTCGAAGCGGCCTCGCAGGCGGCAGCTCCCCCCGAACCAGCGGGTGAAGCCCGATCCGTACCAGCCCCTGACGCGCGCGCCGAGCGCGGGATGAGCGTTTCGCCGCCGAGCGGTGAGGCGGCGGTGACTGTGGAAGCGGTGGATTACGGCGAGGGCGGGGACGTCCGCTTTTCCGGCCGCGCCGCTCCAGGGGCGGCTGTGCGGCTCTATCTCGATGCCAACCATCTCGGCGACACGCGGGCCGATGAGGCCGGCCGGTGGAGCTTGACGCCGGCGACGGTGCCGGTCGAACCGGGCAGAGTTGCGGCCTTGCGTGCCGACCAGCTCGCCGCCGACGGCAAAGTCACGGCGCGGGCGGAAGTGGAGTTTCAACGGGCAAACATGCCGCCAGAAGGCCTGCGCGAGGGTATGGTGGTGGTGCAGCCTGGCCAAAGCCTCTGGCGGATTGCGCGGGCGACCTATGGTCGCGGCATTCGCTACACGATCATCTATCAGGCGAACCGCGACCAGATCCGCAATCCGCACCGGATCTATCCAGGGCAAGTCTTTGTCGTGCCGCAACCCGAGGGCTAAAGGGCGGCCCGGGGTCTTCGCCCCGGCGCGGCCGGAGGGCTGAGCGCCACGCAGCGTCCTTCAGCGGCCAGGACGCCAGTTCGACCAGCCGCGATGGAACGACTGCGTCGGCGCCGAGCTGAGGCTGGCCGGACGCATCGGCCCTCCGCCCGGCGCCATGCGCCGAGGCAGCCGCCCCACCGGCTGCAAGGGGCTGGGAAAGGGCTCTCGCCACGGCAGGTTAGGCGGTTGGGACGGCGCCCTCCTCCTCGAGCAGCGTGAGATAAGGCTCAATGAGCAAAATAAAGCGTGTTGCGGCAGCGACTAGGCGGGTCGCGGTCGTCGCTTCCAGGGTCTCCTGCCATTCGAGACGCAGTTCGTGCGCGGGCGAGAGCACCGCCGTGAGGTTCGGCTCTCCGCCGGCGCGCAGCGCAAGAACCGCCAACAAGGCCGACCGTCGTCTGCCCGCCTCCTCCGCCGTGTAGGGAACCCGAACAGCCCGGATACTGAAGCGGAGCTGCCGCCCTGGCCCGAGTTCTGCCTGCACGCGGCGGCCGCGCCAAGCGAAGGCGAAGCGAACGGGGCCCGCGGCACCGGAGGGCGAGAGGGCGCCATCAAGCCCCACCTCGAACGGACCAAGGCGGCCGAGCGAGCGGCAGCTCAGCGCCAAGGGGGATGAGGGAACGGAGGGCGGGAAGGCGGATGCGGTCATGGCAGGCCGAACATGGCCGGCAGAGGGTAAAGCTTCACTGAACAGAACGGGCGGCCCTCGCGTTGGCGAGCGATCCGTGCCAGCACTGTCATCGAAGCGACACACCATGGACACATGAGCCTTCTCGATACCGCCGCTCTGGTGTTGGCCAGGCCGCATCGCTCGGGGCTTCCCTTCATCGTCGCCCCTGCCCTTGCCGGGCTCGCCCTTGCCCTTGTTTGGCAAGGGTTTCTGTGGCTCGGCTTGGCGTGTGCCGTATTCTCCGCCTTCTTTTTTCGCGACCCTCAGCGCGCTGTGCCGCAGCGGTTTGGGCTCATTCTGGCCCCGGCGGATGGGCGCGTGGTGTCGATCGCACCCGCAGTTCCTCCTGCCGAACTCGGTCTCGGCCCCGAGCCACGGACGCGGGTGGCGACCTTCCTCTCCGTGCTCGACGTGCACATCACCCGTGCCCCGGCAGCTGGGCGCATCCGCCGCATCGCCTACCGTCCAGGCGCCTTCCTCAACGCCTCGCTGGACAAGGCCTCGGAGGAGAATGAGCGCAACGCCATCGCGCTTGAGCTGGCAGACGGCCGCACCATCGCGGTCGTGCAAATCGCCGGGCTGATCGCGCGCCGCATCGTCTGCGAGGTACGTGAGGGCCAAGACATGCGAGCGGGCGAGCGGATCGGGCTTATCCGCTTCGGCTCGCGGGTCGATCTCTATTTACCGGAGCGTGTCGCCCCTCTTGTTGCGATCGGACAACGGATGGTTGCGGGCGAAACGGTCGTCGCCGACCTCGCCTCGACCGAGCCGGCCCGTACCGCGGAGATGATCTGACATGCGCCCTGCCCTCTCCCCAACTATGGAACGTTGGCGCGCGCGGATCCGCCGCCGCTCCCGCCCGCGCTTCCAGGGCCTCTCCTTCAACCGGCTCATCCCCAACCTGATGACGCTGGTTGGGCTCTGTGCAGGCCTGACCGCAATCCGCTTCGCGCTCCTTGAGCGGTGGGAGGCGGCGGCGGCGGCGATCGTGGTCGCCGGCGTCATCGACGGACTTGATGGCCGGATCGCCCGCCTGCTCAAGGCGACCACGCGGTTCGGAGCCGAATTCGACAGCCTCGCCGACTTCGTCTGTTTCGGTATCGCACCGGCCCTCATCCTCTATCTCTGGACACTTCAGGCATGGGGCGGGCTTGGCTGGGCGCCATGCCTAATCTTCGCGGTGTGCGCGGCGCTGCGGCTTGCCCGCTTCAACGCTGCTATTGATGGCGCACCGAAACCGGCCTACGCGTACAACTTCTTCGTCGGCGTACCAGTGCCGGCAGGCGCAGGGCTTGCCCTGTTTCCGCTTTTCCTGTGGCTGCAAGCCGAAGCCTCAGGGCTCCCGACGCTCGCCCACGCCGCTCGTCATCCAGCTTTCGCCGGCGTTTTGTTGTTTGCAATCGCCGCGTTGATGGTGAGCACCCTGCCGACCTGGAGCTTTAAGAACTTCAAGGTGCCAAACGCATATGTGCTGCCGCTGCTGGTCGGCGCTGGGCTTGCGGTGGCGCTGCTGGTGAGTGAACCGTGGGCGACGTTGGCCGTGATCGGCGCGGTTTACGCGGCAACCCTGCCGCTCGGGCTGCGGAGCTACCGGCGACTAAAAGCTGAGGCGGAGGCGATCACGCTCGCCCCACCTGAACAGGCGGAGACAACTCGGCAGGCCTAACCGCCTCCTCCGCCGCCTTCGCAGCCGGTCGGCGCGCCGCGCCGCGGCGTTCCGTCACCACCACGCCGGCCGCCTGCAACGCCGCGATCTCACCCTCGGCGAAACCGTGGGCGGCAAGCACGTGTTCGCCATGCTCACCGAACCGGGGCGGAGCCGTGCGCGCACCACCCGGGGTGCGCGAGAACTTGATCGGCGTGTTCAACGCTCGATACCAGCCGATCTCCGCCACCATCTTGCGCGCTGCCGTATGTGGGGCAGCGACCACCTCGTCGACATAAAGCACCGGGCCAGCCGGCAGGCCCGCCGCCAGAAGCCGCTCACACAACGCGTGCCCGTCCTCGTCGGCGATGATCTCCTGCACGATCGCAGCGAGCGCGTCACGGTTCGCGACCCGATCGGCGTTGGTGGCGAAGCGCGCATCCTCGGCAAGCTCAGGGCGGCCGAGGAGGTCGCACATCTTGCGGAAGGTCGCGTCGTTGCCGGTGCCGATGAAGATCTCGCAGGTGCGGGTGCGAAACTTGTCGTACGGAGCGAGATTGGGGTGCGGGTTGCCTGTCGCGACGGGGCGGCGGCCCGACAGCAAATAGTTGGCAGCGTGCGGATGCAGAAGCGCCATGCCGCAGTCGTAGAGCGCCATGTCGAGGAACTGCCCGTGCCCGCTGCGGTCGCGCTCATACAACGCCATCAGGATCGCAATCGCCGAATAAAGACCAGTGCCAAGATCGACCATCGGGGTGCCAAGCCGCATAGGCCCCGTTTCGGGCGTGCCGTTGATGCTCATCAGCCCCGCCATGGCCTGGATGATGGCGTCGTAACCAGGATAACCGCCGAGCGGGCCGTCGGCGCCAAAGCCTGAGATTCGACAGTGGATGAGACGGGGGAAACGCGCACTTAGCGCCTCGTAGCCAAGCCCCCACCTCTCCATCGTTCCGGGCTTGAAATTCTCCACCAGCACATCCGCGCCCTCAAGCAGGCGCAGAAGCACCATCCGCCCCTCTTCGCGCGCGAGATCGAGCCCCAACGAGACCTTGTTGCGGTTGACGCCGAGAAAATAGGCGGCGTCGCGCGTGCCGTCGCCATAATCGCGGAAGGGGGGGCCCCAGTCGCGCGTCTCGTCGCCCTGGGGAGGTTCGATCTTAATCACCTCCGCCCCGTGGTCGGCAAAGATCATGGTGCAGTAGGGCCCGCCAAGGACACGGGTCAGATCAATCACCTTCAGGCCCGAAAGTGCGCCCGGCATGCCAGTCCTCCCTTGTTCGCGCCGTCCATGCCGGCTTTGTTTCGTTCCGCGAGCGATCCAGGCTCAACACAGATAGCGGGCAAGGAACTCAGCCGTCCGCCCGTTGGCAATTGCCGCCGCCCGCCCGTCCCAGTGCTGGCCGTTGACCCGGGCGAAGGCATGGTCGACGTCCGGATAGACATGCGCCGTGATGTGCGGGTTGGGCAACACAGCGGCAAGCACGGCCCCTTGCGCCTCCTTCGGCACGAAGCGGTCTTTCTCCGCGATGTGCATCAGCAACGGCCGCTTCAGCGCGCGCAAGTCGGATGCGAGCCCGTCGAGCCCGACCCCGTAGTACGACACATGGGCATCGGCATCTGAGCGGATCGCCATCAGTGCCGCCATCCGCCCACCGAGGCAGAAGCCCATCGTGGCGACTTTACCGTTCGCCCCATCCAGGCAACGCGCCGCGGCGACTGCGGCCTGCAGGTCCTCCACCCCCTTCTCCTGGTCGAAGGCCTTGAACAGGGCGAAGGCCTTGTCCCATTCAGCCTGGGTGCGGTCGGTGATGTCGACGCGCGGTTCGATGCGCCAGAAGAGGTCTGGGCAGAGGGCGATGAACCCCCAGTCGGCCAGCGAGTCTGTGATCGCACGCATGCCGGCGTTCACGCCGAAGATTTCCTGGATCACGACCACCGCGCCGGCAGGCTGCGTTTTTGGGCGCGCGAGGTAAGCGAAGAACTCGCCCGACCCGTCGGTTGCCGTGATGGTGATCTCGGCCATAGCGTGTCCCCTCCTTCCCAGTGGGCCTGACCATACAAGCGAGCGGGCGAAGCGACCAGAAGGGGGCAGGTCCGTGAGACTGGGAGCGTGCGCGCCTGCCTGGCCCCCCAACCTCCCCTTGCTGCTGCCCCGCCGGCGGCTACGGCAGCGCGGCTCGACCCTGCCCTCGCCGCGCACAGCTGGCGCGTGCAGCCGATCGGCGGACCGTTCTCCCGGCTGTCCGTCACGACAGAGGGCAAGACCGCGATTTGCCTTAAGGCCGAACGCGATGCAGGCGGTGCTGCGGTCTTGTTCCTGTCGGTAAGGGTGCCCATCCACCCCCCGCTGTTCCTCAGCTGGCGATGGCGGATCAAACGCGGCGGCAAGGGGGGCCAGCCTCCTCGTGCGCGTCGGCTTTGAGCCCGACGGCGGGCGCATGAGCCTCGTGCAACGCGTCGCGCTCGGTTACGGGCTTGTTTAGCCCACTCCGGTCGCTGCCCGGCTTGGCGCTAGCCGAGCGCTGGGGTGGTGAGGCGGGCTAACCCACCTGGCACCCGATGCGCTTGCTGATCGTGCGAGCGGTCGCGTTGGCTGCGCCGTGGCGCAGAGCCGGCCGTGGGTGGGTGGGTGGAAGAGACGGCGCGCTTGGCGCAGGAGTTTCGCACCGCCTCGGGCATGGCGCCGGCCGCTTTCGTGACCGAGATCGCGCTGAGCGCAGCGGGCTGGCCCGGCTTCGCCGCGCGCATCGACGGGCTTGCCTTCCCCACCCTGCTGAGGGGCTTGGCCAACCCGTCCTCTGCAGGGGCGCAGCACCGTCATCGACAAGCGCCTGTCGAAAGAGCGCAAGGCGCTGCTTTCCGGGCGCCCGAACAGCACCCTGCCGTGCTGCGTCAGGGTCCGCGAATTTCGTCGCCTGCAGGGCAGGCAGATCAAGGTGCACGACTGGGTGGTGTACCACGGACGGAGGATCGCGATGATCGTCGAGGGGCGGGACGCAGCCAGCACAGGAGGCGCCAAGAAGCCCGGCCAACAGGGCCGACCACACCCGAACCGTTTCGCAGTCATGCAGGCTCATGCCATGCCGGGCTGGTGCGGAAGCTGAGGCGAGATTGGTCCCGAGCCAGGCGAGAGCAAGCGCCATCAACCCGGCAAGCCAAACGAGGGAGAAGAGGAAAAGGCGAAGCCGGATTTGCCCCGCGCGCCAGAACACGGGGGCGCGCCCCTCAGACAAGCATCGCCACCGGCACGGCAGCGAGGCCGAAATGACCGAGGGCGAAATCGGCCCGCGTCCGGTTCGAGCCGGCCACGATCATGACTGCGAAGGCGGCGCCGAAGGCGGCGAGCCCGATCAGGGACGGCGCGACCAGCAGCCGCGCCCAGCCAAGGCCGCCTTTGCTCAAAACCCTCGGCCCATGACCTGGTTCGGCAGCCAGGTCGCAAGACCAGGCATCATGCAGAGCAGCACCATGAAGCCCAGCATCAACAGAACGAAGGGCAGGCTACCCCAGAGGATCTCGGTAAGCGGCACCTGCGGCGCGACCCCGCGCAGCACATAGAGGTTCAAGCCCACGGGCGGCGTGATCAGGCCAATCTCTAAGTTGATGGTGAGCAGGATGCCGAACCAGATCAGGTCGAAATCATTCGCCTCTAGCACCGGTTGCAGGATCGGCATCAGCATCAGAATGATGGCCACAGGGGGCAAGAAGCAGCCGGCGAGCAATAGCAGCGCTTGGATGATCGCCATCAGCACCCAGCGGTTCAGTGAGAGAGAGACGAGCGCATCGGCCACCGTCTGTGTGACGTAAAGGTAGCTCATCATATAGCTGAACAGGGCGGCCGAGCCGATGATCATCATGATCATCGTGCTTTCACGCACAGTGTCGCGATAGATGGCCCAAAGCTCGCCGAGCCGCCAAGTGCGGTAGATCACCATCACCAGCATGAGCGCGAGGAAGGCAGCGATGGCGGCCACTTCGGAGGGCGTGGCGAAACCGCCATACATAAACACCGCTACGGCGACGATAATGCCGAGAAACGGTGCAACACGAGCGAGCCCCTCCATCTTCTGCGCCATCGTGTAGCGTTCCACAGGCTGCGGATTGCGCCGCACGTCGCGGATCGAGGCTGCCCAAGCGTAAATCGCGAAGATCGTCGTCAGTAGGAAGCCCGGGATCACGCCGGCGAGGAACAGACGCCCGATCGAGGTCTCCGTTGCGATACCGTACAGGATGAGCGTGACCGAAGGCGGGATGAGGATGCCCAAGGTGCCGCCAGCGCAAATCGCGCCAGTCGCAAGCCGTGGCTTCACACCGCGCTTCATCATCTCTGGCACGCCGATCTTGCCGATCGCTGCGGCGGTGGCGGGCGAGGAGCCGCAGATCGCGGAAAAGAGGCCGCAGGCGTAGATGTTGGCGATGACAAGTCCTCCCGGCACACGGGCAAGCCAACGATGCAGGCTTTCGAAAATGTCTGCCCCAGCCCGGCTCACCCCCACCGAGGCGCCGAGCAGGATGAAGAGGGGAATGGTCAGCAGCGCGAAGGAGGAGAGCTCGCTCATCATGGTGATGGCGAGCGTGTTCAGCGCCCCCGCAGAACCGAACACGGCGAGGAAGCCGATCGCGACGAGCGCAAGGCCCCAGGCGATGGGGAGCCCCGAAAACAGCACGGCGAGGGTGGCGACAAGGATCAGCCCGCCGATCTCAAGTTCGCTCACGACCGTCCCCGCACGCCAATTTTCCACACTTCCGCCGCGTATTGCAAAGCGGTGAGCGCGAGGCCGACCGGCATCGCCAGGTAGAGCGGCCAGCGCACCGGTTTCCACATGCTCTCCGAGGTCTCCCCCGTCACCCAGGCCTCATGGAACAACTTCCAGCCGTGCCAGGCGAGGTAGAGACAGACCGCGCAGCCGACCGCTGCCGTGCTATACGCAACGGCGCGCTTCGCTCTCTCTGCAAGCAGAACATCGAGCAGGTCGACGTTGACGTGACCCTTCGTGCGCAACGTGTAGGGCGAAGCGAGGAAGATCGCGCCGACCATCAGATAGACGGCGAGCTCGATCTCCCAGAAGGCCGAGGCACCGAGCGCGCGGTGCACCACCATGTAGCTCACCACCAGCACAGCGGCGGTGAGCATGACGGCGGCGGCGATCGCGCAAACAAGCCCGACCGCATCGATGGCGCGTACCCAAAAAGGAGCCGCACGCGGAACGATATCTGAGCGAACAGGCGCAAGCGACATCGCGCTGCCCCGAAGCCTGCCCGAGCGTGATCGAACAGGACTGAGGTGACTCTCCCCTTACGCGAGCGCCTTGATCAGCAGATCAAGCAGCTCCCGCCCATGGCGCGTCGAGCGCGCGAACTCCTCCCAGGCGGTACGGCGAGCGAGCGCCACCCAGGCTGCATATTCGGTATCCGTCAGGCCACGCACCTGGTTGCCCGCGCGCGTGAAGGCTTCCACGGCCTTCTCGGCAGCGTCAGTCTGTTCGCGGGCGAACCACTCGTCTGCAACGTTCGCCGCCTCGTCGATCGCGCGCTGCTGGTCCGGTGTCAGGCGGTTCCACACCGTGGTCGCCATAACAAGTGGCTGATAGAGCATCCAGAGCGTATTCGGCCCGCCGATGGTCGCATACCGCGTTTGCTCATAGAGCCGCATCGAAACAAAGGTCTCAGCCGAAGTGAGCGTCGCATTCAGCACGCCCGACTGCAGGGCGGAATAGATCTCGGTCGAGGGCATGGAGACAACGGAGGCGCCGGCTTCCTTGAGCATCAGTTCAAAGGTTGGGTCGGCTGCACGCATGCGCAGGCCAGAGACCGTCTCCGGGGCGCCGATCGCGCGGTCGCGTGAGGCGAAGCCACCCGGCGTCCACCACCAGGTGATGAGGCGAATACCGCCCTCCATCGCGATCTCCTGAAAGCGGCGATGGAACGGGGTTCCCTTCAGCCGCATCGCCTGGTCGATGCTGCGGATCGTTCCGGGCATGATGCCGATCGAAAACTCGGGCACCTTGCCCACGCCGTAGGTGATCGGGAACACCGCCATCTCGAGCGAACCAGACAACATCGCGTCGAATTGCGCGATGGGGTTCGAGATCAGCGACCGGTTGGGGTAGATGCGGAAACGGAGCTCAGGGGCGCGCTTGCGCACCTCCTCGACGAACAGGCGTGCGCCGCGATCGCGCGCGTCCGATTGTTGGCGCCACTGATGGCTGATGCGAATTTCACTGCCCGTTTGCGCGCACAACGGCGTTGCAACGGCGACGAGAGTTGCGCCGGACATGCCGGCAAGGATGGTGCGACGATCAAGGCTCATTGTGTTCCTCCCCACTTCCCTGTATCGGCCGCCCGCTCGGCCTTAGCACTGCCCCTTCATGGGCCAGGCGCCGCGCTCTGGCAACGGGCCTCTGCGGCGATCAGCAGAGTTGGCAAGGTCGCCAACGCGGCTCTCCTCACGAGAGCCGACAACCTTTCCGATCAACCGTCTCGTTAATTGTTTGTTCATCGCACCTGGCGAGCATTGTCGCGCAGCTCAGATCGGCGCGGGGGGTCTGGTCGAACCGTGGCGCGTCGAAGCAGGGCGAAACCCAGCGGGTCCGGAGGTGGAGAAGAAACCCAGCGGGTCCGGAGGTGGAGAGTGACTCACGATCTCGATCGCCGACATGTCAGCAGCGCTGTCAGGGGCCTTTTCGCGGTCCTTGTGCTTTGGCTAGGCGGGCTTGCGTCAGGAGAGGGGCTCGCCGCGACACGGAGCGGCGGCGCGGCGCCGGCGGCGATGGAGCGGTCGGCCTGTACCGCCTTGGATCCCCTGGCGCACCACGCGTTGGTTATCACGCCTCGTCTTGTCGGATCGGCGTTCACCATCGCTCCCGGTCTGGCGGTGACCGCGGCGCATGTCGTTGATGGCCTGGCCCCAGGCACCCGGGTTACACTGCGCCGCGGTCCCGCCGGTGGTCCGATGACGACCGCGAGACTGCTCGGTCGCAGCCTGGTCATGGATCTTGCCGTCCTGGAGCTCGCAGAAGAGTTTCTGCGCCCTGTCGGCTGTGAGCATGAAGCCGCCGTCGACGAACGGCAGGCTCTGCGCAGGACCATGCTTTCTGCCGGCGATCGTTTGGCCGCCTCGGGGTCCATGCCCCTCGGCGGCGCGGGGATCGCTGTGCCGCGGCGTGTCGATGGGTTGGCGACGGGACGATCGGTCGACGTACCCGGGCTTGGCCCTGGCTTTGTCGCTGCACTGCCAGGTACGGTGCCGGGGTTCTCGGGTGGCCCCGTAGTGAACGAGCGCGGGCGGCTGGTCGGCATGATTATCGCGATCCGTCGTCTGCCCGCAGCGGGCCGCTCGGACGGAGCAGGACACCGCGTGGCGCTCAGCGACGAGGTCTACATTCTCTCCGCTTCCGCCCTGCTCGCCGAGGCGCAGCGCATAGTCCAGCGCGCGGGTCTGACTCTTGCCTCGCCGCGTTAAGGACCCGTCGTAACCAAGCAGCGCGAGGAAGCAAACCGCTCCACCTCCTGTCTCACTGAGGGCTGATAACGCGGTGGCCGCCCCTGCACGTTAGCGAAGCCATGGGCAAAGCTCCCGCCCTAACGTCAGCACCATCCTTGTCGGACAGTGTCAGAACGACAGCAGGGTTGCTTGTTTCACCAGCGGCAGCCGGCGTACGCGTTCAAGCACCTCCGCCGGAACTGGCTCGTCGACGGAGACAAGGCAAATCGCGTCCCCTCCCGGCGCAGTGCGACCAAGATGCATGGTCGCGATGTTTACCCCTGCGTCGGCGAGGGTGGTGCCGAACCGACCGATAAAGCCCGGTTTGTCCTCGTTCGTCACATACAGCATGTGGCGCGAGAAGTCGGCCTCCACCGGGATGCCTTTGATCTCGATCAGACGCGGACGGAAACCTGCGATGAGCGTTCCGGCAACCAAACGCGTATCGCGATCGGTCGTCACCGCGATCCGGATCAGCGTCTGATACTCGGATGGCCGATCGTGCACGGTCTCGGTCAGTTCGATGCCACGCTCGCGCGCCAGTACCGGAGCGTTGACCATATTTACGCCTTCCATCAGGGGCCCGAGCAGGCCAGCGAGGGCAGCAGCGGTCAGCGGGGTATGGTTCAAAGTTGCAACATGGCCCTCATATTCGATTGTGACAGAGCGAAACCCACCGTCACGCGCCACTGAGAGTTGTCCGGCGAAAGCGCCGAGCAGGCGCGCGAGCTCCATGTACGGCTTCAGCCGTGGCGCATCCTCCGCCGAGACAGAGGGCATGTTGATCGCGTTCATCACCGCACCCGTCAGCAGGAAGTCGCTCATCTGCTCAGCGATCTGACGCGCGACGTTTTCCTGCGCCTCCACGGTCGAGGCACCAAGATGCGGCGTGCAGATGACATTCTCCAGCTGGAACAACGGACTTTCGGTCGCGGGCTCGGTTTCGAACACGTCGAGCGCGGCACCAGCGACATGACCGGAGACGAGCGCGTCGTGGAGATCCTTCTCCACAATCAGCCCGCCACGAGCACAGTTGATGATGCGCACGCCACGCTTCATCTGCGCGATCGCGCGCGCGTCAATGATGTGGCGCGTGCCTTCCGTCAACGGTGCGTGCAAAGTGATGAAGTCGGCCCGCGCGAACAGATCGTGCAGATCAACCTTTTCCACGCCGAGCGCGATTGCCCGCTGATCAGAGAGGAAGGGATCGTAAGCGATCACCTTCATTTTCAGCCCGAGCGCACGGTCAGCGACGATGGAGCCGATATTGCCACAGCCGATGATGCCAAGCGTCTTGCCATAGAGCTCAACACCAAGGAACCGATTCTTCTCCCATTTGCCCGCCTTGGTGGAAAAAGAAGCCTCTGGAATCTGCCGAGCAAGCGCGAACATCAAGGCAATCGCATGTTCCGCCGTGGTGATGGCATTGCCGTGTGGCGTGTTCATCACCACCACACCGCGTGCGGTGGCAGCCTTGACATCGACATTGTCGACGCCGATGCCAGCACGACCCACCACCTTGAGATTTCTCGCCGCAGCGAGAAGTTCGGCCGTCACCTTGGTTGAGGAGCGGACAGCGAGCCCGTCATAGCCCGCGATAATGGCGCGCAGCTCCGCCGGCGACAGGCCAGTCTTCACATCGACCTCGATGCCCCGGCTGCGAAAAATGTCGACAGCAGCAGGCGAGAGCTTGTCCGATATCAGCACCTTTGGCATCGGCTCACTCTCCGGACGGAACGGCAGCGAAACGCTGTGCGACCGTCTCGGCCGCCCAATCGAGCCAAGGGAGAACAGCCTCAATATCGGCCGTCTCCACTGTCGCCCCACCCCACAACCTTAGCCCGGGCGGTGCTTCACGATAGCCGCCCGCATCGAGCGCTACCCCTTCCGCCTCCAAGAGTGCAGCGATCGCTTTCGCCGCCTCTGCCTGTCTCTCAGCGGGAAGGGCGGTGAACCAAGGAGCGACAATAGAGAGGCAGATGGAGGTCGAGGAGCGCGTGCGCGGATCTTCGGCGAGGAAAGCATAATTCGGTGTCGTTTCGAGCCAGCGCGCGACCGCAGCGAGGTTCGCTTCCGACCGGCGGATCAGCTGAGGCAAACCACCGATCGAGTCTGCCCAGGCGAGCCCATCGAGCGCATCCTCCACACAAAGCATGGAGGGCGTGTTGATGGTTTCACCCCTGAACAGCCCCTCGATCAGCTTGCCGTCCGAAACGAGGCGGAAGATCTTCGGCAGCGGCCAGCTTGGCTTGTGTGAAAGAAGACGCTCGATTGCGCGCGGTGAAAGCGCCAGCATGCCATGCGCGGCCTCACCGCCCAGCACCTTCTGCCAGGACCAGGTAATCACGTCGAGCCGATCGTAGGGGAGCTCCATCGCGAACACAGCCGAGGTTGCGTCGCAAATCGCAAGCCCCAAACGGTCGGGCGCGATCCACGCGCCATCAGGGATCCGCACTCCAGAGGTGGTGCCGTTCCAGCAAAACACCACATCATGGGTCCAGTCGACGGCAGAGAGATCCGGCAACTTGCCGTAGGGCGCGGAAAGGATGCGATGCTCGACCTTGAGCTGCTTCGCGACATCCACAGCCCAGGCCTCGCCGAAGGACTCAAAGGCGATCACATCGACAGGACGCGCCCCGAGCAGGCTCCACATCGCCATCTCGATCGCCCCTGTGTCGGACGCCGGAACGATGCCAAGGCGCCAGTCCTCGGGCAAACCGAGAATCCGTTTCGAGCGCGCGATCACCTCGGCAAGACGCGCTTTGGGCTCCTTCGCGCGGTGCGACCGCCCGACCAGTGCGCCCTCGAGGGCAGCAACCGACCAGCCGGGCCGCTTTGCCGTCGGCCCCGAGGAGAAACAAGGATTGGAAGGACGGAGGATTGGCCGCGCGGGCGGCGTGGCGTTAGTCGCCATGACAGGCTCCCTTGCAGAAGCAATGCGCCCCGGTGGGGGGGCGTGGCCCGGTCTTGCCTATAGCTGTCCTGCCGACTGGCGGCAAGCGCAGCGCGCGTCAGCCGCACGGTCTCTCCCGGCAGCGCAGCGAGGTGCGCACTTCGTCCGCAAGGGCAGGTTGACACAGCAGGCGAAGCAAGGCAGCGCCCGCTGTCGAGCACACCAGCGTCCGCGAAGCGGAGCCGCGGCGGTTGACCTTGGTCGTGGAGGTGAACACGCTTACACGCTGACCTGCTGGGTCGGCGATTGCACGACCGAAGCGTTCCTCTGCCTCCAAGCGGGGGCACAGCCCTACGACAGGTTCAGCAGACCCATGGTGGCCAGTCAGAGCCTCTTCGTCGTGGTCGACCTGCCCCCTCGAGTGCTTCAACCCCCAAAAATTTGAAATGAATTTCTCATCGAGGGCTTGGGCCCATGGCTGATCGGACCGTCACGATAGGGCGAGACGTTCGAAGAGGTGGTCGCCCATGAGCGCGACCACCTCGTGATCAGGCAAATCAGGTTCCCTTTAAAGAGCAGGAAGCCAAGGCCGTTGCCCTCCTCCGCTTTGGCCCATCTCGCCTTTTCGAGGCGACATGCCAGCCCCTTCCGAACAATATAGTGGTCAACGGGCGCACGCGCGCCTTGCCCAAGTGGCCAGCGCAAACCTCCTGCGCACCTGGCGCGCTCGTTGCGTTCGCGGTTGCGCTGGCCGGTGCTGCGGCCGCCACGCGGCGCGCGGCTAGGCAAGCGACAAAGCGGCGAGGCGGGCAGGGTCTACCGTGACTGCGTGATCAAGCGGCCCGTGCCCCTTGCCGTAGCCAGGGGCGGAAGCGAGCGCGAGGGCGACGTAGTGACGGGCACGGGTGACGGACTCGCGCAAGCCCATCCCCTGCGCGAGCCCCGCTGCAATCGCGCTCGCCAGCGTGCAGCCCGTGCCGTGCGTGTGGCGCGTGTCGATACGCGGGCATGACAGGGTTTCCATGCCGTCCGCTGTCACGAGCAGGTCGGTCACCCTCTCCCCTGGCAGGTGCCCACCTTTCATGAGCACAGCGCCACAGCCCAAGGACAGGAGACGTTCCGCCACCCTTTTCATATCGTCAACAGACAGGATGGCTGAGCCGGCCAACACTTCCGCCTCCGGAACATTAGGAGTGATCACAGTCGCGCACGGGATCATCAGCCGCGTCAGGGCGGAAACCGCTTTCTCCTCCAACAGCCTATGCCCACCCTTCGCCACCATTACGGGATCGACCACCACCGGAACAGGAGGGGTGAGGGAGGCGATCTCCTCCGCCACCGCCTCGATCACCGGGACGTCGTGCAGCATGCCGGTCTTCACCGCATCGACACCGAGGTCGGACACAACGACATCGATCTGTTCTCGGATAAAGCCTGGCGGCACAGGCAGCACGTTGGCCACGCCTTGCGTGTTTTGCGCGGTGAGCGCGGTGACGGCGGTCATGGCAAAGGCACCAAGGCAGGTAACGGCCTTGATGTCGGCCTGAATTCCTGCCCCGCCTCCCGAGTCCGACCCTGCAATGATCAGCACTCGGCCGTTCATCAGGCAACCGCCTCGGCAATCACGGAACGGATCGATTCCGCGACGAAATCGACCACCTCAGAGACGAGGCTTTCCTCCGTCGCCTCCGCCATCACGCGCACCACAGGCTCTGTGCCGGAACGGCGGATCAGCAGCCGGCCGCGGCCGGCCAGCCGGGCTTCGGCCTCAGCGATCGCGCGCGCAATGTGCGGGTGGCCAAGATCGAGCCGCCCGTCGTGGCGGACGTTGCACAACCGTTGCGGCAAGGGTTCGAACTGGCGGCATACCTCGGAGGCGGGCCGCCCCGTCTCGACGATGACGGCAAGGACTTGCAGCGCGGCGATAAGCCCGTCGCCGGTCGTCGCGTAGTCGGTCAGGATCATATGGCCCGACTGCTCCCCACCAACATTCATACCTTTCGTGCGCATACGCTCGGCAACATAACGATCTCCTACAGCCGTACGCTCGAGCACAAGCCCACGCTCAGCGAGAAACCGCTCGAGCCCCATGTTGCTCATGACGGTGGCTGCCACGCCGCCGCCGGCCAGCCGCCCGCCGCGCGACCAGGCATCGGCGATCAGGGCGAGGATCTGATCGCCATCGACAATGCGCCCTGTCTCATCAGCAAGGATCAAGCGGTCTCCATCCCCATCCAGCGCAAGCCCGAGATCCGCTCCGTGGGCGACCACCTCGCTCTTCATGTGTTCGGGGACAGTCGAGCCGCAGCCGCGATTAATGTTGAGGCCGTCAGGCGCGACGCCAAGCGCGATCACCTCCGCACCGAGTTCGGCGAGCACCAGAGGGGCCACACGATAAGCCGCCCCATGTGCGCAGTCGATGACGATGCGGAGACCATCCAAGCGAAGGTTTCGGGGAAAGGACGATTTCGCCGCCTCGATGTAGCGGCCGCGCGCATCCTCGAGCCTAACGGCACGACCCAACTCGTCCGGCGCAGCAAGGTGGGCCTCGACCGCCTGGTCTGCCATCAGCCGCTCGATTTCGGCTTCCAATGCGTCCGAGAGCTTCCAACCATCCGGGCCGAAGAGTTTAATACCATTGTCCTCGAACGGATTGTGCGAGGCCGAGATCATCACCCCGAGATCAGCCCGCATGGAGCGGGTGAGCCAAGCAATGGCCGGTGTGGGCAAGGGCCCGACGAGGTTCACGTCCATGCCGACCGAGATGAACCCGGCGGCGAGCGCGTTCTCGATCATGTAGCCGGAGAGGCGTGTGTCTTTGCCGATGACCACGCGCGGCCGATGCCCTGCCCTGTTCTGGCGGAACAGGGCACCGGCTGCCTGGCCCAGGCGCAGCGCTGTTTCCGCCAGCATGGGCGAAGCGTTCGCCCTCCCGCGCACCCCGTCGGTTCCGAACAGACGACGCGTATGGGTTGGCATTGGCAAAGGCTCCCGCGGATCCGTGCGGAGGCGCGCCGCTCGGCAGGATGACCTTCGCGGCACGTCTCGCGAGGTTGAGCACCCCATCACTGACGGCCGAGTTATCGCTGGCCCGCCACATCGCGCCAAGAGGGGTCGTAGCCCTCCGACGGCAGGACTCACGCCGCAGCGCGTGACCCTATTGGGCCACGCGCACGGGCAACGACCCGGCAAACGCGGTTCAGATGTTCGGTTGCGGCTGCGGGCCGAAGCCACCGGCAGGAGCAGAAGAAGCCTTCGGCACGCGCCCCGACGTTGGCACCGAGGAACGGCGTTGGTCTGCTTGCGGCTGGTCGTCCGCCTGCTTGCGGATAATCGGCTCGCCCGCCAGCAACGCCTTGATCTCCTCACCCGTCAGCGTCTCGTACTCGAGCAAACCCTGGGCGAGCCGATCAAGATCGGCGCGGCGTTCGGTCAGGATCCGCTTCGCGCGATTGTAGGCCTCATCGATGATGCGACGGATCTCCCGGTCGATTTCCTGAGCGGTGGCCTCTGAGACATTCTTGGTTTGGGTGATGGCGTGGCCCAGGAACACCTCCTGAGTGTTGTCCGCATAGGCCACCATGCCGAGTTTCTCGCTCATCCCCCACTCGGTGACCATACGCCTCGCTTGATCGGTCGCCATTTTGATGTCTCCCGCGGCGCCGTTGGATACGCGGTCGGGCCCGAACACAATCTCTTCCGCCGCGCGCCCGCCCATCGCCATGGCAAGCTCCTGCAAGAGCTTAGACTTGTGCTTCGAGTAGCGATCGCCTTCGGGCAGAGACATGACGAGACCCAAAGCGCGCCCGCGAGGGATAATGGTTGCTTTGTGCACGGGGTCGCACTCCGGAAGCGACATCGCAACTAATGCGTGCCCCGCTTCGTGATAGGCGGTCATACGCTTCTCTTCCTCGCTCATCACGAGGGACTTGCGCTCTACCCCCATCAACACTTTGTCCTTTGCCGCCTCGAACTCGGCCATGCCGACCACGCGCTTGCCATTTCGGGCAGCGAGGAGCGCGGCCTCGTTGACGAGATTGGCAAGGTCGGCGCCAGAGAAGCCCGGCGTGCCGCGTGCCAAAACCTTCGGGTCGACATCGGCGGCGAGCGGAACTTTCCGCATATGCACGCGGAGAATCTTCTCGCGTCCGTTCACGTCCGGGTTCGGCACCACCACCTGGCGGTCAAATCGGCCAGGCCGGAGCAAAGCAGGATCCAGCACATCGGGGCGGTTGGTTGCAGCGATTAGGATCACCCCCTCGTTCGATTCGAACCCGTCCATCTCCACGAGGAGCTGGTTCAGAGTCTGCTCCCGCTCGTCATTGCCCCCGCCCAAACCAGCGCCACGGTGGCGCCCAACCGCGTCGATCTCGTCGATAAAGATGATGCAAGGCGCGTTCTTCTTGCCCTGTTCAAACATATCGCGCACGCGCGACGCGCCGACGCCGACGAACATCTCGACGAAGTCAGACCCCGAGATGGTGAAGAACGGCACGTTCGCTTCGCCCGCGATCGAGCGGGCAAGCAGAGTCTTGCCGGTGCCAGGCGGCCCAACCAGCAAAACGCCTTTGGGGATGCGCCCGCCGAGGCGCTGAAACTTCTGCGGGTCGCGCAAGAAATCGACGATCTCCTGCAGTTCCGCTTTCGCCTCGTCGATGCCAGCCACGTCGTCGAAGGTTACGCGGCCTTGCTTCTCCGTCAAAAGCTTGGCGCGCGACTTGCCGAAGCCCATCGCCCGCCCTCCGCCCGACTGCATCTGGCGCATGAAAAAGATCCAGACGCCGATTAGCAGGAGCATCGGAAACCAGGAGAGGAGGTAGTGGAAGATCGGGTTGACCTCACTTTCCTCCGGCCTGGCCACCACGCGCACGCCGCGATCCGTGAGCTTTTGGATGGTGACCGTGCCAGCGTCCGGGGGCAGGTAGGTCGTGAACATCCGCCCATCGAGCAGCTGGCCGGTGACGACACGGCCCTGAATGGTGACGTCGCGAACCTGCCCGTTGCTGACCTCGTTGAGGAAGTCAGAGTAAGCAAGCTGGCTCGCGTACTGACGCGGCGAGGATGGCTGGAACAGGTTGAACAGCGCCACTAGCAGGAGCGCGATGATGACCCAGAGGGCCAAATTCCGTCCGAAGTTGCTCACGCGTCGTTCATCCTCGGTCTGTGTCGGCGCGACCCACCGTCCATAACATGGGTCTCGTTACCAAGCTTCCAATGACCCCCTCTCTGCACCACCCTCCCAGCCGGTAACGAGCGGTTCGGGGGGCCGAAACCGGGCTTCCGCTGCCGATCCTCCATCCCCGCGATCATACAGGATCGGCGGCACCGCAACCAGCACGCCGCCCCGCCTGATCGCCGGCAGTGTGGCAAGGACGACGGACGGGATGCAGCGCACCTCTTCCGTCACACGGCGCAACGCCGCTGCCTCGGCTGCACCGACCGCGCCGACACTATCTCCCGGCAACGCCCACACGCGCCAGCGCCTGTCCCACCACACAGGGTTCCGCTCCCCGATCACCACCGGGGGCGCCGCCGCCGCAGGTTCGCGCGCAATCAGCATCGCACGACCCCGAGGGGCGACGAGGCAGCCCGCAGCGGTCGCGCCTTTCCCGCATTGCAAATGGGACAAGAGAGCGGTGAGACGATCTCCGCGCACGGGATGGTGATGGCCGCCGACACACCGCAACAGGGCAGCCAGGGCTTCGCGCTGCAGAGGCTCGGTCCACGCCGCGAACCTCGCCGCGTCGAGCAAAGCAAAGCCAAGCGGCGAAAGCTGAACCGCCTCGGCCAGCGACCGGGCCAACGTCTCCGCCGCCTCCCTGCGACGACGCGAGGCAGTGATGGCAACTTCGAGGGCGGCTCTCACCGCTACCCCTTCGCCATGGCGATCGCGCAAGGCTGCGCGCAGCCGCGCCCGTGTCGTCTGCCCCGTGTTCGATGGATCCTCGACCCAGGGCTGGCCGGTCGCGCGCAACAACGCCTGCAAGGCAGACGGCGCCTCGCCGAGCAAAGGCCTCAGAAGGCGCACGGGGCCAACCGCCCGCGTTTCCGCCATGCCCGCGAGCCCCCGCTCGCCCGACCCCCGTGCCAGACGCAGCAGCACGGTCTCCGCTTGGTCAAGGGCATGGTGGCCGAGGAGAAGATGCAGCGTCCCCGCCTCGCCAGCCGCCCGGGCCAGGGCCTGCAGACGCGCGCGGCGCAGAGCTTGCGCGCTGCGGCCCGGCGCCGCGAGCCGCAAGGTGCGGGCCTCGATGCCGCGCGCCGCGAGCCAGGCAGCAACAAGGGGCACCTCGAGACCGGCCGCGGGACGGACACCATGGTCGACCACGAGACCAATCACCCGCCCTCCCCTGGCCCGAGCCCAGCCGTCGGCGAGCAGCGCCAGGGCGAGACTGTCTGCCCCGCCCGAGACCGCGACAGCGAGAACGGGGGCAGGCTCAAACGGCCCAAGCCGCACGAGCGTCGCGGCGAAGCGGGTCTTGAGCCTCGTCAACAGCGTAGCCGAGACCTCTCCCGGGTCAGCGCGTCGCGAATGTCAGCCCTCATGTCGGTGGCGAAGTCGGACGCGAGCTGGCGGAACACCTCACAGGCGCTATCGCGTTCGTTGAGAGCGGCGAGCGAACGACCGAGGCCGAGCAGCACGTCCTGGCGGCGGGATCTGTCGGTCACGCGCGAGCGCGCATCGTCGTAGGCCAAGGCAGCCTGGGTGAATTCGCGCCGTCCATACAGCGCCTCGGCGCGGATCAGGTACGCCTCACCGACGCGGGCATCGCGCGGATAGGTGGCGATAAAAGCCTGGGCCTCACGCTCCGCCGTCGCCCAATCCTGCCGGCGCAAGGCGTCCTGGGCGGCGCGCAGGATCTGCTCCTGGCTGCGCGGGCGGGCAGGCTGCGCGGGCGCCGACGGCGGCGTGGGCAGGGCAGCTTGCTGTTGCGCCGGAGCTTGCAGAGCCGGCTGGGCTCCACTAGCGGCCGGCCGTTGCGGTGCGCTGCCGCCGCGCCCGCCCTCCAAGGCAGCAAGCCGAAACTCTAGGTCCTCGCGGTTCTTCTCCACCGTCGCCTGCAGCTCACGCAGGGCGTTCTGGGTCTCATCGCTGCGGCCGCGCAACAGGCGCAGCTCCGTCTCGAGCGCCTGCACACGCTCAAGGAGTCGGGCGAGCAGCTCTTGTTGGCTGCCCGGTAGGGGTGCGGCGCCCGCCCCCACTGCGGGAGCGAGGGCGACCGGCGGGGCGACTGCGCCGCCGCCCGGGCCAAGCCTACCCTGCAGCGCCTGCAGATCGCGCCGTAACTCGAGGATCTGGTTCTGCAGCGCGATCGCCTCGCGGCTCTCGAGTTGCACCGCAGCCTCAGTGGCAGCAGAAAGGACGAATAGGGCGGCGATCACGCACGGGGTTCGCATCGGTCTTTGTCCTCTCCCTGCGCAGCGTGACGGCAGCAGCACCGAAGACGCGACGGGCGGCCGCGGGGCCGCCCGTGCCGAAAGCCCGGTCGCGAGCAGCCCTTCACTGCACGACGGTCACAGCGCGCCGGTTTTGCGCCCAGGCCTCCTCGTTCGACCCAAGCACCGCTGGACGATCCTTGCCATAGGAAATGGTCCGGATGCGTGCTCCGTCGACTCCGCGAGCGATCAGATAGTTTCGGGCCGAATCGGCGCGACGCTGACCGAGGGCGAGGTTGTATTCGCGCGTGCCTCGCTCATCGGCATGTCCCTCGATGATGACGCGCACCTGCCGGTGGGTCTGCAGCCAGGCGGCCTGGCGATCCAGAGTCGGCGCCTGGTCGGGGCGGATATTTGAACGGTCAAAGTCAAAAAAGACTCGATCGCCGACATTGGCGACCAGATCCTCCTGCGTACCCGGACGAGGCCCGGTGGCCTGGCCGGCACCGGTTGCGGCGCCGCCCTGATCGGGAGCCTGAGCGCAGGCCGCGAGCAAGACCAAGCCGGACAGGGAGGCGAGCAGCGTGCGGTTCATGGTCAGGTCAACTCCTTTCGGGATAGCAAGTGCTGGTGTGGCCTTCTTCCGTGACATCCACAACCGCTACGAGCGCATATGCGACCTGTCCTCTTTCCGATCAACATCGGGCGGCAGTGTGGCGATACGGCGTCTATCCTGGGATCAGTGGCGACCAAGCGGGATCGGAGGCGTCGGTCGGCGTGGGTAAGGCGCGCTCGTTGAACCCAGTGATGTCGATCGAGGCCAGCCGGCAGGAATAGCCGGCGCCGCGCGCGTCCTGCGCCCGCGTCTCGCGCCAGAAGGCGAGCACGCGGCCATTCGGCGCAAAGGTCGGTCCCTCCATCTGCCAGCCTTCAGAGAGGATTCTCTCGCCCGACCCGTCCGGGCGCATCACACCGATAGCGAAGGTGCCACGCGTGAGCCGGGTGAAGGCGATGAGGTCGCCGCGCGGCGACCACACCGGGGTCGCGTAGCGGCCCTGGCCGAAGCTGATCCGGCGCAGATTGCCGCCGTCGGCATCCATCACGTAGAGCTGCTGATCGCCACCGCGATCTGAGTTGAACACGATCTTCTGCCCGTCCGGCGAGAAGGACGGCGAGACGTCGAGCGAGGGGCCAAAGGTGAGCTGACGTTCCCGCCGCGTACGCAGATCAACGACGTAGATGTTGGCATCCCCGCCGCGGATGGCGGACAGGATCACGCTGTTGCCGTCGGGGCTGAAACGGGGCGAGAGGGTCATGCCCGGGAAGTTGCCGAGCAGTGTTTCGCGCCGCGTATCCACGTCCATCAGGAACACGCGCGGTTCGTTCCGCGCATAGGACATGTAGGCGATCTCGCGGGTGTTGGGGTGAAAGCGGGGGGTGAGCGCTGCCCAGGTGCCATCAGTAAGAAAGCGGTGGTTCTCGCCGTCCTGGTCCATAATGGCGAGGCGGCGGATGCGGCGATCGCGCGGCCCTGACTCCGAGACGTAAACGATGCGGGTGTCGAAGTAGCCCTTCTCGCCCAGCAGCCGCTCATAGATGGCATCCGAGCAAATATGCGCGATGCGCCGCCAATTCGCCATTTGCGTCGTATACGCCGTGCCTTGGATTTGTGTGCCGGGCAGCACGTCCCACAATCGGAACTCGACGCGAAGCCGCTCCCCCTGCTGGTCGACGCGTCCCGTCACCAGTGCCTGCGCACCAATGACTCGCCACTCGGCGAAACGTGGCGTGCCGTCTGGAGTGTCCTGCAAAAAGGCACGGCGGTCGATCGGGCGGAAGAGGCCAGAGCGCGCGAGGTTGGCGGTGATCACCTGGGCGATCTGAGCGCCCCAGGGCTGCGCGCCGGCGAAATCAGGAATCGCGATCGGCAGCGGGTCGGTGCGCGCGCGGGTGATGTCGATCACCGGCCGCTCAGCCTGCGCCCGGGCATCGAGTGTCAGCATGGTCGTCGCCACCGGCACGGCGGCGAGCAGAACGCGCCGCGAAAGGCTCAGCCTTTCAAGGGCTTCGAACGCGGTGGGAGAGAGAATTTGCTTTGTCATCGTAACGGCCATCGTCTGAGCTCGCGCGCTTCCTAGCGCAACGGGCACGCTGGGTCGATGCCACGTATGATGGAACCGACGTGAGGGCGAGCAGATCAGCGGATCAACCCGCGTGGGTTGAAGCGGAAGATCGCGCTCTCGAGCGTGGCGATCTTCTCCGGCGGCACGGGCAGAGGCTCGCAGCGCGGGTTGCGCAACGCCCTTTGCGCGCTCTCGAACAGCGCGCGCACGCGGGGGTCGGCAAGATTGGTGCCCGGGGCAGGTTGCACCGCAATCACCGCCACCCCCTGGCCCGAAGGGCGGAACCGTGCCGTGACCTCAACCACGATTTGATCGAGCCCGAGCATGCCGGGATCGACCGACCAGCACTCTGAGATCCGGTTCGATAGGCCTTCAATCTCGCCGCGGCTAAGGCCCGGAGTGGGCGCGGTTCCCCCCGGCGCACCGGCTGCGGGAGCCCCGCCGCCTGTAGGCCGCTGCGGTTGGGCTTGGCGCTGGGCCTGCTGCTGGCGAAGCCGCTCGAGCGTGTTCTGCAAGGCGGTCGAGCCATCCTGCGGGCGCTGCACCGGCGGCGTCTGCACCGGTGGCGGTGGGGCGGGGGGCCGTGGCGGCGTGGGCGGGGGCGGTGGTGCAGGCGGCGTGGGTGGGCGGGCCGGGGCAGGCTCCGGCGCGGGCGCGGGCGGAGGGGGCGGCGGCGGGGGCGGAGGGAGGGTCGGCGCCGGCTCAGGCGGGGTCGCCTGCGGCGGCGGTGGGGGGGGTGGCGGAGGCGGCGGAGGAGGCGGAGGTGCCTCCGCGGGCGGCGCAAGCTCAGGGATCTGGCTCGGCGCAGGCGAGGGCTCAGGCTCGGCAGGAGCAGCCGGTGTCTCTGCCGGCGAGGCCGGTCCGAGCGCGATCATCAGCTCGACCGGGATCCCCTCCTCGCGCGGCTCCTCGAAGCGTTTCGTCGGCGACACGCCGAGGAGGAGCGCAAACAAAAGCAAGCCATGCAGGCCTGCCGAAAGGAGAAGGGACCGACGCACCGCCGCCCACGCGCGTCCTCAGCGCGGTCCCGTGCGCGCAGGCTGCTGGCCGACCGGCTGTTCGGCAAGCAGAGCGACCCGGCCAAATCCGGCCTGCGCAATCAGCCCCATCACCTCCATCACCCGCCCATAAGCAAGGGCGCGATCTGCGCGCACGAAGATCCGCGCTTCGTTGCCACCCCTCGCCTCGGCGATCGCGGAAAGCCGCGGCACGAGATCGCCGATCGCCACCTCCGTCTCTTGGATGAACACCTGCCCCTCAGCGGTGATGGAGATCGAAATCGGCTCATCGGGTGACGAGACAGGGTTGGCCGCGGTGCGCGGCAGATCAACGTTCACCCCGACCGTAAGAAGCGGGGCCGAGACCATGAAGATGATGAGGAGGACGAGCATCACGTCGATCAGCGGGATCATGTTGATCTCCGCCATCGGCCGATACCGCCGCTTGCCTTTCACCCCCCGCGGGGGGTCGAGGATCGCGCCCGCCATCAAACCCGCCTCTCCTCCATCTGCCGCGACAGGATGGCGCTGAACTCGGCAGCGAAGGCTTCAAGCCGGGCGGCATAGCGGGCCAGATCAGTGCTGATCTTGTTGTAGGCGAGCACGGCCGGGATAGCGGCGGCAAGTCCGATCGCGGTGGCGAACAGCGCTTCCGCAATGCCCGGTGCCACCACCGCGAGGTTGGTGTTGCGCATCTGCGCAATCGCGGCGAACGAGTTCATGATGCCCCACACCGTGCCAAAGAGGCCGATGAAGGGTGCGGCCGACCCAACCGAGGCGAGGAAGACCATCCAGCGTTCGAGCCGCTCCATCTCGCGCTGGATGGTGATGCCCATGGCACGCTCGATCCGCTCCTTCAACGAGGCCCGCACGGCCTCCGAGGCGTGCAGAAGCCTGCCCGTACTCTTTTGCCACTCGCGCATGGCGGCGGCGAACACCGCCTCCATGGGATGCTTGGGCTCGTCGCGCACGCGCTCGAAAAGGTCGCCCAAGTCGCGGCCCGACCAGAAATCGTCCTCGAACCCATCTGCGCGCGCATTCAGGCGACGGAGGGTAGCAACCTTTTCGAAGATCACGGCCCAGACGACGACGGAGGCGAGGAGAAGGCCCACCATCACCGCTTTCACCACGATGTCGGCCTGCAGGAACAGGCCCCACAGCGACAGGTCGTGCGCCCCCGCTGCCAGCCCTGACGCGTCGACTGTCCGGTCCATTCCCCTCACACCCTAGTTTGCGCGCGAATCAGCCCGCGCAACCCCTCCGGCATCGCTTCCGGCCTGCCGGTGGCAAGACTCACGCAGGCAAGCACCACCTCGAGCGCAGCAACTGTCGCGTCCTCGCGCTGCACCGTTTGCGCCAAGGTCACAGACGCGTGGCCAAGGCCTGTCAGCCGCGTTTCGACGGTCAGCGACTCGTCAAGACGCGCTGGGCGGAGATAGTCGATCGCGAGCCGCTTGACGACAAAGATCAGCCCCTCGCGCGCCATCAACTGCGAGTGGGTAAAGCCGACATCGCGCATCCATTCCGTGCGCGCGCGCTCGGCGAAACGCAGGTATGAGGCGTGATAGACGACGCCGCCCGCATCCGTATCCTCGAAATAGACGCGCAGGCGAAAGCGATGGGGCTCGGGCTCAGGCATCGGGGTCGTCGCGAAGTGCCAGTAAATCCGGTTGCGCCCCTCGCGGCGGAGTGAGCCCGAGATGCCGCCACCCCGCCTCGCCCAGCACGCGCCCGCGTGGCGTGCGCAAAACAAAACCTTCCTGGATTAGGTAGGGCTCGATCACGTCCTCGATGGCGTCGCGCGACTCAGCAAGCGCGGCGGCAATCGTCTCCACCCCCACCGGCCCACCGCCGTGACGATCCGCGATCAGCGCAAGGTAGCGCCGATCCATCGCATCCAGCCCCTGCCGATCGACCTCAAGCCGGGTGAGGGCAGCATCGGCAGCGGCGCGATCGACCACTGCAACCCCTTCGACGGCGGCGAAGTCGCGCACCCGCCGCAACAGGCGGCCCGCGATGCGCGGCGTGCCGCGCGATCGGCGCGCGATCTCCTCCGCCCCATCGGGGGCAAGATCGAGGTCGAGCAACGCCGCTGCCCGGCGCACGATGGCGACGAGTTCCTCCGGCGCATAAAAGGTGAGACGCAACGGAATGCCAAAACGATCGCGCAACGGGGTGGCGATGAGCCCCAATCGCGTGGTGGCGCCGATCAGGGTAAAAGGCGGGAGGTCGATGCGCACCGTGCGCGCAGCCGGGCCCTCGCCGATGATGAGATCGAGCCGGAAATCTTCCATCGCCGGGTAAAGAATCTCCTCAACCGCCGGCTGCAGGCGGTGGATTTCGTCGATGAACAGCACGTCGCGCGGAGCGAGGTTGGTCAGGATGGCGGCGAGGTCGCCCGCGCGCTGGATCACCGGGCCCGAGGTGGCGCGGAAACCCACGCCGAGTTCGCGCGCGACGATCTGAGCGAGAGTCGTTTTGCCCAAGCCCGGAGGCCCGTGCAGCAAGACGTGATCGAGCGCCTCGCCGCGGGCGCGCGCGGCCTCGACGAAGATGGCGAGATTGGCCTTGGCCTGGGCTTGGCCGATAAACTCGGCAAACCGGGTCGGACGAAGGGCGGCTTCGCCGAGATCGTCCCCGCGCGCGCCGGGGTCGGCCAGCCGGTCGGGGCGGTCAGGGACTGTCATCGCGGTGCCAGCGCCTTCAGAGCGTCACGGATCAGAACCTCAACCGTAGCGCCGGTGCCAAGCCGAGCGCGGGCCGCGGCCAGGGCCAATTCCGCTTCGCTGCGGCGGTAGCCGAGATGGGCAAGCGCCGAGAGCGCGTCGGCAAGGGCAGGATCGGCCGGCAGGGAGGGCGCGGGTGTGGCGGCCGCAGGCGTGAGGGTGCCAACTGCAGCGTCCAGGAACCCTGGCTTGCCGGCAAGTTCCGTCACCAGCCGCGCGGCAAGCCGTGGCCCAACCCCGGCGGCGCGGGTCAACGCCTTCGCGTCTTTCGCCGCCACCGCACGCGCGATCTCCGCGGGAGAGAAGGCGGAAAGGAGGGCGAGCGCCAGTTTCGCCCCCACCCCCTGCACGCCGAGGAGCGTGCGGAACGCAGCCCGCTCCCCGACGTCGTGAAAGCCAAACAGCGTGATCGCATCCTCCCGCACCAAAGTCTCGATAGCGAGGGTGACGGGACCGCCGAGCGGAGGAAGTGCGGCGCGGGTGCGAGCCGACACGGCAACCTCGTAGCCGACGCCACTCACATCGATCAGCACCGTCTCGGCCTCGGCCAAGACGAGTGTGCCGGAGAGCCTGCCGATCATGCGCGGGCGAACCGAGCAAGTGTGGCCAGGGTGTGGGCGTGGCAGATGGCGACGGCGAGCGCATCCGCCGCGTCAGGCCGACCCGGCGCGGCGCCGGGCAACAGATGTCGCACCATCGCCTGCACCTGCTCCTTTGCCGCATGGCCCTGGCCCGTCACCGCGCGCTTCACCGCCGTCGCCTGATATTCCGTCACCGGAATGCCGGCGAGGGCCGGCGCGAGCAGAACCACGCCGCGCGCCTGGCCCAGTTTGAGCGTAGAGCGCGGGTTGCGGTTGACGAAGGTCTCCTCCACCGCGGCGGCGTCGGGCCGGTAGCGATCGATAATGCCAGCGAGTGCGGCGTGCAGCGCGGCCAGCCTGGGAGCGAGGTCGAGGGACGAATCGGTGTCCACCACCCCATCAGCGACATGGCGCAACGAGGAGCCCCAAGCGTCGATCACTCCCCATCCCGTCGTGCCGAGCCCCGGATCAAGGCCGAGCACGCGGTAGGGTCGAGGCCCTGCGTCAGGCACCGAGCCTGGCCAGCACGTCGTCGGAGACCTCAAAGTTGGCGAACACCGCCTGCACGTCGTCGAGGTCCTCCAGCGCGTCGATTAGCTTCAACACCGCCTGGGCCTGCTCTTCGTCGATCGGCGCGGTGGTCTTCGGGCGCCAGTCGAGCTTCGCCTCCTCAGGGTCGCCGAAGCGGGCGGCGAGCGTGTCGCGCACAACGAACAGATCCTCCGGCGCACAGAACACCTCATGCCCTCCCTCCCCGCTCTGCACGTCCTCTGCACCAGCCTCGATCGCTGCCTCCAGCATCGCCTCTGCCGAAGCCGCGGCGGCCGGGTAGCGGATCACGCCCAGACGATCGAACAGGAAGGCCACGGAATTCGTTTCGCCCAGCGCGCCGCCGTGCTTGGAGAACAGCGAGCGGATATCGGAGGCAGTGCGGTTGAGGTTGTCGGTCAACGCCTCAACGATGATTGCGACACCGCCGGGCCCGTAGCCCTCATAGCGGCGGGAAACATAGTCCTCCGCCCCACCCTCGCCGGAGGCCTTTTTGATCGCGCGCTCCACCGTGTCCTTAGGCATGTTGGCCTGGCGGGCGGCGACGACGGCGGCGCGCAGCCGCGGGTTGGCGGCGGGGTCGGGCAGGCCTTGGCGAGCCGCGACCGTGATCTCACGGATGAGCTTAGCGAACAGACGGGCGCGCTTGGCGTCCTGCGCGCCCTTGCGGTGCATGATGTTCTTGAACTGCGAATGGCCTGCCATGGCCGCGACTCATCTGGGCTCGAAGCGCGAAGACCACGGGGGTTTAGCAGCGAAGGCGAAGAGGGGAAAAGGGACTGGGGTGCCCCATCAACCGCCCTGCCACACGGCCGGCACGCTTGGCGCCAGAACCCCGCCAATACGCACAGGAGCGAGCCAGCGCGCAAGCCCTGTCGCGTCGTCGGTCTCGACAAACACGCCGCACACCGTAGCTTCCCCCTCGGCCGGCGCAAGGCGCTCAGCCGGCAGGCGGCGGACGAAGCGGGACGCCGAAGCGTCCTTCTGCATGCCGATCACGCTGTCATAATCACCGCACATGCCTGCATCTGACTGGAACGCCGTCCCGCCGGGAAGGATTCGCCAATCCGCTGTCGGCACATGGGTGTGCGTGCCAACGACGAGGGAAACGCGTCCGTCGAAGCGGTGGGCGAAGGCGGCTTTTTCACTCGTTGCCTCCGCATGCAGATCGATGACGATCGCCTGCACAGTGCGCCCAAGCCCGTGGCTCTCCAAAAGCGCCTCGATGGTGCGGAACGGGCAGTCGAGCGGCTCCATAAACAGCCGCCCCATGGCGTTGACGACGAGCACACGCTGCTGCCCGACCCCGAACACTCCCGCCCCTCGCCCGGGCGTGCCCGGCGGATAGTTCAGGGGGCGAAGGACGCGTGGTTCGCCCTCGATATAGGGAATGACCTCGCGCCTGTCCCAGGCATGGTTGCCCAAGGTGAGCACATCCGCTCCGGCAGCGAACAAGGCCCGCGCGATCTCCGGCGTCAGCCCGAACCCGTGCGCCGCGTTCTCCGCGTTGATGACGACGAGATCAGGGGCAAGGCGCGCGCGGAGGTCAGGCAGGTGGCGTGCGACCGCATCGCGCCCGGACCGGCCAACCACGTCGCCGAGAAAGAGGATCCTCACCCGAACCGTTCCCTGATCCGCACCCCAGAGGCAAAATGCAATCCAGCGCTCACAGTGCGCTCTCGGCCTTGGCGTCTCGCGCACGACGACGAGACGGAAAGCGCTGTTTCCAGTTCGCGCGCAGCCCATTGAAGGCCTCCACGAGATCCTCGGCCATGTAGCCGGAGCGTTCCACGGGCAAGGGGGCGCGCGAAAACTCTTCCCATCAGTCGCTAAAATCCTCGTCGAGTCGCCACCGCGCGATCGCCTGGGCGGCGAGTTCGGCGTCGGTGTCGCGCCGCCAGAGGGCGCGGATCGTCTCCTCGTCTCGGTCGCCCTCGCCGAAGACGAAGGCCTTGGTGTTCGTCTTCAACATCATGTCGTCTCGGATGGCAGTCCGGCGTTTGCGCCATGCTATGAGAGAGCCCGTCCCGATCAGGCCGCAGCCGCCTGCTGCCGCTCTCGATCACGGTACGATCACGCCAGTTTCCGTGGCAATCCCATCGAGCCGCTGGTCCTGTTCGTCGGACGGCACCGTCTCGACCTCCTGGGCGGCGAAGGCTATGCCGAGGGCAAAGACGCGACGCCGTGCCCGCAGGGTAGAGAGCGTGGCGTCATAGTAACCCGCCCCGTGGCCAAGCCGCTGCCCCGTCCGGTCGAAGGCGAGCAACGGAACGAGGAGCCAATCGGGAGTCACGTCGGGCGCCTCCCGGGCCGGTTGCAGGGTGTAAAAAGGGCCAGGACCAAGGGTGTCGCCGAAGCGGAACAGGCGGAAGGAGAGCGGCGTGCCGCGCGGGCCAGTGACCGGAAGCGCGAGCGCGTGGCCGCGCCCTGCGAGCGCCAGCATCAGGGGGCGTGGATCGATCTCGCCCGGCAGCGGCCAAAACCCGGCGACGAGCGCGCCGGGCGGCGGACGAAGACACTCGAGCACGTGTCCCGCGAGGAGAAGCCCTGCCCGCGGATCAAGACCCGCCCGACGCGCGCGCAGCAGGCAACGCAGAGCGCGTTTGGCAGCGCGGATCCTGGCACCGTCGGCCGTGCGGCGCGGAGCCGCCCTGGCCGTTGGCGTTGCATCCTCCCAAGGCCCGCTCATCGCAGGTGGGCGCCATATGACGCGGCCACGACCGCGCCAGGGACAGCTCCCTTGGGAAAGATCACTGGCCCCGGGGATGAAAGACCTGACGCACCGGGCAGCCCCGCCTATTCAACCTAAGCGCGGGCAAGGCGTTGCGCAACACCATCGAGCCGGGCGGCGAGCTGAGCAAGGCGACGCCCAACCTCGGCGTTGTCGGTTCCTCCGCAGGCTGGCCGGTCCGCCGTCACAGCCTTCAGATCCTTCAGCTCGTCGAGCAAAGAAAGTGCCACCAGCACAAGAAGCATGGACTCACCGCGATTGCCGACGGCCGCACGGGTTTCCACCACCCGCCGATCAAGCTCCTCTCCCAAAGCACGCAGCTGCGCCTCCTCGCCGTCAGCGCAGCCGACGAGGTAGGAAAACCCCCCAATTTTCAGGCTCACCTGCCCCACGCGCTCAGCCCTGCTCAAGCACGGCGGCCAGGCGCGCAATGACGGCATCAAGCCGCTCCGCCGCCTCTGCCATCGTTGCAGCAAGCGCTTCGGCCGAGGGTTCTTTTGCGCGTTCCTCCTCGCGCTGCACGATCGCCTCCGCCACCTCTTCGAGCCTCACCACCGCGCGTTCCAGCATCGCGCACGCGGCCTCTAGGCTCGGGGCATCGTTCGGCATTGGGGGTCGCTTTCCGTCTTGGATTGTGTCTTGACCCTAGACAGGGCTTTCTGCCGCGGTCAACACGGGCCCATGCGGCGAGCGGTGGTTGTGCACGGGCTGGATCAGGCGCACGACGCTCTTGCAGCGGCAGAACGGGTCGGCGTCGCGGTCGATCTCCTCTCAGGCCCAGGCGCGGCGGCCTACGCCGGGGCGGCATGGTGGTTGGCGATGACGCGGGCGGCAAGGGCAGCGTATGCGGCGGTTGCTGGGCGAGACATTCTTGATTGTGCCGACGAGGCGGGGATCGCGGTCGAGGCGTTGCGCGCGGGCATTCGGGCGATCGTGTTCGAGGGTGCGCAGACGCAGGCGGAACGTCTTGCTGCGATCGCTGAGGCTATGGGTGCGGAGGTGCTGCGCAGCCGCCTGCCCGCGCTGGATCTGGGCCGGCCCGGGGCGGCGCGACGTCTCGAGGCTTGGCTGGGCGGCAAGTGACACGCGCACCGCCCTACTTTAGATCGCTCGCCAATAAGCCACGACAGGAGCATGGGAGCATGCGGATCACGCGGCGGGTTAAGGACATCCTCTCCTACTACGAGAGCGACACCCCCGGCACCAAGGCCAACCTCGCCCGCATCCTGATGGCAGGAAGGCTGGGCGGGACAGGCAAGCTCGTCATTCTTCCCGTTGATCAGGGCTTCGAACACGGGCCCGCCCGCTCCTTTGCGCCTAATCCGCCGGCGTATGACCCACATTACCATTTTGAGCTCGCGATCGAGGCGGGGCTATCGGCCTACGCGGCACCCTTGGGCATGCTGGAAGCGGGCGCCGACACCTACGCTGGCGCGATCCCGCTTATTCTCAAGGCGAATTCCTCGAACAGCCTTTCCACGGTCAAGGACCAGGCGGTAACCGCATCGGTCGCCGATGCGCTGCGGCTCGGCTGCAGCGCGATCGGCTTCACGATCTACCCTGGCTCCGAGGACCAGTTCGAGATGATGGAGGAGCTGCGCGAGCTCGCCGAGGAGGCGAAGTCGGTCGGGCTCGCGGTCGTGGTCTGGTCCTACCCTCGCGGGCCGATGCTGGACAAGGCAGGCGAGACAGCGGTCGACATTTGTGCCTATGCCGCGCACATGGCGGCCCTGCTTGGCGCCCACATCATCAAGGTGAAGCCGCCGACGGAACATGTCGCGCTGGAGGCGGCGAAGAAGGTCTACGAGAAGGAGCCGATCGACATCGCGACCCTGGCGAAGCGCATCGAGCATGTGGTGCAGGCGGCCTTCGCTGGGCGGCGTCTTGTCGTGTTTTCTGGCGGAGAGGCGAAGGACGAGGAGGGGATCTATGCCGAGTGTCGCGCCATCCGCGATGGCGGGGGTGCCGGTTCGATCATCGGGCGGAACACATTCCAAAGGCCGAAGGAAAAGGCACTCGCCATGCTGGGGCGGATCATCGAAATCTACCAGGGCAAGGCGTGAGTGCAGCGGCACGCCCACGGTCGGCAACGAAACGCGCCGAACAGCAGCCACGCCCGGCTGAGCCACGCTGCCGGCTCTACCTCATCACCCCGCCTGTGTTCGACCCGGTTCGATTTCGCGATGATCTTGCCCGCGCGCTCGACGCGGGCGACGTCGCCGCTGTTCAACTCAGGCTGAAGGGTATGGATGACGACGCGATCAGACGCGCCGCTGACCTTTTGCGCCCTGTGGTGCAGGAGCGCGGAGTGGCTTTCCTGATGAACGACCGCGCCGACCTGGCGGTGGCCTGCGGCATGGATGGGGCGCATTTGGGCCTTGCAGACGGGGATTTGCGCGCGGCGCGCCGCCTCCTTGGGCCCGATCTCACGCTCGGCGCCACCTGCCATGACTCTCGCCACCTCGCCATGGAAGCAGCCGAGGCGGGGGCGGACTATGTCGCCTTTGGCGCCTTTTTCCCCACCAGTACCAAAGAGACGAAGCACCGGCCCGACCCAGAGATTCTCGCCATTTGGGCCGAGACGACGGAGATTCCCTCTGTCGCGATTGGCGGCATCACGGCGGAAAACTGCGGCGTTCTCGTGCGGGCTGGAGCAGATTTTCTGGCCGTGATCTCAGCCGTTTGGGGGCATCCAGAGGGGCCGGCCGCAGGGGTGCAGGCGATGAACCAAGCGATCGCCGCCGCGCTGGAGGCGAGCTGGGAGTAGGGTCTGGCTGATCGAGCCGAGAAGGGGCGGGGTTGATCGCTATTGATTAAGAAAAACTCGCGACCGTTTAGAAATCTGGCTGACTGAGCCAACAAGGGGCGGGGTTAATCCCCGTCGGGCAGGTTTACGGCGTATCGCCTCACTTCAAGTCACGCAATGGCCGCCCCTTAAGTCACGCGCTGGCCGACAGCGACACCGACGTAGAGCAGGCCAGCACCGCGCAGGGCAAGCCCCGTCGGCTGCAGCACGGCCTCGGCCCGACGCCTGACCAGCGTGTCGTCGGATTGGTTGTTGCAGAGACCCGCTCCAGGTTGGTGGCGTGTCCCCACGCGTGCCGTCATACGCGCCGTCGTGAAAGTTGGCCGTTGTGAACATGCCTGTGCCACCGTCGGCCTAGGTGCCGGTCATCTGGGCCACCTCCTGCGCATCGCCAAATTCGGGTCTGTCAAAAAGAACGCCGAGGGTGATGGCGTGCACGACGATCGGAACCGTGCTTTAGCCGCTGAACGACACTCTAAGCTTAGGTTGATCTCGTCCACCGTAAGACGGTCGCTGATGCCGACGCCGGTTATTCCGTCCGTTTTCGATCAATTCCTGCCCCTGGCCATCGCCGCGGCGGTGGGCAACGGCAGCCTCCGGCATTCCCCTTGGCAAGGCGAAGCACTGTGCATCGCGATCAGCCGCCCATGCGCGCTGCCTTCGCCCTTGCCCAAAAGGGGTGGGCTTGCAACGCACCGTCGGGCCAGGCCGGGGCTTACGCTGCGGCCCGCAGGCGGCCGAGGAAGGACTCCACCGCGGCGCGCAACGCTTCACCGTTGCGGGCGAGTTCCGCTGCCGCCGCACGCAAAGACCGCACCGCCTCGTCAGCCTCCTGCACGGCTCCCTGCACGCCGGAAACGGCTTGGGAGGCGAGCGACGTTCCCTTCACTGCCTCCTGCACGCTGCGCGCGATTTCCTTTGTGGCCGCCCCCTGCTCCTCCACCGAAGCGGCAATTGCCGCCGCGGTCCGCTCTGACTCGGCCACAATCGCGGCAATGCCCCGGATCGCCTCCACCGCCCGCTTTGTCTCGGTCTGGATCGCGGTGATCTGAGCGGCGATCTCGTCTGTCGCCTTCGCGGTTTGGCTAGCCAAATTCTTCACCTCGGAGGCGACCACGGCGAAGCCCTTGCCGGCCTCACCTGCCCGCGCCGCCTCGATGGTGGCGTTCAGCGCCAGCAGGTTGGTCTGGCCGGCAATGTCGTTGATCAACCGCACAATGTCGCCGATCCGGGTCGCTGCTTCGGCGAGCGAGGAGATCATCTGATCGGTCGCCCGCGCCCTTTCGGCTGCCTGCGAAGCCACGCGCGCGCTTTCACCGACCTGCCGTGTGATCTCGGCAATCGAGGCGGAGAGCTCCTCCGCCGCCGAGGCGATGGTCGCGATGTTGGTGGAAGCCTGTTCGGTTGCTGCCGCTGCCGAGATGGTGCGCTCGGCCGTGCGCGCTGAGACCTGCGCCAGAGTGTCGGCGTTGGCGGAAAGTTCGGTGCCCGCTGCGGTCACTCCAGCGATCAGACCGCCCATGTCGCTCTCGAACCGGTTGGCGATTTCGGCTCTCGCCTGCGCCGCTTCCCGCCGTGCCTTCTCGAAATAGACGTCGAGGGCGAGGTCCATATCGAGGAACACCGCTTCCGTCATCGCTGCGATGAGCTCCGCCGTGCGCCGCCCGTTCCAGCGCTTCGCCTCGCCGATCACCTGCCCCATCTCGGCCAGCGCCATCGCGTAGCCGCCGAGATACCAGCGCGGATCAAGCCCGATGCGAGCATGCGCTTCGCCGATGCGGCGCACCCCGGCAGCATACTCGTCATCGAACCGGCCGGAGAATAGCCGACTCCAGTGCCGTTTCTGAGCCTCCTTCAGCCGTTCGACCCCGCCCTTGGCGTGGGCGGCAAGCATGGCCGCCGTCTGGGGCGTTGCCTGCAGGTGGCGGTAGAAGGCATCGATCACAGTGCTGAACTTCGGCTCGATGAGGGTCCAAGCCTCGGACAGGGTCGCGCGGCTTTCCGCCGTCAGCCGCATGAAGGCCAAACGCTCGGCCATCGAGGTCGTTTCGGTCTGCGGCACACCAGCTTTGTTCACTGTTGCCTCCCTCAACACGTGGATGAGCGGCACAAGGTTCACCAAGGCTGGTAGATTTTTGATTTCGCCCCCTAGAGCGCGACGGCCTGCCCCCGGCTCACGCTCCTCACCACCCGCCTGACCTGCGGCTTAGGGGCCCGGGGAGGGAGAGGCCCTCAGCACAGCGCCTGCTGGAACGGTCCGGCCTGGTGATACGACCGCCCCTGGCAGCAGGATGGCCCCTGCCCCAACCAGCGCGCCTTCGCCCACGCGCACGCCGCCGCACAGCCGCGCGCCGGGAGCTACAAAGGCCCCGTCCTCAACCGCGCAGTCGTGATCGACGCTTGCAGCCGTGTTGACGATGCAGAAGCGGCCGATGTGCGCTGCAACGCCGACGATCGCTCCCGCACCAACCATCGTTCCGGCACCGATCACCGCATCGCGCGCCACAACCGCGCTTGGGTGGATCGCTGTCGCGAGCGTCACACCGCAATCGCACAAGGCACGGGACAAGGCGGCTCGCTGTGCGTTGTCACCGAGCGCAACGATCGCTGCCCGCCCGTCGAAAAATCCAGACTCGACAGCGAGCGCGAAGGGGCCGAGCACGGGAAGCCCGCTGACCGAGCCATTCTTGGCGTCGTCGAGAAACCCGTCGACGGTCCAGCCGGTGAGCGCGAGGATGTCGGCAACCACACGACCATGGCCACCGGCGCCTAAAACCACCACCCGTCCCGTCATGCGGCCTCCGCGCCACCGAACCGCGCCCAACCCCGCCGGCGCGTCCGTCAGACCAGGTCCGCCGCGAGAGCAGCGCGGGCTTCGATCGCCGCGACCAAACGCTCACGCGCGGGCGGTGGTGGGCGGTGGACGGCTTCGAACACATTGCGCGCCAGAAAATGCCCAGTGAGCCTAAGCCCAGCCACCACGTCCGATGCCGCTGCCTCAGCGTCCTCGATCAGGAATTTCGGCAGAACAAGGAGCCGTTCGCGCCACGGCCCAGCAGCCGCCGCTGCCACCGCCCGCCCCGTGCGCGGCGAGACGTAGGCAAGGCCGTCCCGCGCTCCCGTCACGGCGCAGACGGAGAGGTCGAGCCCGTAGCCGAGTTCCGAAAGCAGAACGATCTCCCAGCGCACATACTCTGCCACCGCCTTCGCGCTGCTATCGAGATGGCGAAGAAGTGCGACCAGTGCCGCGTGGGCCCTCGGGTGCGGTTCCGCCTCGGCCAGTGCGGCCTCGGCCACCGCACAGGCGGAGGCGAGCACAGTTAGCGCGAGCGGATCTTCCAGCGCGGCGGCGGACGCGGCGTACACCACTTCGCCCTCCAAGCGCCCCAACTGGTCGGCTAACCTGGCTTGCCAGCGCGCGGCGAGGAGATTACCCGGCTGCCAGGTCGCCCGGCCGCGCCGCCCCGCACCGCCATAGACGAGACCGCGCCGCACGCCGAAGGCGCGCGTGAACACCGTGGCGATCGCATGGCCTTCGCCATGCGGCCGCGCCGATAGCACCACCGCCTCGTCCTCCCAACTCTCCATCGCCGTCGTTCAGGGCTCGAGCCCCATGGCGCGCAACCGCGCCCGCTCCTCGTCCCAGCCAGGCCGCACCAGCACGTGGAGAAACAGGTGCACGCGCCGACCCAACTCCCGCTCCAGCTCGGCCCGCGCGCGCGACCCGATCGCTTTCAGCCTCTGCCCTCCCTTGCCGATCAGAATCCCCTTCTGCCCCTCCTTGGCGCAAACTATGGCGCAACGGATTTCGACCGAACCATCCTCGCGCTCCTGCCACGTTTCCGTCTCCACCGTCGTGTCGTAGGGAACCTCCTCTCGCGTCTGATGGTAGATCTGCTCGCGCACGATTTCGGCGGCGAGCATCCGGTCGGGCAGGTCGGAGAGGTCGTCCTCCGGAAAGAGCCACGGCCCCTCGGGCAGCGCCTCGGCGAGGCGATCGAGGAGCCGCTCGACTCCGTCGCCTTCGGTCGCTGAGATCATGACCGTCTCCTGGAACGGAACGATCGCGTTCAGCGCCTCGGCCAGCGGAATCAAGGAAGGTTTCTCGACCAGGTCGATCTTGTTCAGCGCAAGCCAAAGAGGGCGGTTGGCGTCCTTTAGCCGCTCGGCGATCGCGCGCACCTCTTCCGTCAAGCCGGTCTTCGCATCAACCAGGAGCAGCGCGATGTCGGAATCCTGCGCTCCCGTCCAGGCAGCCTTGACCATCGCGCGGTCGAGCAGGCGGCGGGGCGAAAAGATGCCGGGCGTATCGACGAAGACGATTTGCGCGGCCCCGCGCATTACGATGCCGCGCACGCGGAAGCGCGTCGTTTGCGGCTTTGGCGAGACAGCGGAGAGCTTGGCGCCGACGAGGCGGTTGAGCAGCGTTGACTTGCCCGCATTCGGCGCACCAAGGATGGCGACGAAGCCGCAGCGCCGCGGCAGCGTGGTGGCATCAGGTGGCGCAAGGTCCGTCTCGGTCATCCCTGTCCCTCAAGCTGCGCAAGCAGCAGGGCTGCGGCGCGTTTCTCCGCTTCGCGCTTGGTGCTTCCCTCCGCTTCCGCAGCGCTTGGGCCAAGAGCGACCGCAACGGTGAAGCGCGGCCGGTGCGACGGCCCTTCCGTGGCCACGGTGCGATAAGCGGGAAGCGGCAGCCCCCGTGCTTGCGCCCATTCCTGCAGAGCGGTCTTCGGGTCGCGCGGGGCTTCGGCCATCCGCTCGACACGCTCAGCCCAATGCCTGCGCACGAAACGCCGCGCTGCCTCGAGACCACCGTCAAGGTAGAGCGCGCCGATCAGCGCCTCGCAGGCATCGGCCAGCACCGAATCGCGCTCCCGCACCCCGGCTGCCTCCTCTGAGGGCGGGATTGAAAGCGCAGCCCCGAGCCCGATGCCGCGCGCGACCGCGGCGAGGGTGTCGCGATCGACAAGCCGCGCCAAACGCCGCCCAAGCCCGCCTTCGCGGTCCTGCGGGAAACGCTCGATCAGCCACTCGGCAATGACAAGACCAAGGACGCGATCGCCGACGAACTCAAGCCGCTCGTTCGAGTCGAGCCCGCCCTTACGCCCCTTGACGTGGCTGCGATGGGTGAGAGCCCGCACCAACAGGGCGGGATCTTGAAAACGATAATCCAGGGCGTCGGCGAAAGCGCGCGTCACCGGATGCGGTTGAAGAAGCGGGAAAAGCGCCAGTTCCACACCTGCCAGAACGGTCCTTCGTGGCTGAAGAAGATGATCTCCGCCCGACCGATCAGGTTTTCGACCGGAATGAAGCCGACACCGCCCGGCCCGAAGTCGCGCGAGTCCGAAGAGTTGTCGCGATTGTCGCCAATGGCGAAGACGTGCCCGGCAGGGACGAGGAATTCCGGGGTGTTGTCAAAACGCTCCTGGTCGCTGAATTCGCAAATCGCGTGCCGCCGTCCGTTCGGCATGGTCTCGATGTAGCGGCGCGAGCGGATGCGCACGCCGGTGCCGTCAGTTTCGCAAAAACCGGCCGGTTCGCGCTGCGCCGCCTCGCCGTTGATGTAGAGCACGCCACCAATCATCTGCACGCGATCGCCCGGCAGGCCGACGATGCGCTTGATATAGTCCGTGCTCTCATCGCGCGGCCAGCGGAAAACCGCGATGTCGCCGCGTTCAGGCAAAGACGCGAAGATGCGCCCCTCCCACAACCGAGGCGAGAATGGCATGGAGAAGCGTGAGTAGCCATAAGAGAATTTGGAAACAAAAAGATAGTCGCCCACGAGCAGAGTGGGCACCATCGAGGCTGAAGGGATGTTAAAGGGCTCAAAGGCGATGGTGCGGATCGCGATCGCGATCAGGCCGGCGTAGACGACGGTCTTTACCGTCTCGAGCCAACCGCTCGGTTTGCGTTTCGCCATGGCTCCGGGGGCGGGGACAAGGGTGGCCTGGTCGCCGTGCCGCTTGGGCGACGAGTTGTCAAGCAAGGGCGGGATCCGCGCTGATCACCACCACCGCCTGGGCAAGGGGGGGCTCGTCGGTCATGGTCAGGCTGATGCGCGCGACCATGCCGGGCGGAGTGATGGCGGCGAGGCGAGCAGCGGCGCCGTGATGCAGGCGGAGCGTGGGCTGGCCCGAGGCAAGGTTCACCACCTCCATGTCGCGCCAGTGCACGCCCTGGCGAAGCCCGGTGCCGAGCGCCTTGGCGCAGGCCTCCTTGGCGGCGAAGCGGCGGGCGTAGGTGGCAGCACGCGCCGCCCGCCCTTCCGCCTTGGCCTGCTCGAGGGGCGTGAAGACACGGACGATGAAGCGCTCGCCCCAGCGCGCAAGCGCCGCCTCGATGCGGCGGATGTCGCAGAGGTCGGAACCAAGGCCGATGATCATCGGTTAAGGATTAGCACGACCAGGCCCGAGCCAAAACCGCGGCCGCGCGGAAGAGGGGGCAGACGCCCCCACATCCACATGCGCTACTCCGCTGCCGGAGCGGCGAGTTCGGCGCGCAAGATGCGCGCCGCCTCGACCATGTTGGCCATCGCTGGGCGCACCTCCGCCCAAGTCCGGGTCTTCAGCCCGCAATCTGGGTTCACCCAGAGGCGTTCGATTGGGATGCGGTTGGTGGCGCGACGCAGGAGGTTGGCCATCCGTTCCGCTGTCGGCACGATGGGCGAGTGGATGTCCCACACCCCAGGCCCAATCTCGTTCGGATACTCGAAGTCGAGGAACGCCTGCAGAAGCTCCATGTCGCTGCGCGCCGTCTCGATCGAGATCACGTCCGCGTCCATCGCCGCGATGTCAGCGATAATGTCGTTGAACTCGGAATAACACATGTGGGTGTGGATCTGCGTCTCGTCGCGCACGCCCGAAGAGGCAAGCCGGAAGCACGCCACCGCCCAACGCAGGTAATCGGCCCGGTCGGCCCTACGCAGTGGCAGCCCCTCGCGGAAGGCCGGCTCGTCGATCTGGATGATGGGGATCCCAGCCCGCTCGAGATCCTGCACCTCGTCACGCAGCGCAAGCGCGATCTGGCGACAGATGATCTCGCGCGGAATGTCGGTGCGCGCGAAGGACCATTGCAGCATCGTCACAGGTCCTGTGAGCATACCCTTCATGGGACGCTTCGTAAGAGACTGGGCATAGGCCGACCAGCGCGTGGTGATCGGAGCAGGGCGGGAGACATCGGCCCAGATGATGGGCGGGGCAACACAGCGTGACCCGTAGGACTGCACCCAGCCGTGTTTGGTGAAGGCAAAGCCAGAGAGATGCTCGGCGAAGTACTTCACCATATCGTTGCGTTCGAACTCGCCATGCACCGGCACATCCACACCGATCTCGTCCTGCCAGCGCACTGCCTCCGCGATCATGCGTTCGATCTCGGCCTCGTAGGCCTCCTGTGTGATTTCACCCTTGGCGAAACGGGTCCGCAGAGCGCGCACCTCGGCGGTCTGGGGAAAGGAGCCGATCGAGGTGACGGGCAGGGGGGGTAGGCGCAACCGGGCAGCTTGCCGCTTCGCCCGCTCACGATAGGGGCTCGCGCGACGCTCCATCTCAGGCGTGATCGCGGCAAGCCGCGCGGCGACAGTGGGGTCGTTGAGCCTCGGGTCGCTCTTGGCTTCGGCAAGGATGGCGTCGCTTTCCGCAAGCTGGGCAGCAATCGCGCCTTCGCCCTCGTCAAGCCCGCGCGCGACCGCCGCCACCTCCTCAAGCTTCTCCACCGCGAAAGCGAGCCGGCGCTTAAGCGAGGGGTCCAGCGCATCCTCCATGGCCACACTGTGCGGCACATGCAGAAGCGAGCAGGAGGGCGCGATCATCAATCTCTCGCCAAAGCCCGCCTCGCGCGCGCGTTGCGCAACGGCGAGGGCGGAGCGAAGGTCGGTACGCCAGACGTTCCGCCCATCGACAAGGCCCAAGGAAAGCCAGCGATTCTTCGGCCAGGCGGCGAGAACGTCGTCGAACTGATCGGGGGCGCGGACGAGATCGACGTGCAGCCCCGCAACCGGCAAGGCGCAAGCGGTGGCGAGATTGTCGCGCAGCCCTTCGAAATAGGTAGCGATCAGCAGTTTAAGCCCTGCTGCGGCTTCGGCTAGCTGGCGATAGGCGAGCGCATAGGCCTCGTGCGCGCTGGGCGGAAGGTCGGTCACCAAAGCGGGTTCGTCGACCTGAACCCACACGGCACCCGCTCCAGCAAGGTTGCGCAGCACCTCGCCATAGATAGGTAGTAGCGCAGGAAGCAGTGCGAGAGGATCACCGCCATCGACCCGTTTGCAAAGAAGAAGGAAAGTGATGGGCCCGAGCAGGACCGGGCGGGTCTGCACGCCTTCGGCCCGCGCCTCTGCATACGCCTCGGTCCAGCGGTCATGGGTCAGGACAAAGCGCGTTTCGGCGGACAGCCGAGGCACCAGGTAATGGTAGTTGGTGTCGAACCACTTCGTCATCTCGAGAGCGGGGGCGGGTTCGGGCCCGAAACGGCCGGCCGGCGCACCGCGGGCAAGCGCGAAGAGCGTCGTCAGCGAGACAGGGCCGTCACCAGACCAGCCATAGCCTGCTGGTACAGCGCCAAGGCTGCAGGCCGTCTCGAGAACGTGGTCGTAGAGCGCAAACTCGCCGGAAGGGATGTGCGAGATGCCCCTTCCCCGCTGCAAGGCGCGGGCGGCGACACGCAAGGCATGCGCATCGGCGAGGAGTTCGTTCTCGCTTTTCTTGCCTGCCCAGAACGATTCCAGGGCCATTTTGAGTTCGCGCTTCGGGCCGATCCGAGGCCAGCCGAGATTGGCGGCGATGGTCATCGCAAACAGTCTCCTCATCCCGGTGCACCCAGCCCGGGCAGATGGGTTGCGCGCTCCCGGGCAAGCCCTGGGCTGCACGGTGCCGGCAGGTCTCCTGGCTTGCGGGTCGAGACGAAGGACTTGGCCTTCCTCCCGCTGCCGGCCCTGCCTTCCCGCGGCCTTCCCCGCAGTGGCGCGCCGCTTACACGGACGCACGGACCGGCGGCCAACCCGCCAACAGTTGCTGGGGCAGCCGCCGACTTGCCGGTCGCGTTGCGTGAGGTGGCTCTCTTGCCACCCCCGACCGTCGCGGACCGCCGCACGGCGTTCCCTCTTTCGCCCGCTCGCGCGGGACCGACACACCTTGCCACTTGGCGAAGGCTTTGCCTCAGGTCAAGCACGCGCCGTTGACGGCGCCCACCTGGCCGCCTAGCTCACCGCTTGTGCGGCGCTCTTGCCGCGCCTCGCTCAGCGTCAGCCCATCGACCCAGTCCGTAACCGAACCGACACGGGGAGCAACCGATCATGGCGTTCACACTGCCGCCTCTGCCCTATGCGCACTCGGCGCTTGCCGCCTTTGGCATGTGCCAGGAGACGCTTGAGCTGCATCACGGCAAGCACCACCAAGCCTACGTCACCGCGCTCAATGGCTTCGTCGAGAAAATGCCCGAACTGCAGGGCAAGACGCTGGAGGAGATCGTGACGATGTCCTTCGGCAAGCCAGACATGGCGGGTGTGTTCAACAACGCAGGCCAGCATTGGAACCACACCCTCTTTTGGCAGTGCATGAAGCCCGATGGCGGCGGTGCGATGCCGGAGCGGCTCGAGAAGAAAATCGTCGAGGATTTCGGCTCCATCGACGCGTTCAAAGAAGCGTTCATACAGGCCGGTGTGACCCAGTTCGGCTCCGGCTGGTGCTGGCTCGTGGTGGGTAAAGACGGCAAGCTCACCTGCACCAAGACGCCGAACGGCTCTAACCCGCTTGCTGAGGGCCAGGGCACAGCCATCCTCGGCTGCGATGTCTGGGAACACTCGTACTATCTCGACTTCCGCAACCGCCGCCCCGACTATCTAAAGAACTTCTTAGAGCGGCTGGTCAACTGGGAGTTTGTCGACAGCCTGCTAGCCAGGGCCTAAGCGATCGTTTCGTGTGCGCACGGAGGGTAGTCTCTCCCTCCGTGCGTTGCGCGCTCACAGTCCGGCGCGGGCGTTGTCGATGCGTCGCCGCATCTCGCGGATCACCGTCCCAAGACCGAGGAAGATCGCTTCACCGATCATGAAATGCCCGATCGAGACCTCCTCGATCTCGGGCAGCGCAACGATCGGCCCCACGGTGTCAAAGCCAAGCCCGTGGCCAGCATGCACGCAAAGCCCGATCGCCGCCGCATGCCGCGCGGCGGCAGCGAGTCTCTTGAGCTCCGCCTCGCGCGCCCGTCCGGTCAGATCGCAGTAGCGGCCCGTGTGCAGTTCGACCACTGGCGCACCGACGGAACGGGCGGCGTCGAGCTGCGCCGGGTCGGGTTCGACGAAAAGGGCGACCCGGATGCCACACTCGCTCAGTGCGGCGATGGCCTCTGCCACTTGCGCCTGGTTGGCGATCACATCGAGCCCGCCTTCGGTAGTACGCTCCTCCCGCCGCTCCGGCACCAAACAGGCCGAATGGGGAACGATCCGGCGCGCAATCGCGATCATCTCCCCAGTCGGCGCCATCTCGAAGTTAAGCGGCAGCGCGATCTCCTCCTTCAGCCTCGCCATGTCGTCATCGCGCACGTGGCGTCGGTCCTCGCGCAGATGCGCGGTGATCTGATCCGCCCCCGCTTCGCGCGCAATCCGCGCTGCGCGCACCGGGTCAGGGTGGTCGCCGCCGCGCGCGTTGCGAAGCGTGGCGACGTGGTCGATGTTGACGCCAAGGCGCACGCGCTTCGTCATCTGAACCTCACTGCGGCGTGCAGCAAGGCGATGTCCGGTTCCGTTGCACGGGCGGGCAGGGCACGGAGCCGTAGGAACAGAACACGCAGCAATCACGAGGCTTCGGCGTCAGCCGCGCCCCGCAAGCGGGGCAGTCGTATACGACAAGGCAGTGGTCCTCGGGCATGGTTTCTTCGCTGCGTTGCCCGCAGCGCGGGCAGAGAAGACTGCACTGGAGTACGATCGCCATCGGCTGGTCCTTCGCGTCCGGCACGGGCCGATCAGGCCCGGGCGCGCTCCACACTGCGAATGTGCGGGCTGGCGCGCAAGGCGGCGATGATATCGCCGAGGTGGGAGAGGTCGCGCACCTCGAGATCGACCAGCATCTCGAAAAATTCCGGGCTACGGCCAACGATCTTCAGGTTAGAGATGTTTCCCTCGCGCTTGGCGATCACGGTGGTGAGGGTGGAAAGCGCACCTGGCTGGTTGGCGGTGACGACGGCGAGCCGGCCGGTGTGCTTGGCCTCGGTGAGCGTCTCGATGTCCCAGGAGACGTCGATGAAGCGCTCGGGGGTGGCGGCAAAGCTCTCCAGGGTGGGACAGTCGGCGGTGTGGATGGTCACGCCCTTGCCGGTGGTGATGATGCCGACGATGCGATCACCGGGCAGAGGGTGGCAGCAGCCCGCGTAGTGCACGGCCATGCCCGAGACGAGGCCGCTGATCGGGACGGCGCGGCGCCCCTCCTCCCCGCGCCCGGACGGCTGCGGCCGGGCCGAGCGCGGTGTCATCACCGGCAGAAGCGGGGCGGCGCGCGGACGCGGGCGAAGCTCAGGATGAGCGGCGAACACAACCTCGCGTGGCCCGATCGCGCCCGAGCCCACTGCGGCGTAGAGATCCTCGAGCGAGGCCTGCTTCAAAGCCTTCAGCACGCCTTCCAGCACCTTCTCCCCACCCTCTACCCCCTCCTGGCGGAAGGCCTTGACCAGCATCGCCCGTCCCTGTTCGATGCTACGCGCTTTCGCTTGCGCGTGGATGAAGCGGCGGATACGCGCTCGTGCTTTGCCGGTGACAACGAAGCGTTCCCATTCCGGGTTTGGCGTATGCCCGCGCGCGGTGATGATCTCGACCTGATCGCCATTGGCTAGTTCAGTGCGCAGAGGCATGATCCGGCCGTTGATTTTCGCCCCCACACAGGTGTCACCCACCTCGGAGTGCACCGCATAGGCGAAATCCACCGGTGTCGCGCCCCGCGGCAGCGTGATCAGGTCGCCCTTCGGGGTGAAGCAGAACACCTGGTCCCGGAACATTTCGAGCTTGGTGTGTTCCAGGAACTCCTCCGGCCCCGAAGCCTGTTCAAGGATCTCGAGCAGGGAGCGAAGCCAGCGATACTGGTGCGGATCGGGCGCGGGAATGGAGCCCTCGTCCTTATAATGCCAGTGCGCTGCGACGCCGTATTCGGCGATTTCGTGCATCTCTCGGGTGCGGATCTGCACCTCGATTTTCTGCCCTTCCGGCAACATCACCCCAGTGTGCAGGGAGCGATACCCGTTCGGTTTCGGAGTCGAGATGTAGTCCTTAAACCGCCCGGGCACCACGCGATAAGCGGAGTGCACAACGCCAAGGGCGCGGTAGCACTCGTCGATCGAGCAGACGATGACACGAAAGGCCATGATGTCCGAAAGCTGCTCGAAGGCAACGTTTCGTCTGTGCATTTTGAGCCAAATCGAATATGGGCTCTTCTCGCGCCCCGTCACTTCGGCAGCGATGCCGGCCTCTGTCATTAAGTTGCGCAGTTCCTCGGTCACGCGCTCGATCAGGTCAGCCCCCTCGCCGCGCAGAAAAGCGATGCGGTTCATGATCGAGGCGTAGGCGTCGGGCTGCAGTTCGCGGAAGGCGAGCGTCTCGAGCTCGGTTTTGATCTGGTCCATGCCGATGCGCTCAGCCAGGGGCGCGTAGATCTCGAGCGTTTCGGAGGCGATGCGGCGGCGGCGGGTTTCGTCGCGCACGAAGCGCAGCGTGCGCATGTTGTGCAGCCGGTCGGCAAGCTTGACAAGGAGGACCCGGATGTCCTCGCTCATGGCCAACACGAGCTTGCGGAAGTTCTCCGCCTGCTTCGAGCGCTCGGAGGTAAGTTCGAGCCGATTCAGCTTGGTCACGCCGTCGACGAGGCGTGCGACATCGCGGCCGAAGCCCCTCTCGACGTCGGCGAGGGTGGTTCCCGTATCCTCGACGACGTCGTGCAGCAGAGCGGTGACGATAGAGTTCGTGTCTACCCTAAAGTCGGTGAGGATGGTGGCAACCTCAATAGGATGCGTGATATAGGGATCGCCATTGTCACGCGTCTGGCCCGAGTGGGCGGCGGAGGCGAATTCGACCGCGCGCTGGATGAGGGGGAGGTCGGCGCGCGGGTCGTAGGCGCGGACGCGCTCGATCAGTCCTTGCGCGATGCCCGCCGCCCCGTCCGGCATCGCCCGTTTACGCCATGCGGGCGGTGCAGGCCATTCGCGCGGCGCAGCCCCCGCCAGTCATCGTTGTTCTCAGCCGCCCAATTCGCGGGCGATCGCAGCCTCGATGTCCTCCTCGGATGCGCCCTGCTCCTCCGCTGCCTGCTCCTCCGGCGTGATGTCGAGGCCGGCGAAGATATTGCTCTCTGTCGGCAGGAGGTCCTGCACCTCCTCGGAGACGGGCTCGGGTTCCGGCAGACGCTGCAGGCTCTTGATCAGGTCGTTGCGCAGCGCCTCAAGGTCGATCGTACCCTCCGCGATCTCCCGCAGCGCAACCACTGGGTTTTTGTCGTTGTCGCGATCAACCGTCGGCGCCTCGCCACGGTGCAGATTGCGCGCCCTCTGCGCGGCGAGCATCACGAGCTCGAACCGGTTCGGCACCTTGAGGATGCAGTCTTCAACCGTAACGCGCGCCATGCGCACCCCTCTTGTCGCAAGTGAGACCTCTTAGTTGGTAGTTATCAGCACGAGGTGAGGCAAGTGGGCCGCAACGCCATAACCCGTGCCCGGTTGGCTGGAGGAGGCCCTCAGCACGCAACCCCGGCCCGCTGTCATTTCATTGTCAAAGGGTTTCCGTCGGGATCAGACGGGTTTAGGCTTTGGCTCCTCACAACCTGGACTCGGTCAAACAGTTCTCAATCGAAGGGAGCATCAGCGGATGTTCGAAAAATCAGAGCGGCTTGCCGTTTTCATCGACGGGGCAAACCTTTATGCAGCGTCGCGCTCCCTTGGTTTCGACGTTGATTACAAGTCATTATTAACATTTTTTCGTCTTCGTGCCTATCTTGTGCGAATGTTCTATTATACGGCTGTTTTGGAGACTGAAGACTATACGCCGCTTAAGCCTTTGGTGGATTGGCTGGGCTACAATGGTTACACGGTTGTTACAAAGCCAGCAAAGGAATTCACCGACTCGACCGGCCGACGTCGCGTCAAAGGCAACATGGACATCGAACTCGCCATCGACATGCTGGAGATGGCACCGCACGTAAACCACATCGTCTTGTTCTCCGGCGATGGCGACTTCCGCCGCCTGATCGAGGCAGTGCAGCGCAAGGGCGTGCGCGTCTCCGTCATCAGCACCATCAAGACCCAACCCGTTCTGATCGCGGACGAACTGCGCCGGCAGGCCGATCAATTCATCGAATTGGCCGACATCATGGGCGAGTTCACACGACGCACGGTGCCCCCGCGGGAACCGAACCCATCGCGGGAGGCCTCACCTACCCGTGACTCTGAACGGGCAGCCAGCCCGGCGCGGCCGTTCGTCGTTGAGACCGTCGGCGCACCGCGGCCGGCGGTCGCCGCCGTCACCACCGCCGAGGCAGCCGCGAAGCCAAACGAGGGGCACGGCGGCAGCCAGTGACCCTGCCGGAAGCCCCCGCGCGTGAGTGTCCACTCTGCCCTCGCCTCGTCGCCTTTCGGGTCGAAAACCGCTCGCGCGAGCCCCTTTGGCACAACGCGCCGGTTCCGTCGTTCGGGCCGCTCGAGGCTCCCCTACTCGTGGTGGGCCTCGCCCCCGGCCTGCGCGGGGCGAACCGTACGGGGCGCCCGTTCACCGGCGATTACGCAGGAGACCTGCTCTACCGCACGCTGCTGCGCTTTGGGCTGGCTCGCGGACTCTATGCCGCACGGCCTGACGACGGGCTCGAACTGACCAAAGCGCGGATTTGCAACGCGGTGCGCTGCGTCCCGCCCGAGAACAGGCCCAACCCCGCCGAAATCGCCGCCTGCAATTCGTTCCTTGCCGCCGAACTCGCCGCCATGCCGCGGTTGCGCGTGGTGCTTGCCCTTGGTGCGATCGCGCACCAAGCCGTGCTGCGCGCCAGAGGGCTGCGCGTCTCCGCCCTTCCCTTCCGGCACGGTGCGATGCACGATCTTGGTGGGGTGGTGCTTGCCGACAGCTATCACTGCAGCCGCTACAACACGAACACCGGCCGGCTTACCGAAGCCATGTTCGTCGAGGTGATCGAACGTCTCCTGCCGCTCCTCGCCCGGGCCTGACCCGGGATTTTGCCCTGTGACTCCGCCGATCTGGCTGCTCGCAGCGCTGGTTTCGCTCGGGCCGCTCTCCACCGACCTCTACCTGCCTGCCCTGCCTGCGATCGCCGCCGCCTTCGCCACCGACACCGCCGGCGTGCAGTGGACACTCTCGGGCTATCTGCTCGGCTTCGCCCCCGCCCAGCTGCTCTATGGCCCGTTCGCGGACCGTTTCGGCCGACGCCCGGCCGTGGCGATGGGCCTCGCCATCTATCTCCTTGCCACCGCAGCCTGCGCCCTTGCGCCCACACTCGGAGCCCTGATTGCGGCGCGCGTGGTGCAGGCGGTCGGCTCATGCGGCGGCCCCGTGGTCGCGCGCGCGGTGGTGCGCGACACCACCGACCCGCTGCGCGCGGCCACAGTCTATGCCACCATCGCCGGGCTGATGGCGCTTGCTCCGGCGGTCGGGCCTGTCCTCGGCGGGCTGGTGGTCGATGTCGCAGGCTGGCGCGCCGCCTTTTGGCTGCTCGCTTTGGCCGCGCTGGTCGTGGGCCTCGCTGCCGCCGTCCTGCTTCCCGAGACTATCCCCGCGCTGGATCGGACCGCGCTCGACCCGGTGCGTCTCCTCTCGGCCTATTGGTACATCCTATGCCATCGCGGCTTTCTCGCCTACGCCCTGGTTTCTGCCTTCACCTACACGGGATTGTTCTGCTTTATTTCGGGGTCTTCTCATGTGGCACAGTCGGGGCTCGGTCTCGGGCCGCGCGGCTACGGGTTTCTCTTCGCCGCCGCCGTCTGCGGCTACATCGTCGGCAGCGCGATCGCGCGACGCATCTCACCGCGCTTCGGTGTCGATCGCACGCTTCGGATTGGCCTGACTCTCTGCTTGGTGTTCGGCTGGGCGGGGCCTCTGACGCTCGCGCTGTTCGGCTCCACCATCGTCACGGTCACCGCGCCGATGGTGCTCTATATGGTCGCCTTCGCGCTGGCACAGGCCAACGCCCAATCGGGCGCCGTCGCTCCATTCCCAGAGATGGCCGGCCGCGCCTCGGCCCTGGTCGGCTTTCTGCAATGGGGGATCGCTGCGTTCGGCGGGCTTGCCGTGGCCGTGGCGCTGGATGCGCAGGGATGGGCCATGGCGATCGGGATCGCGGTCTCAGCGAGCCTCGCCGCGCTGGCGTGGACCTTGCTCGCCCCTCGTTCAGACAGAGGGGGCTGAGCGGTCCAGGGCAGCCTCGATAGCACGGACCAGTTCTGGCGAGTTCGGCCGCGTGGTCGCCCCCCAGGAACCGATCAGCCTCCCTTCGCGATCGATCAGATATTTGTGGAAGTTCCAGCGCGGAGGCGAGGAGGAGGCTGCCGCCCAGCGATAGAACGGATGAGCGTCACGGCCCGTCACTCGGCTGATCGCGGCCAGCGGAAAATCGACGCCAAAAGTGACCTCGCAAAACTGCTTCACCGCAGCGTTGCTGTCCTTCTCCTGTCGGAAATCGTTTGATGGCACGCCAATCACCACGAGCCCCCGCTCACGGTAACGCGCATAGAGCTCCTGCAGCCCGGCATATTGGTGGGTGAACCCGCAGAACGACGCGGTATTGACCACCAGCAAAACCTTGCCACGCCACTGCGCGAGCGGCATAGGCTGCCCGTCGATCGACTCAAAGGTGAAGTCCCAGGCGCGATGGTCGCGGGCAAGCGCCGGGTTGGGGCGGAACGGAGAGAGGGCGACGCCAAGCGCGCCCATCACACCGAACACGCGGCGGATGGGGTTGATCATTTCATGGCCCTCCTTTGGGCCGGTTGGGCGACGGGTTGGGTGGTCAGCCATAGCGTTCTTCGAGCCACGGGTCGCCGTGGTTGTGGTAGCCGCGCACTTCCCAGAAGCCGGGTCGATCCTCGGCGGAAAACGTGATCCGGCGCACCCATTTCGCACTCTTCCAGAAGTAGAGTTTGGGGATGACGACGCGAAGGGGCCCGCCGTGGCGGCGATCGAGAGGCTCGCCACTCCACGCATGCGCGAGCATCACATCGTCGTCCTCGAACGCCTCGCGCGGCACATTGGTGGTGTAGCCGTCTGAGGATTGGAACAGCACGAACCGCGCCTCAGGTCGCGGGCGGACAAGCGAGACCAGATCCTTCGCCCGCACGCCCCCCCAGC
>CALLUO010000015.1 GCA_938010425.1 uncultured Elioraea sp.
CTCCTTCGTCGCCTCAGGTGTCCACAGCGGCGCACCCTGTGCCTCCTCCTTCGGCGCGGGGGTTGCCACCGCCGCTACAGCCGGGGAGGAGGCAGCCGCAGCGACGGTGGCCGTCGCGCCGAGGTGGGATGGCGCGGCCTCGTCGTGGAACTCGAAGTCCTCGCGGAACATCGTAAGCAGGTGCTCCTCGAGTCCCATCATCAGGGGATGGACAAAGGTGTCGAACAGCACATTGGCACCTTCGAACCCCATGACCGGTGAGTAGCGAGCGGGAAAGTCCTCCACATGCACCGGTGCCGAGATGACAGCGCAGGGGATGCGGTGCTTTTTCGCGATGTGCCGCTCCATTTGCGTGCCTAGCACGAGTTCCGGCGCGGCGTCGGCGATCTTCGCCTCGACCTCGAGATAGTCGTCGGTGATCAGCGCCTGGATGCCGTAGCGCTCTGCGGCCTCGCGCACCTCGCGCGCGAACTCTCGCGAATAGGTGCCGAGCCCCACCACGGTAAAGCCCAACTCTTCGGCCGCAACGCGGGCGCAGCCGATGGCATGCGTCGCGTCGCCAAACACAAACACGCGCTTGCCCGTGAGATAGGTGCTGTCGACCGAGCGACTGTACCAAGGCAGACGCGAGGCCTGCTCCTCGAGCAGTGAAGAAGGATCGATGCCGGCGAGTTCTGCCACCTCTCGGATGAACTCACGCGTGGCACCAACGCCGATCGGCACTGTGCGCGTGGCCTTCTGCCCGAAGCTGCGGGCGAGCCAGGACGCTGCCTTGCCCGCGATCTCTGGATAAAGAACGATGTTGAAGTCGGCCTCGCCGAGACGCGCGATGTCGGCAGGCGAGGCGCCCAGTGGAGCAACCACGTTGACCGCGATACCAAGACGGGCGAGCAAATCCGTCACTTCGCGCAGATCGTCACGGTGGCGGAAGCCGAGCGCGGTAGGACCGAGGATGTTGGCGCGCGGAGGGCGGTCGGCCGGGCGCGGCAAGCGGGGTGTGCCCGGGGGGGGTGCATGGGGCTCGGCGAAGGCGCGCACAACTCGGTAAAAAGTCTCCGCTGCGCCCCAGTTCTCCTTTTTCGAATAGGAGGGGAGATCGAGGGGCACGATCGGCACCTCAAGCCCTGCCGTGCGGGCAAGGCCCTGCGGATCGTCCTGGATGAGTTCGGCGGTGCAGGAGGCGCCGACCAGGATCGCTGCGGGATGGAAACGATCATTCGCCTCAATCAGCGCATTGCGGAAAAGGTTCGCCGTGTCGCCGCCGAGGTCGCGCGCCTGGAAGGTGGTGTAGGTGACGGGCGGACGCGAAGCGCGCCGCTCGATCATGGTGAAGAGGAGGTCGGCGTAGGTGTCGCCTTGCGGCGCGTGCAGCACGAAGTGCACGTCGCGCATGGCGGAGGCGATGCGCATCGCGCCGACATGCGGAGGCCCCTCGTAGGTCCAGACCGCGAGCTGCATCGGCCTACACCTTGAGCCTCTGCGCCCGATCGAGGGGGCGCGCGAACAGGCCCGCGAGGTCGCCAGCCTGGTCGTAGCCTTGGATCGGGGTGAAGACGAGCTCGATCGACCACTTGGTGGTGAAGCCCTCCGCCTCGAGCGGATTGGCAAGCCCAAGCCCGCAGACGGTGATGTCGGGCCGCGCATGGCGGCACCGATCGAGCTGGCGATCAACATGCTGGCCTTCACTCAAAGTCACACCGTCGGGCAGCAGAGGAAGCTCCGCGGCGAGCAGCCCGCGGTGCAGGTAGGGCGTGCCGATCTCGAGCAGGCGCATGCCGCATTCGCGGGCGAGGAAGCGGGCGAGCGGCACTTCGATCTGGCTGTCGGGGAAGAGGAATACGCTCTTGCCTTCGAGCAGCGGGCGGTGTGCGGCGAGTGCCTTCTCCGCCCTCGCGGCAGCCAGAGCGGTCGCTTCGCGGAAGCGGCAGGGTGCGACATCAAAGGCCTCAGCGGCGGCGCGCAGCCAGCCAGTGGTGCCTTCCGCACCAAGCGGGAAGGGGGCGGGGAGGTGGCGGCAGCCGCGCGCTTCGAGGGCGCGCGCGGTGTCGCCGAGCCAGGGCTGGGCAAGGAGAAAGAGTGTGCCGGGTCCGATTGCCGGCAGGTTGGTGGTTCGCCGCGGCGGCAGCACATCGACGCGGTCGAGACCCATCGCTGCGAACAGACGTTGCATCTGGTCCTCGACCACATCGGGCAATACGCCAACGAGGAGCAGGCGCGGTGTGCGCGTCCTTTCTTCGGGAAGGGTCGGCACCAGCGCGGCGAGGCAAGCATCCTCGCCCTGGGTGAAGGTCGTCTCGATGCCGGAACCGGAATAGTTCAGCACGCGCACGCGCGGCCCAAAGCGCGAGTCGAGTCGTTCAGCGGCCCGCTTGAGGTCGAGCTTGATGACCTCGGAGGGGCAGGAGCCAACCAGGAACAGCATCCGGATGTCCGGGCGGCGGGCAAGCAGACGTTCCACCACGCGATCGAGTTCGGCGTTGGCGTCGGCAAGCCCAGCAAGGTCGCGCTCCTCGATGATGGCGGTGGCGAAGCGCGGTTCGGCGAAGATCATCACGCCGGCCGCTGACTGCATCAGGTGAGCGCAAGTCCGGCTGCCGACGATCAGGAAGAAGGCGTCCTGGATTTTGCGGTGTAGCCAGACGATGCCGGTGAGGCCGCAGAACACCTCGCGCTGGCCGCGCTCGCGCAGCACCGGCAGGTCGCTGCAGCTGGGTGCGGGGCGCGGGGTGGCGGCGGCGAGGCTCATGCGGAGGCCCGCGCGCAGAGGGCGGCCTCGTCACGCCGTGCCTGGCGGAGCTTGAGCACGAACTGGGCGGCGTTGACGACGTAGGCCGTGTAGGCGGCGAGCGCCACCACCATCTGCTCCCGCGCATCCCCGATGCCAAAGATCAGCATGATCAGATATGCCGTATGCAGAGCGATGACCAGCATCGAGAACACATCTTCCCAGAAGAACGGTCGGGCAAACAGGTAACGGCCGAAAACATCTTTTTCCCAGATCGCCCCGGTGATCATGATCGTATAGAGAACGATTGTTTTCGCGATCACCGAAATCTCGGCCAGTATCTGTCCTTGGCCGGTGGCGAGAAAGCGTATCACCAGGGCAAGGCTGACCAGAAAGACGGCGAACTGAAGCGGGGCGAGGATTCCCTGCACCACCGTCCAGGGCGAGGCGTCACGCCGGGCGCGTTCTTCCGGCGTGTACAGCGGTGGGCGGAGGCGTCGGTCGGCGCGTGGCTTGGCGAACTGGACCCGGGCGCACCCGGCGGAGATGCCCCAGGGGCAGGCATCGACGGTGTCGATCAAGCGGTCAAAGGCGCCGAGTGTAAGCATTGCTTGACAAGCTCCCCCTCGGATGAGTCACGCTGACGTGAGGTTGGTTGTCGGGCGACCCGTTTCGGGTCGCCGCGTGCAGCGGGCTGGCGGAGGCGACGGCAGAGTGTTGCGGTCTCGCAGCATGTCTTCCTCCCAGCGCCCGGCGGGGCGCGCGGGGAGGAGGCTAAGGAAGGTGAGGTAGGAGTGTCAAGCGGGATTGACGTAACGCGCGCTTGACAGGCCGAGCGACATCACGGCTAGATGAAGCAACGGAGGAAGGGTGCCATGGCCGCAGTGCAGGACAGCCAAGGAAGCGGCAGAGCCGACAGAGCCGAAGCCCTGTCCAGGCAGCGTCAGCCGCCCATTCCACCCGTCATGCTGAACGGCGCCGACCCAGACCACGCAAGGCCACTTTCTCGCACGGGCCTTGCCGCCGCCGTCGAAACCCGGGTCGTGCCCTGGATTGTGCTCGCCCACCGCACCCCAAACCACGCGGGATGCTGCTGCGACACGGCCAAAAGCGTCGAGAAGGCCGACATCGTAGCGCTGGCCGACGAAGCCCGGCGCAACGACCTCGCCGCTGCCCTCGCTCGGGTGGAGTCCTATTGGCAGGCAGGGATGCCGCTTGATCGGCTCTATCTGGAGCTGGTCGGTCCGGCCGCCGTGCAACTCGGCCAGATGTGGCACGAAGATACGGCGAGTATGGCCGAGGTCACGGTCGGGCTCGCCTGCCTGCAGCGCCTGATCCACACCCTTGGCCCTGCTTTCCATCAGGACGACCTCAGGCCCGATCCAAAGCGCCGGATCCTGCTTGCGCCGATGCCCGGCGAACAGCACAGTTTCGCGCTGGTCATCATCGCCGAGTTCCTCCGCCGCGCCGGCTGGGACGTCGATTGCGGCCGGGTTCTGTCCCTGTCTGCCCTCTGCGCTCTCCTCAAGCGCGAGTGGTTCGCCCTGGTGGGGCTCTCCGTCAGCTGCACGGGACGGATCGATGCCGTCAGCGGTGCAATCCACGCTCTACGCGCCGCTTCGCGCAATCGCGCTCTCGGCGTTCTGGTCGGCGGTCCGATGTTCACCGCCAACCCCGACCTCGTCGTTCAGGTCGGCGCCGACGCCATGGCGATCGATGCGCGACATGCAGTCGCCCAGGCGGAAAGCCTGCTTTCGATGCTCGCGCCCGCGAGTTGAGGATGTGCGGCACATGCCGTACGCCTCCGCCTCTCACAGAGCCCCCTGGGGCGCCATTAGAGGTCGGAGGACGTGATCAGCTTCACTGCCGCCCGCGAGTCGCTGGGCATGCTCGATGCCGAAACAACGGCGCGCCTGATCACGGCCGCCGCCGATGTCACTCTCGTCGTCGATGAGGACGGCGTGATCCAGGACATCGCTTTCTCGTCAGAGGACCTGGCGCGCGAACTCGCCGCGGCGGAGTTGGCGCGTGGCCGGCTGTGGACCGACATCGTGGCCGAGGATAGCCGCGCCAAGGTCATCGAACTGATCCGCGAGGCGCGCGCGGAGGAGGCAACGCGCTGGCGTCACGTCAACCACATTGGCGCGGGCGGCATTTCGGTGCCGGTTATGTTCTCCGCCATCAAGATCGCCAACGCCCCGCGCGCTCTCGCCTTCGGACGAGACCTCCGCCCGCTTTCTGTCCTGCAACAGAGGTTGGTCGAGGCCCAGGCCGCCATGGAGCGCGACTACTCGCGCCTGCGCCAGGCCGAGACTCGCTATCGGCTCCTCTTCCAGACCGCGGTCGAGCCGGTGTTGATCCTCGACGCCACATCGGGCCGGATTGTCGAGGCCAACCTCGCTGCTGCCTCGCTCGCGCGCGACAAGCGCCTCGTCGGGATGGCGTTCGCTGACCTGCTCGATCCGGCGAGCCACGACACGCTCATCGCCCTCGTCGCTCAGGTGCGGGCGACAGGACGAGGTGACGACATCGCCGTTCGACTCGCTGCTGATCAGCGCGAGGTGAGGCTCTCCGCGACCTTGTTCCGCCAGGACAGTTCCCTTCTCGTTCTTGTCCGCCTCTCCGAACGCCCAGGCGCGGAGCGCGCGCCCGCCCTGCCCCAGGAAAAGACCAAGCTCCTAAAGCTGATCGAACGCGCCCCAGATGCTTTTGTCGTCACCGACACCGAAGGACGGGTGATCACCGCCAACGCCGCCTTTCTCGAAATGACCCAGATGCCGGCGGAGGAACAGGTGCAAGGCCAGTCGCTCGACCGCTGGCTTGGCCGCTCCGCCGTTGATCTCGACGTGCTGCTCGCAACCTTACGCGGCGGTGCCCCTGTGCGACTGTTTGCTACCCAACTGCGTGGCGCACTCGGTGCGACGACAGAGGTGGAGATTTCCGCCACGACCCTGGTCAATGGCGGCAAGCCCTGCTTTGGCTTCGCTATCCGCGATGTCGGCCGCCGCTTCGCCCCCGCCCAGGCAACACAGACGCCGGCCACCCGTTCCGTCGAGCAACTCACCGAACTGATCGGCCGCGTGCCGCTCAAGGATCTGGTGCGGGAGGCGACAGACGTGATCGAGCGCCTCTGCATCGAAGCCGCTCTCGAACTCACCAACGACAACCGTGCCTCCGCCGCCGAAATGCTGGGTCTCTCGCGGCAGAGCCTGTACGTGAAGCTTCGTCGCTTCGGGCTTGTTGGCCCCGACGAAGGGGGAGAAGGCTGATGCCTGACGGATCGGCCGCGCTGCGCGTGTTCGCTGCCGAGACCGCGTCGGCCGCGCCGCGCCGTCCCGACCCGCGCGCGGTGCTCGAACTCTTGAAGCCGATCACCTGGTTCGCGCCGATGTGGGCCTTCGGCTGCGGCGTGGTTTCCGCCGGTGGTCCGTCCTGGGCCCAGCTGCCGTGGGTCCTGCTCGGCGTCATCCTTGCCGGTCCTCTCGTGTGCGCGATGAGCCAGGCGGTGAACGACTGGTTCGACCGGCACGTGGATGCGATCAACGAACCCCAAAGGCCCATTCCCTCGGGGCGCCTGCCCGGGCGATGGGGGCTGTGGATTGCGCTCGCCTGGACCGCTCTGTCGCTGGCGGCGGCGGCTCTCTTGGGCGGCTTTGTGTTCTGGGCGGGCGTGGTCGCGATCGTTGCGGCCTGGAGCTATTCTGCCCCCCCTATCCGGCTGAAGCGCGAGGGCTGGCTCTCAGCCAGCGTGTGCGCCCTCTCCTACGAGGGCCTGCCGTGGGTGACGGGGGCTGCGCTCGTCGCAGGCGGCGTGCCGGATGGACGCATCTTCGCCCTCGCCGCGCTCTACTCTGCTGGTGCCATCGGGATCATGGTCCTAAACGACTTCAAGTCGGTCGAGGGAGACCGCGCTTTAGGGCTTGCTTCCGTCCCTGCGGTGCTCGGGATCGACAATGCGGCCAATGTCGCCTGCGTGCTTATGGCGGCACCGCAGATTGGGGTGATCGCGCTGCTCAGCGACTGGGGCCGCCCCATCCATGCCGCGATTGTTGCCGCTCTCCTTGCCGCTCAGGTCGTTCTGATGGTGCGTCTTCTCGACAACCCCATCGAGCGCACCCCGTGGTACAACGCAACCGGAACGAGCCTCTACGTCCTGGGCATGCTCGCCTCCGCGTTCGCGGTTGCTCCCTTTGGAGAAGGAACCATTGGATGACGGCACGAAGCCTCTCTTGGGCCGGCATCGTCCGCCTCGGTCTTGTGCAGACAGCACTCGGCGCCATCGTCGTGCTCACCACGTCGGCGCTCAACCGGGTCATGGTGGTCGAACTGGCGCTGCCGGCGACGCTGCCGGGTGTGCTGGTCGCGCTGCACTATGCGGTGCAGATGCTGCGCCCACGCCTTGGCTACGGCTCAGACATGGGCGGGGCGCGCACACCCTGGATTATCGGTGGCATGGCCGTGCTCGCAGCGGGCGGCACGCTCGCCGCAATCGCGACCGCATGGATGGAGACGGCGCCAGTTCCGGGCATCGCGCTTGCGGTCGTCGCCTTTTTGCTGGTTGGTATCGGTGTCGGCGCGGCTGGCACCTCTCTTCTCGTTTTGCTCGCCTCGCGGACCGTGCCGCAGCGCCGGCCGGCGGCTGCCTCCATCGTCTGGATCATGATGATCGCGGGCTTTGTGCTGACCACTGCCGCCGCTTCGCGATTCCTCGACCCCTACTCCTCAGTGCGGCTGATCACAGTGTGCGCCGTCGTGTCTCTGACGGCCTTCCTTGTGGCCTGCCTCGCTGTGTGGGGCGTGGAGCGCGCAACCGCGCCGCAGGCAGAAGAGAAAACACCACCCAAAGTACCTTTCTTCGATGCCTTGCGGGAAGTCTGGCAGGAGCCCGAGGCACGGCGGTTCACCCTGTTCGTGTTCGTCTCGATGCTTGCCTATTCGGCGCAAGACTTGATCCTCGAGCCCTTCGCCGGTGCGGTGTTCGGCCGTACCTTGGGCGAGAGCACGCAGCTGACGGCGGTGCAGAACAGCGGCGTGCTGGCGGGGATGATCCTGGTCGCCATCGCAGGTTCGGCATTTGGCGCGCATCGCGTCTCTGCCTTACGCACCATCACCATCATAGGCTGCTTCGCTGCTGCCGCGGCGATCTTTGGCCTGGCGGTCGCGGGCTATCACACTCAGGTCTGGCCGCTCGCCACCTCTTACTTTGGGCTTGGTCTTGCCAACGGCGTCTATGCCGCCGCCGCCATCGCCACCATGATGCAGCTTGTCGCGCGCGGCCGGGAGAGCCGTGAGGGCTTGCGTATGGGGCTGTGGGGCGCAGCCCAGGCAATCGCCTTCGGAGTTGGCGGACTGGCCGGTGCGGCCGCCCTCGACGTGGCACGGCTCATCACGGGATCGACCACGGGAGGTTTCGCCGCCGTGTTTATCGTCGATGGCATGCTGTTCGTGCTGTCGGCCTGGCTTGCCTCAGGTGTGGCTCGGGACCGCGCTGCCGAACCCGCGATGACCTCGATCAAGGCCGCGGCTATTCGTTGAGCGGAGGATGACGTCCATGACCGGAGGCGAGTGTTTTGATGTCGTGGTGGTCGGGGGGGGGCCTGCGGGCGCGACCGCAGCAGCCGACCTCGCTCGCTCTGGCCACCACGTTCTGCTGCTCGACAAGGCGGGGCGCATCAAACCCTGTGGCGGAGCGATACCGCCGAAGCTGATCTCCGACTTCGCGATCCCAGAGTCGCTTCTTGTCGCCAAGGTGCGCGCGGCCCGCATTGTCTCACCTTCCGCTCGCGAGGCGTCGATGCCGGTCCCGGAGGGCGGCTTCGTCGGCATGGTCGATCGCGAACATTTCGACGAATGGTTGCGCAACCGCGCCGCCCTCTTGGGGGCGGAGCGTCGGGCAGGCACCTTCGAGCGTGTCGAACGCGACGAGGATGGAGCGACACGGGTGCTCTACCGCCCGAAGGGCGCCCCGCCGGAGGCACCGCTCTCATCCGTTCGTGCGCGAGCAGTGATCGGGGCGGATGGAGCGAATTCCGCCGTCGCCCGCCAGTGCATTCCTGGCGCGGAACAGAAGCGGCTCGTCTTCGCCTACCATGAGATCGTCCGTTCGCCGCACGGTGCGCCGCGCGCCCAGTTCGATGGTGAGCGTGCCGACGTCTACTACCGCGGTTCCCTGTCGCCTGACTTCTACGCATGGATTTTCCCACATGGCGAGACGACCTCTGTCGGCACGGGGTCGGCGCACAAGGGCTTCAGCCTGAAGGGGGCGGTGCGCGACCTTCGCGCGATTGCGGGGCTCGACCAGGTGGAAACGCTCCGCCGCGAGGGCGCGCCGATCCCGCTCAAACCGCTCAAGCGTTGGGACGACGGGCAGAACATCCTGCTTGCAGGCGATGCAGCGGGCGTTGTCGCCCCGGCCTCCGGCGAGGGCATTTACTACGCTATGCTGAGCGGGCGTTTCGCCGCCGAGGCGGTGAGCGAGTTCCTCGCCACCCGCAAGGCGGCAGCCCTCGCCCAAGCCCGCCGGCGTTTTATGCGCTTACACGGGCCGGTGTTCTGGATCCTCGGCATCATGCAGGACTACTGGTATGGCAACGATGCTCGGCGGGAACGGTTCGTCGCGATCTGCCGCGACCCCGATGTGCAGTACCTCACCTGGGATGCGTATATGAACAAGGAGCTGGTCAAGGCCCGCCCTCTCGCCCACGTGCGCATCTTCTTTAAGAACCTCGCACATCTGTCCGGCATTGTGCCGGCTTGGTCGCGTGCGCAAACAGCCTGAACCCGCGCCTGGAGTTGGGTAATGTCCTCTGTCTCCCCCGACGCTGAGATGAAACCGGTTCCCTCGCACGAGGGGCTGATCGGCCCCTGCACGCGGGGCATGCCCGACGGCGCGATGGTGCCACCGCACGGGCCGGATCTGCCCTTGCGCGTCGGCACGCGCGGCTCACCGCTTGCGCTGTGGCAGACGCGTGATTTCCTTGCCTTGGTCACACGCTTCTGCCCCCTGCTGCGCGAGTTTGACGCGTTCCGGGAGCATATCATCACCACCACCGGTGACCGCATTCAAGATAAGCGGCTGGCCGATATCGGCGGGAAGGGTCTGTTCGCGAAGGAAATCCACGAGGCGCTGCTCGATCGGCGGATCGATTTCGCCGTCCATTCTCTGAAGGATCTGGAGACGGAGTTGCCGCCCGGCATCGTGCTCGCTTGCACGCTGAAGCGTGAGGACCCCCGGGATTCTCTGATCCTCGGCCCAGGCTGCAACGCGGTCGACCCCTGCTCTCCTTGGGCCGCGCTGCCGAAAGGCGCGGTCGTCGGCACCTCTTCGGTGCGGCGGCAATCGCAATTGTTGCACGCGCGGCCCGATCTCACCGTCGTTCTTCTTCGCGGTAACGTTCAGACGAGGTTGGCGAAGGTTCGCAACCGCGCAGTTGATGCTTCCCTGCTCGCCATCGCCGGCCTGAAGCGGCTTGATCTGGCGCACGAAGCGGACTGCGTGATCGATACCGACTTGATGGTTCCCGCCGCTGGGCAGGGCATTGTTGGGGTTACCGTGCGCGAGGAAGACGAAGAACTGCGCGAACTCCTTGCCGCCATCGCTGACTGGGAATCGACGATTGTGGCCACCGCCGAGCGCGCTCTGCTCGCCACACTCGACGGCTCTTGCCGCACGCCGATTGGTGCGCACGCGGTGATCACGGCCCAGCGCACCCTGCGCCTCACTGGCCTTGTGGCTCGCGTTGACGGATCCTTCTTGCTCAAGCGCACCATCGAGGGCTCGCCCAAAGACGCTGCCCGATTGGGGCGCGAGCTTGGACGCAGCCTAAGGCGCGACTCACCGGGGGATGTGTTTGCGTGAGCGCAGTCCGCGCCGCTTTGCTCGACACGCTAGACGCCAAGGCCGAGGATGAGCGCGTCGTCTTGGTGGATGAGCAAGATCGTGCCCTCGGCACGATGGCAAAGCTCGCCGCTCACCGCGAAGGCAAGTTGCATAGGGCGCTCTCCGTCGTTCTCCGCTCGCCAGACGGGCGGCTGCTGATGCAGCGTCGCGCTCGGAGGAAGTACCATTCGGGCGGGGTATGGACGAACACCTGCTGTTCGCATCCTCGACCTGGCGAAGACCCGGAGGCGGCAGCACGACGTCGCCTGTCAGAGGAAATGGGCATTCAGCTCGCTCGCCTCGAGCCCCTGTTCAAGACGATCTATCGCGCCGACGTCGGCGAAGGGCTCGTCGAGCACGAATTTGTTCACGTTTTCGGGGCTGTCTGGGACGGTCCGGTTGATCCCGACCCATCCGAGGTTGAGGACTGGGCCTGGGTCGACCCCTGCGCGCTTAAGGCAGACCTGACGCGCAACCCTCAGCACTACTCCGCTTGGTTCCGTCGCTACGCCGAGGTGTTCTGGGACAGGATGGTCGGCTGACACCCTCAGCAGCTGGACAGACGAACAACACGTGGCCGATTTCGCCCTGGTCGGAACCTGCGTGGGCCGTTTCGCGCAGGCTTTGGGTAAGGCGCGCTCAGCCTTGCGCCGTGACGCGCTCGCCTGATCGCGGTTGGCCCTAAGCCGTGGTGTCCGACGGGTTTGGCCCTCTCCTCACGAACGGCAGCTGCATCCCGATAACACCTGTCCTGCTTGGCTTCGCCGCCGGCACGGAGGATGCGTTGCGTGAGGCCGGGGCGCACCGGGTGATCGCCTCAGCTGCCGAACTCCTGCCCGTTCTCCAGACGACTCAAACGGTGTTCGCTTGCAGTCCAAAACGTCGGGTAACACCGCAAGGTCACAGAACCGTAATACATTCGTCACGGCACTGACGCGAGCAGCGTGAGAAATTGGGTGGGGGGCGGAACCAGCCGTCCGCTTTTGGCACAAAGGGAACACAGAATGGTACGCCGTATCGTGCTTGTCGCAGCGCTTGTTGCCATGGCTCTGCCTGCCGAGGCGCAGCGCACGCGGATCACTGTCTACACCGCCTTCGAGAACGACCAGCTTCCTGTCTTCAAGCAGGCGGCGGAGGCCGCGTTGCGCGATGTGGAGATTGTCTGGGTGCGCGACAGCACAGGCGTAGTAACAACGCGCCTGCTTGCGGAGAAGGACAACCCACGGGCAGACCTGATCTGGGGCCTCTCTGTGTTCAGCCTGATCAGGCTTGAAGCGGAGAACATGCTCGAACCGTACACGCCGAAGGACGCAATGGCGCTTCGCCCGCAGTTCCGTTCTCCCCGCGACCCAATGACCTGGGTCGGGCTCGACGCCTTCGTCTCCGCCGTCTGCTTCAACACCGCGGTTGCGCGCCAGCGCAACCTGCCGCGTCCTGCCACCTGGAACGATCTGCTCAATCCTGCATTCCGCGGCTTGATCGCGATGCCGAACCCTGTCTCCTCCGGCACTGGTCTGCTGACGGTGGCGGGCTGGCTGAGCACCCGCGGCGAGGAGGCGGCCTGGGACTTCATGACGCGGCTGCACGAGAATATCTCCGTCTATACGCACTCAGGCAGTGCGCCGTGCAACAATGCCGCGCGCGGCGAGTACGCAATCGGCCTCTCCTTCGACATGCGCGCGGTCGCGCTGAAGAACCAGGGCGCGCCCATCGAGATCATCGTGCCAACTGATGGCGTCGGCTTTGACCTCGAGGCTGCTGCGATCCATCGCGGGACGCGCCATCTCGATGCGGCGAAACGGCTGATGGATTTCGCCGTCTCGAAGGAGGCGATGGCGCTCTATGGCCGCTACTACGCTCTGCTTGGGCGCGAGGATGTGCAGCCGACGGTGCAGAACTATCCGCCCGAGTTCGCCCAGCGTCTTGCGAAGGTGGACTTTGCGAAGATCGCTGCCGATCGCGATCGCATCCTCGCCGAGTGGTCGCGACGCTTCGACGCCAAGTCCGCACCGCGCAACTGACAGAGCTCGGGTAACGGCAAGAGTCGCCGTGGAAGGGTCGGTCGCCCGCGCGTCAACAAAGGGGCAGGCGTGCGCGACGGAACCATCCCTAATTGTCGAGCGAGTGACGAAGCGCTTCGGTGCTTTTGTCGCCGTCGAGGACGTTTCGCTGGTTGTGGGGCGAGGCGAGTTCGTCTGCTTCCTCGGTCCCTCAGGTTGCGGAAAAACGACTTTGCTGCGCGTCATCGCTGGCCTCGATCCACAGGATGAAGGACGAATCATTCAGGACGGGCGCGATGTCTCTGCCCTGCCGCCATCGGCGCGGGACTTCGGCATTGTCTTTCAGTCCTATGCCCTGTTTCCGAACATGACAGTGGCAGCAAATGTCGGTTACGGGCTCGTGTCGCAGCGCAAGCCCAAAGCAGAAATCGACAGGCGCGTGCGTGAGCTGCTCGATCTTGTCGGGCTCGCAGACCAGGCTTGGAAGTATCCGGCCCAACTCTCGGGCGGCCAACAGCAGCGCGTCGCGCTGGCCCGCGCGCTGGCCTTGGACCCAGGTCTTTTGTTACTTGACGAGCCGCTCTCCGCTCTCGATGCACTTGTTCGCGCTCATCTGCGCGAGGAGATCAAATCCCTGCAGCGCCGCCTCGGCATCACCACGATCATGGTCACACACGACCAGGATGAAGCTCTTTCCACCGCCGACCGAGTGGTGGTGATGAACCGGGGCCGTATCGAACAGGTCGGCACGCCAGAGGAAGTCTACCGCCATCCGCGCACCTTGTTCGTCGCCGGCTTCGTCGGTCGTATGAACAGTCTTCCCGGTATCGTGCTCGATTCGGCGCATGTGCAGGTCGGAGCGGTTCAGCTTGCCTGCCGATCTGCCGCCGAGCGCGCTGCTGGAGATGCCGTGCACATCTGCCTTCGTCCTGAGGATCTCCTTCCCGCCGCACCCGCAGAAATCGGTACCCGGCTCCCCGCGACCGTTCGGGGCGTCGAGTATTTGGGCTCGATCGCGCGGGCGATGCTCGACGCTGCGGGCCTTCCGCTGGTGATGGAGGTGCAGGACTCGGCACTGCGTCGCCTCGCGCTTCGGCCTGGTGCTGCGATCGAGATCGTCATACCGCCGGATCGGGTGCTCCTGTTCGATCGCGCGGAGTGAGCCATGGCGGTCGTCGCCGCCGCTCGGGTCCGCCCCATCTGGTCGGCCGATGATAAGCTGCTGTTTGCTGTGGTCGCGGCCGCCGGGCTGTTCTTCACCGTTTTCTTGCTCTTCCCGCTCGCCACCCTGTTCCTCGAGAGCTTTCGCGACCAGCGCGGCGCTTTCGTCGGTTTCGCCAACTATCTGCGCTATTTCGAGACACCCTCCCTTCTCGATAGCCTCTGGAACAGCGTCTGGACGGCCGTGGTGACGACCGTCATCGTGATCCCGACTGCGTTCATCTTCGCCTACGCGATGACGCGCAGTGCTGTCCCGGGCAAAGCGCTGTTTCGCGCGACTGCGTTAATCCCGATCCTCGCGCCGTCGCTGTTGCCGGCGCTCGCCCTAATCTACGTGTTCGGCAATCAGGGTATGCTGCGGCACCTGCTGTTCGGCCACTCTATCTATGGCCCGCTGGGCATTGTGGTAGCGCAGGTCTTTTATACCTTCCCCCACGCGTTCCTTATCCTTGCCACGGCCCTCAGCGGCGCCGATGCGCGTCTGTACGAAGCAGCCGAGGCCTTGCGTGCTTCGAGGCTTCGGGTGTTGCGCACCGTCACCCTGCCCATGGCGCGCTACGGTATGGTGTCGGCATCGTTTGTCGTTTTCACCCTCGTCCTGACTGATTTCGGCATTCCGAAGGTGATTGGCGGATCGTTCCCCGTGCTAGCAACCGAGGTCTACAAGCAGGTGGTCGGCCAGCAGAACTTTCAGATGGGCGCTGTGGTGGGCGTGGTACTGCTGCTGCCTGCCGTGATCGCCTTCGCTGCCGACCAATGGGCGCAGCGCCGACAGGTGGCGGTGGTCGGCGCACGCGCCGTTCCCTTTGTTCCGAAGCGGCGTCCGCTGCGCGACGGTCCGCTATTCCTGTTCTGCGTGCTCGTCTCCGCCTTGATGATCGGTCTGGTGGGCGTTGCCGTGTGGGGCAGCCTCGTGACGTTCTGGCCATGGAACCTAACGCTGACGTTGCGCAATTACGCGTTCGGCACCTTCATCTCCGAGGGATGGGGTACGTGGTGGACGTCCGTTCGCCTCTCCTTCTGCACGGCAGTCATCGGTGCTCCACTGATTTTCGTCTTTGCCTACGCGATGGAGCGGGCGCGCAAGGGTGCCGTCGTGGCCTCCTTCCTTCGCTTTCTCGCCATCATTCCGCTTGCGGTGCCCGGGCTTGTGCTCGGCATCGCCTATATCTTCTTTTTCAATGCTCCCGCCAACCCTCTGGGCTTCCTGTACGGCACGCTGACCATTCTCGTGCTCAATTCGATAGTGCATTTTTACACAGTAGGGCATCTCGCGAGTCTTACTCAATTGAAGAGCCTCGATCCGGAGTTCGAGTCTGTATCTGCATCGCTTAAGGTGCCGATTTTGCGCACCTTCGCCAGAGTCATTCTGCCGATGTCCTTGCCCGTCCTGCTCGATGTGGCGGTCTATCTCTTCGTCAATGCGATGACGACCGTCTCGGCTGTGGTGTTCCTCTACGCACCAGGCATCATGCCGGCCTCGGTCGCAGTGGTGCAGATGGACGAGGCTGGCTTCGCCTCACCCGCTGCTGCCATGGCAACGGTGATCCTCCTCACCTCAGCAGCGGTGAAAGGCGTGCAAGTGGCGGTTGATGATTGGCTCTCCGCTCGTACTCAGGCCTGGAAGCGGCGCTGAGGCCTAGTCCGACCCTGCGGGCTGCGCGCTAGCCTCTCGGCATGGCATGGCAGCAAAGGCTCAAGCAACCGGATAAGAACGCCATCGAGGCTGCTGTGGCGGAACTGACTTTCCGCTTCGGCGACCGATGCACAACCAATCCGGCCATCTGCGAACGGCACGGCAGCGATGAGTCTTGGCATCCACCGTCCTCGCCCGACGCGGTCGTCTTCGCCGAAACCGTCACGGAGGTTCAGACTGTCATCGGCGTGTGCGCGAGGCGCGGCGTCCCGCTCATCGCGTATGGCAGTGGAACGAGTTTGGAAGGGCACGTTGCCGCCTTGGCCGGCGGCATCTCGCTCGACCTGTCGCGGATGAACCGCGTGCTCCAGGTGCGGGTAGAGGATCTCGACTGTACGGTGGAACTCGGCGTGACGCGCCAGCAGCTGAATGCCTATCTTCGCGACATGGGGCTGTTTTTTTCTGCTCGATCCAGGGGCTAACGTGTCCCTTTGGCGGCATAGCCGCCACGCGTGCCTCAGGCACCCATGCGGTGCGCTACGGCACCATGCGCGATGTCGTCCTCTCGCTCGGTGTGGTGCTGGCGGACGGGCGGTTTATCCGCACGGGCCGACGTGCGCGTAAGTCCGCAGCCGGCTATGATCTCACGCGTCTCTTCGTCGGCTCAGAAGGCACGCTCGGCGTGATTGTCGAACTGACCGTTCGGCAATCGGCATTCCTGAGCGGATCGCGGCTGCGGTTCTGTCGTTTCCCACCATGGAGGGGGCGGTGCGGACCGTAATCGAGGCCGAGCAGGAACGGAACCGGCTGTGGCGCACGCGACATGAGGCCTATTACGCGGCGTTGTCGCTTCGTCCGAGAGCGAGAGGCTGGCCTATCGACGTCTGCGTGCCCATTTCGGCGGCTTGCGGAGTGCATCCTGGAGACGAAGCGCGATCTCGCGCGATCGAACCTTCTGGCCCCACTGGTGGGTCATGTCGGCGATGGCAATTTCCATCTGGTATGTCTTGTTGATCCGAACAACGCGGAGGATCAGTGGATGAGCGTGAAGGGCGATGATGATCTGCTCGAGCTCGGCCATGGCCTGGTGCATCTTAACCCTGAGGAACGGAAGCTAGAGGTCATTGCGGAATGCGCGTCCGATCCGGCCGCGCAACGCCTCAGCCGTCGGCTGCGCAGCTGGGCTCGACAAGGTCGATGAGGAGGAATTCGCCCGCTGCGACGGCAAGGTCAATCGGCGCGCTCGCTCCGCCTGCCAATTCGATCGGGAGCACCTCGCCTTCAAGCTGCAGGATCAGGTGAGTGCTTGACATTCCCGCTCATAGGACGACGGAAACGACACGGGAAACGATCAGGACAGCGAGCAGGATATAGGCGAAACGCGCGGCACAAAGCGGGCCGGCATGCTGGAAAGCCCAGGCGCGCCAAGCGGCACCGCACAACAAACTAGGGCGAAGACCGCGCCCATTAGCAGAGCCTTCAAAGGCAAGAGGACGAAATCGTTTTCGCTCATCGCACGTACGACCTCCTTGAGAAAGGAGGGAAGTTCGAGCGGCCAGGCGCTGAACACGACATGCATGGCTCAGAGCTCGTCAGAGCCATCGCAACGAACAGTTCGGTCAGCGCCGGTGCCGCAATCGCGAAGGCGAGCAGGCTGCGCCGGACTAGGAACAGGAGCGGATCGATGCCTCTTGCCTCGAGAAGGCACAAGCGCGCGCTGCCACGGATCTCGGCGACTTCATGAGCGTCGTAGTGCCGTTGCGTCCAGAGCTCAGGAGCTCGACTACGAGCGGAGCCACTTCGCAAATGAGCATGCCAGCAATGACTTCGTTCACGAGTATGTCCTGTCCTGCCGCGCTGAGCCGATAAAGGGTTTGAAAGACCGTGCCGATGCCGACAAGGACCGCTCTCCCGAGAACGGGGTGCAGTGTGTGCCCCGCGGCGGTGGCGAACGGCCGGCGCAGTTCGGCGCGTACCGGTTGGCGCCAGGAGAGGGGATCGGCCGCGGTGCGCAGAACCGCGACGCCCAACGCGGCAACGAAGCACGGCAAACGTACTCCGCTGATAACTGCTGCACCGACAGCAGCCAGCGGACGGCGTAACATCCGTGCCTGAAGCGCCGCAGCCGCTGCGATTCTCATGCCCTCGCCATCAGGAAGTCGGTCGCTGTCTCGCCGCTGCCTTCAAGCCAGAACCGACCACGACGCTGAACGAGGAAATCGTCCGTGCAAAGTACGTGGATCTGCCCGCTGGTCTGGATCATTCCTTCGGCCGCGGATCCGGCGAGCGCTCTTGTCGCATCGACTGCCTTGCTCCAGGCGTCGAAGCCGAAGCTTTCTTCCTCGACGATAGCGCCGACTGCTGACCCCATTGCGAGACCGATCCGAAATGCTGACCGCTGATCCGTTTCGACAAACAGATCGGTCAAGCTCTCCTGGACGTGGAGCGCAAACTTTCCGATGTGCCTCGCCGCTCTCACAGGGTTGCCGTCGAAGCCGGAGGCGACGGTGCCGCTCGTGCGGGAAAGGCGGAGATAACCCATGTCTTTGCGCTCGATCAGTTTGCTGATCAGCTGCACGGCCTGCGTCACGAAAGGACGGCCTTCCGCGGTGGGGGCGGCGAGCGCAACTGGATCAGTGAACACGAGCACAAGCACCGCAAGATCGGAGAACCCGTCTACATCGTATCGCTCGCGCCCGACGCCGAGCGCAGCGAGACGGCCGCCAAAAGCGTTGCTTTGTCGACGCGGCTCCGCGTCCGAACGCTCCTGCCCGATGGAGACGTGCGGGACGCTCCAGCGGAGGGGCAGAAACGGCGCGCATACGCTTCTCTTGCCTGAAGCGGTGCGCAAGGCTCGCAGCCGAAGCGTTTGGGAAGGCGATAGCGCCGGCGTCATCGGCAGCTGGATCTTCGATTCAGAGAAGGGCGACCGTCTCGCCCACAGCGCGGAGAGCAACCGGAACGAAATACGAGATTCCCCGTACCACTAAACAGTTTTGCAAGAGTGCAGAAAACCACTCGGTGGCGTGCGATGCATTGATCTCAACCTGGCTGGTGGCGAGCATGGCTTAGGCCTCACCGATAGTTTCTTCGGTAAGGCGGACCGCTGCCGCGTGCGGGCCCATTTCGGTGTCAAACACATCATCGGCGATCACGCTGCGCTAATCGGCACTCAAACGCCATAGGCAGACCCGGCGGGCGGAGAGAGCGCGCGCCATGGTTCCCGGTGTGCGCAGCAACCCGCGCGACGACTGCGGGCGGTGGCCTCCTGAGCGGTGGCAAGAAAGGAAAGCGCGGCGATTTGAGCGAGAGCGTTAGGCTGGTTCCGCTCTAGACAGGAGTGCACGCATCGGCGCGCCGGCTCTCGCAAACAAGAAGCATCGCCAGAACTAGGGCGAGCAATCCGAAAAGTGAGCGCGCGGACATCGCAGTTGGGCTGGTCCGGCCCACAAAGCCAACAAGATCGGCTTCAGGCACGACCAGCATCAGCGCCCACTCGCGGCCAATAACAGCATCGAGCGGCATCGATACCACCAAGTACTCTTGTGCCCCGATCGCCATCATGCGTTGACCCGAGCCTTCAAGGCGGAGCCTGTCAAAGGCACGCGTCAGCACCGGATCCTGAAGTTGGTCGAGCCGCACTGGCCTCAGCAACCTTGCCGTTTTGGCGAATGGTGCGATCGGCATCGCGAAAGGCAAAGAGGCGGCCGGCGAAATCTTGGATCATCGCTTTGCCGCTTTCTCCGATGCGCAACGTGGCGAGGAAGAGGCGATCTGCGGGAGTGCCGTTAGGAGACTCACGCCGAAATCGCGCACGCATCCGGCACTCGGCCGAGCGTTTCGGTGGTGTACAACTCACTCATCAGGCTTACGGCCCGTTCCGCTGGACCAAGCCAAGCCGCAACTTTGGTCGCGATCCTCTTCGCCAGAGCCGATAGCACCGTATCAGCGAGATTTAAGGCCTCCCGCTTGTTGCCAAGAAGGCGATCGAAGACCATGCCAAGCGCGGCCACGACGAGCGAAGCAGCGGCGACACAGGGAAAGACCGTTACCACGACGCACCGACGCAACTGGTTGTGCCACGCGCACAGATCGCTCGACACATCGATCACCACCTCACCGAGGACGGCACGCCTCTCTCGCATGACATAAGCTCCAGCTACTCTGCTCGACGGCGGGAATGCTCGCGTCAACGGCTGAACAGCGTGCGCGGCAGCCAGGTTGTCAGGGGAGGGTAGAGGGCAGTGAGCGCAAGCCCCAACAGCTGCAGTACGACAAAGGGCACGATGCCGCGGTAAATCTGCGCAGTACGCACCTCGGCCGGAGCCACGCCACGCAGATAAAAGAGCGCAAAGCCGAAAGGGGGGGTCAGGAACGAGGTTTGTAGGTTCACCGCGATCAGCACGCCGAACCAAATCGGATCCACATCCATCTGCAGAATGATCGGACCAACGATCGGAAGGACGATAATCGTGATCTCGACAAAGTCGAGAAAGAAACCCAAGGCGAAGATAACGGCCATCACCGCGGCGACTGCTCCTGTCACGCCACCGGGCAGGGCGGAGAGGGCGGCATGCACCATGTCGTCTCCCCCGAGGCCCCGGAAAACGAGCGTGAACAGCGTCGCCCCGATCAGCATGGCGAAGATCATGGCGGTGATTGTCAGCGTCGAGCGGGCGACGGTGGCGAGCACCCCAGCGCTGAGGCTTTGCCACAGCGCGTGCGCGAGCGCGATGGCAAGTCCTGCCGAGGCGGCGAAGGCGGCAAGCATGGCGGCGCGTTCGGCCGCCGTAGGGTCGGCGCGACCGATCCGCAGATCAAAGGAAGAGGTGAGCGCGACGAGGGCGACGGCGGAAAGACCAGCGAGCCAGGACGGCCAGCGCGCCGGCGAAAGGCGCCGTGCGGCGAGCAGCATCGCGCCGGCGGCACCCACAGCTGCGGCCTCAGTTGGGGTGGCGATGCCGCCGAGGATCGAACCGAGCACGGAGACAATGAGCACGATCGGCGGCGCGAGGGCGGCCAGCACCGCGCGCCGTTCGACCTTGCCACGCGCATCGGGAGGCAGGGCGGGGGCAATCTCGGGCCGCAACCAAGCCACCATCAGCTGGTATGCGATGTAGAGGGCGACGAGTAGGAGGCCGGGGATGAGAGAGCCCGCGAAGAGCTGACCGACACTGACGGTGGTGATGGAGAACTTACCCTGGGCGAGCTGGGCTTGCTGGTACGCGGCGGAGATGATCTCACCGAGGATCACCATAACGGTGGAGGGCGGGATAATCTGGCCCAGCGTGCCGGCAGCGCAGATCGTCCCGCAGGCGAAACTGGTATCGTACCGGTTGCGCAGCATCGCCGGCAGGGCCATCAGCCCCATCGTCACCACGGTGGCGCCGACGATCCCTGTTGAGGCAGCCAGCAGGGCACCGACCACCGAGACGGAGACAGCAAGCCCACCCCGCACGCCGCCGAATAGCCGTCCCATAGTCTCCAGCAAGTCCTCTGCGATCTTCGACCGCTCAAGCATCATGCCCATGAAGACGAAGAGGGGGATCGCGATCAGCACCTCAGAGGTCATGATGCCGAAGATGCGCGGCGCAAGCGCGCCAAGCAAAGCTGGCGAAAACACGCCAAGCGCCCAGCCGAGCGCACCGAACAGGATGGCCGAGCCGGTGAGGATGAAGACGACTGGAAACCCTGAGAGGATGCCCACGCAGAGTGCGAGAAACATCAGGAGATCGAGAACACCGCCTAGCCAGTGGGTCATCGCTCAGCTGTCGGCGGGCGTGAACGCGGGGCCACGATGGTCTGCGCGGCGACCGGCAAGAGTCAGAGTGCAGCGACACGCCTGCGCGATGGCCTGCAACAGAAGCAAGATGGCCATTGCCGGAATGAGGGATTTGAGGAGGTATTGGAAGGGAAGCCCGCCATAGGCAATCGCTCCCTCACGGATACGCCACGAGGCGGCAACGAAGGGCCAGGACGTCCACAGCACGAGAAGCGAGAAGGGGACCACGGCGAGAAGAACGCCCAGGAGGTCGATCAACGCACGCCGCTTCGGCGAAAACCTCGCGTGCAGGATGTCCACGCGCACATGCCCCTCGTGCAGCATAGTATACGCGATGCCCAGCATGAACAGCGTGGCGTGGGTATACACCACGCTTTCCTGCAGCTGGATGAAGCTCGTCGAGAAACCGTAGCGCAGGAGAACAACGGCAAGCTGCAAAAAGACGAGCAGGACAGCGAGCCACATCACCACGCGCCCGACCAAATCCCCGATCCGGTCGAGGCCGCGGGCAAGAGCAGCGATCAGCCCCACCGCTGCAACGCGCGGCCGGCGTGCATCGGCACATAGGCGGTGCCGAAGTATTCTAAGCCTTCCTGGCGGTGGGCAATAATGCTGCGCACGATGGCACGCTCGAGAGGATCGGGCAATTCGGCGAGCTCCTGCATCACCGCCCAGGCCGCCTGCGCCATCGCGCGCACGAGGGGTTCGGGCACGCTGCGGACCTGCACGCCCTGGCGCTCGATCATTTCAGCGAGAGCGCGCGGATTCATGTGATCCCATTCCGCGAGCGACTCCTCGTTCATGCTCTCGCAGGCGAACCGCACGGCGAGCTTGAGATCCTCAGGCAGAGCATCGAAGCGCGGCTTGTGAATCACCGTCTCCAGGCTGGCCATCGGCTCCTGACCGCAGGGCTGATAGTAGAATCGCGCCACGCGGCCGAGCCCAAGAGGCCCATCAGACCACGGGCCGGCGAACTCGGCTGCGTCGATGGTGCCCGCCTGCAGGGCCTGAAACACCTCGCCCACCGGCATCTGCTGCACGGCGGCGCCAAGACGCTGGTAAACCGCGCCAATCAGTCCGCCCGCCCGGATGCGCAGGCCGCGAAAGTCCTCTGGGCCCGTGAGCTCACGGCGGAAGAAGCCCGTCCATTGCGGGCCTGAATTGCCACACAGGAAGGGCTTGAGGTTGAAACGCGCGTAGAGTTCGTCCCACTGCGCCTGCCCGCCCGCGTGGCGCAGCCAACCGACGAGTTCGCTGTTGGTGAGACCAAAGGGAAAGCTGCCGATGATGGCGGCGGCGCGCGAACGGCTAAACCAGAAGTGGGGGGTGGCGTGATAAAGATCGACCGTGCCTTGGCTCACTGCGTCGAACACGCCGAAGGGTGGCACGATTTCGCCGGCGGCGAACAAGCGCACAGTGATCCGCCCGCCCGTGAGCTGGGTGATGCGGTCCGCCACCTTCTGCGCCTGCGTTCCAGGTCCCGGCAGATTGCGTGGCCAGGACGTGACCATGCGCCACTCTATGCGCCCTTGCGCGATGGCGGGTGTGGCGAGGGCCGCCGTCGCACTCGCAGCACCTGCCCGCAGGACCGTTCGCCGTTTCATGGCCGCTGTTTCTTCCCTATTTTCGTCGCTGTTGGTCGATGTATCGCTCAGCCCCAGCGGATTGGCAGGTCGCGCGCGGCGAACTGGCCCGCGTAGGAGTAGCGCATGTACTCGGCTGATTGGTTGCGGAAGGCGACATAGGCCTCGGCGATGCGCCGGGTCAGCGGGTCCTGGTCCTCGCGCAGGCTCTGCAGCACTTCGCCGGCAGCGTTGCCGAGCGCGATCAAAAGGTCGCGTGGGGCTTGCCGCACCACCACGCCGTGACGGGCAACGAGCTCGCGCAAGGCGACGGCGTGGCGATGATCATACTCTGTCACCACCTCGTCGTGCAGGCTCTGGCAGGCCATGCGGATGGCGAGCTTCAGCTCATCCGGCAGGCGGTCGTAAGCGGCCTTGTTCACTCCGCACTCCTCAGCCGAGGAGGGCTCCTGCACACCGGGCCAGTAGTAGTTCTTCGCCACTTGGTGGAAGCCGAGCGGCGCGTCGGTCCAGGGGCCCACGAACTCCGCGGCGTCGATGGTGCCTGATTGCAGGGCCTGGAAGATCTCGCCACCGGGTAGGGTGACGACGGTGGCCCCAACACGGCGAAACATCTCGCCGCCCAAGCCCGCGGTGCGGAATCGCAAGCCGCGGAAATCCTCCACACTCCGGATCTCGCGGCGGAACCAGCCGAGCCACTGGGGCCCGGAGTTTCCGCAAAGAAACGGTTTGATACCAAAACGTGCATAGGCCTCGTCATAGAGCGCCTGTCCGCCACCGTGGTGGATCCAGGCTGACTGTTCTTGCGCGGTGAGACCGAACGGGAAGGAACCGAAGAAGCCGATGCCGCGCAGCTTAGAGAGCCACAGCGAAGGCACGGAATGATACATCTCCGCCGTGCCCTGGCTCACCGCATCGAACACGCCGAGTGCAGGTACGATCTGGCCTGCGCCGAACACGCGCACCGTCAGCCGCCCGCCGGAAAGCGCGGTGATGCGCTCGGCGAGCTTGTTCGCCGCTGTGCCCGGCCCGGGCAGGTTCATTGGCCAGGATGTCACCATGCGCCACTCCAGCCTGCCTTGCGCGATGGCTGGGGTGGCGAGTGTGGCGGCTGTGGCGGCCGCGGCGGCGGAGAGGACGTTCCTACGACGCATGAGGGCTACTCCTTTCGTTCGCTCGCCGTGCACTGGGATGTCTCGCGATCATAATCAAGCGCGCAGCTAGGGCCAGCCCCTGTTCAGCCCGCTCGCGACGGCAAGGCAACGGGTGAGAGCAAGGCCAGGCCGCCTTCCGCCACCAAGGCGCGCAGGGCGGCGATGTCGGTTGCGGCCACACGGTCTTCCTCCCAGCGGGGGGCGCGGATGCGGATGAGGCTCAGCGCCTGCTCAAGCGTCTCCGAGGAGCGGAGCGGACGATGCGCCTCCACTGCCTGCGCGGCAACCAGCGCCTCAATGGCGAGGATCGTCTCCAGCTTGTCCAGCATGGCGCCGAGGCGATGGGCTGCGGCGGTTGCCATGCTGACATGGTCCTCCTGATTGGCACTGGTTGGAATAGTGTCGGTCGAGCGCGGGGTGGCGAGCGCCTTCGTCTCCGCGGTGAGGGCGGCGGCGGTGACATGCGCCAACATGAAACCAGAATCGAGCCCGGGATCGGCAGCGAGGAAAGGCGAAAGACCAGAGAGTGCGGGGTCCATCAGCAGAGCGATGCGACGTTCCGTCAGGTTGGCGACCTCAGCGGTGGCAAGGGCGAGGATGTCGGCGGCGAAGGCCACGGGCTCAGCGTGGAAATTCCCGCCCGAGAGGATCTCGCCGGTTTCAGCGAACACAAGGGGGTTGTCGGTGACGGCGTTTGCCTCCGTGAGCAAGGTGGCGGCGGCGAAGCGGATCAGGTCGAGCACCGCGCCCATCACTTGCGGCTGGCAGCGCAGCGAATAGGGGTCCTGGACGCGCGGGTCGCCGACACGGTGGCTGTCGCGAATCATGCTTCCTGCCAAGAGTTCGCGCAGGGCGGCAGCAACGTCCGCTTGGCCGCGATGACCCCGCAAGTCTTGGATGCGCGCATCGAAAGGCGTATCCGCCCCACGTGCGCCGTCCACGGCCATCGCGCCGGTGATGAGGGCTGTCGCGAAGCAGGTCTCGAGCCGGAACAGCGCATCGAGCGCGAGCGCGGTCGACACTTGCGTGCCGTTGAGCAACGCCAGCCCTTCCTTGGGCGCCAGCACGAGAGGCTCGAGGTCGGCGAAAAGGAGTGCCTCCGACCCCGCAACGATGCGCCCAGATGGAAGCTTCGCTTCGCCCTCGCCGATCAGCACCAGGGCGAGATGCGCAAGCGGGGCGAGATCCCCCGAGGCGCCGACTGAGCCTTGGGCAGGGATCACTGGCAGCGCATCGGCGCACAGCAGACGGACAAGCGAGTCAATGACCGCGGGGCGAACGCCGGAGTAGCCACGGGCCAGAGCTGCTGCTTTCAGAGCGATTACCAAACGAATGACAGGGTCGGGCAAGGAGGGGCCGACACCAGCGGCGTGGCTGCGCACCAAGTTAAACTGGAGCTTGGCTAACTTGTCGTCAGCGATGCGTGTGGTGGAAAGCCGCCCGAAGCCAGTGTTGACGCCATAAGCGGGCTCGCCGCGGGCAACCACAGAAGTGACGGCGGAAGCCGACGCCTCCACGCCTTCCCGCCAGCCCTCGCAGAGCGCAACGGGCCCTGCCTGACGCAGGTCGCGCAACAGACGAAGCGGTATTGCCCCAGGAACGATGACGCGGCTCATCGCGCGTCTCGTCTCAGCATCGGCAGGTCGAGGCCGTGCTCGATCGCGCAGTCGATTGCTTCCTCATAGCCCGCGTCGGCATGTCGCATCACGCCCGTCGCCGGATCATTCCAAAGAACGCGCGCAATTCGCTTCGCGGCTGCCGCCGTGCCGTCGGCGACGACGACCATGCCGGCATGCTGGGAATAGCCCATCCCCACACCACCGCCATGATGCAACGATACCCAGGTTGCACCGGATGCGCAGTTGAGCAGGGCATTCAACAGCGGCCAGTCCGAGACCGCGTCCGACCCGTCGCGCATGGCCTCCGTCTCGCGGTTTGGGGACGCGACCGAACCGGAGTCGAGATGATCGCGCCCGATCACGATTGGTGCGGACACTTCTCCGCGCGCCACCATCTCGTTAAAGGCGAGCCCGACACGATGTCTCTGCCCGAGGCCAAGCCAGCAGATGCGCGCGGGCAGGCCCTGGAAACGGATGCGCGCCTCAGCCATGTCGAGCCAGCGATGCAGGTGCGGATCCTCAGGGATCAGTTCCTTTACTTTCTCGTCCGTTCGGCGGATATCGTCCGGGTCACCGGAGAGCGCAACCCACCGGAAGGGCCCGATGCCGCGGCAAAAAAGTGGGCGAATGTAGGCCGGCACGAAGCCCGGGAAAGCGAAGGCGTCGGCAAGCCCCTCGTCCTTGGCCATCTGTCGGATGTTGTTGCCGTAGTCCAGCACGGGCACACCCATTCGGTACCAGGCGAGCATCGCTTCGACCTGCGCGACCATCGAGCGTTTCGCCGCCTTCGCCGTGCCCTGCGGGTCTGTGCGCCGCCGCTCTTCCCATTCCGCAAGAGTCCAGCCCGCCGGCAGGTAGCCATTCGTGGGGTCGTGCGCGCTGGTTTGGTCCGTCACCACATCGGGGCGAATGCCGCGCCTGAGGAGTTCCGGGTAGATTTCAGCCGCGTTGCCGAGCACAGCGATGCTCTTTGCCTCGCGTCTCTCGCAGGCCTCGCGGATCATCGCTAACGCCTCGTCGAGATCGCCTGCCCAGACATCGAGATAGCCGGTGGCGAGACGCTTTTCGATGCGCGAGGGCTGGCACTCGACAGCAAGCAGAGAGGCACCGGCGAAAACAGCGGCGAGCGGCTGTGCACCCCCCATGCCGCCTAAGCCAGCAGTCAAGATCCATCTTCCTGAGAGATCGCCCCCGTAATGACGGCGCCCCACCTCGGCGAAGGTCTCGTAGGTACCTTGCACGATGCCCTGGCTGCCAATGTAGATCCACGACCCTGCCGTCATCTGTCCATACATCATCAGCCCTGCGCGATCGAGCGCGTCAAAATGCTCCCAGGTCGCCCAAGCCGGAACAAGGTTCGAGTTCGCGATCAGCACGCGCGGAGCGTCCGGATGAGTGGGGAACACGCCAACTGGCTTGCCCGACTGCACGAGCAGCGTGTGCTCCTCATCCAAGCGTTTAAGGGTGGTGACGATGGTGTCAAACGACGCCCAATCCCGCGCCGCCTTGCCAATGCCGCCATAGACGACGAGCTCGTCGGGCCGCTCCGCCACCTCCGGGTCGAGATTGTTCATCAGCATCCGAAGCGCTGCCTCGGTGGTCCAAGACCGTGCCGAGAGGGTGGAGCCGCGCGGGGCGCGAATCTCGCGGACGTTGCTTTTGACCATCGATGTCATCCTGTGCTCCTTGGGATAGGAAGGGGACGACAACCGGGAATGGTTGTCCAGCCTGGGTCAGGACAAGCCTGTGACCGAGATGTTGCGCTAAGGCTCCGCAAGAGCAGGCGAGCGGTGTGGCAAGACTGGGCCTTTGGCCCGCCGAGTGCGCCTCATCTCGACGACTGGCAGTAGGCCGCCTTTATCCTCCTGCTCATCCTCTCACCGTCTCGCTGAGCGTTCGGGTGCCGAGGCATTTACGCAGGCGGATCATGCTCCCTGGAAGGGGTAGCGGCGGAGGAGGCGAAACGGCGCGCCGGGTTCCGGCTCGACAAAAAGCGCGATTTCGCGGAAGAGAGGCGGTGTGGCGAGGGCGGGGGCGAAACGTTCGGCGAGGGCGGAGCGCAACGTCGCCACGCGCTCTTCGGGCAGGCGCGCCGTCAAGGTCATGTGGAAGCGCCACTCCTCCATGACATAGGGATAACCCCAAGTGTTGAGCAGCTCTTGCTGACGAGGGGTAAGACCGTTGCGAGAACGTTTCGCCAACTCCCGCTCAGTTGGTGGGGCACGGAAAGATTCGAAACAGCGCACCATCTCTTCGGCGAGGGCGGATAGTGCTGGGCAGGGCTCGGCCGTGACGACGGCAAGAAAACCGGCGAGCGAGGCGACGATGAGGGGTGGAGACGAAAAGGGCGTTTGCGTTGCCGCGAAGTTCCGCAACGCTGTGTCGAGATCGTTCTCCGTCCGGCCCTCGGCCAGCCGGAAGGGAGCCTTGAGCGTGGCATGCCACCCATAGCGGGCCGCATCAGAAATTATCCGCGCATGCTCCTCGCGCGTGACGATCGGTTCCGGCTTCGGATCGATAGTCTCGCCCGTCTCGGGGTCACGCCCAAGCCACGTACAGCCGGCCAGCCAAAGCGGATGGGTGCTCGGCGGTGCCCAGTAGAGCGCATAACGATAGGCCATGCCGCCTGCTCCGACCCCTGTCCCGCCTTGCTCAGGCGATGCGGCGGCCTTCCCGCCAGACCTGACGGACCAGCGGGTGACCATCGGCGAGGTGCACCTGCACGAGATCAGCCCTCAGGCCGGGCGCGATCTCACCGCGATCCGTCAGCCCCACCATGCGGGCTGGTTCGCGCGAGACAGAGGCGATCGCTGCAGCCAACGCTACGCCATGCTGTTCGTGCAATTGGATCGCAGCGGCCAGCATGGACGCAGGCACATAGTCCGAGGCGAAAACGTCGACGAGACCGCGGCGAACGAGATCGGCCGCGGCAACATTGCCCGAGTGGCTGCCGCCGCGAACGATGTTCGGTCCGCCAGCGACCACTCCCATGCCGCGTGCCTTCGCTGCCTCCGCCGCCTCAAGGCTGACGGGGAATTCGCTGATCGTTACCCCCGCCTCGTGCCAGTGTGCGACCTCTTCGGCGGTGCGATCGTCGTGGCTCGCCACCGCGACATTGCGTCCGCGCACATGGGCAAGGATGATCTCGCGATTGCGTTCGCGCACGCGCTCACGTGTCTCCCATCGCCTCTTGGCGTAGGCGCGCGCCTCCTCCTCCGTCATGCCGTAAAGGCGGGCGTGCTTCTTCACATAGCGGTCGAGATCAGCGAACTGGCCCACCCCTGGCGTATGGTCCATCAGGCTGACCATGCGCACAAGCGGGTCGTCAGCGACCGACTCAAAAGCTTCTGCCATCGCTTCGACGGAGATCTCGCATCGCAGGTGCAGGAAATGTTCGGCACGCAGCAAGCCGCGCGGTGCCAGCGCACGCAACTCCGCCACACCCTCGCGAAACATCTGATCGCGATGGTCCGCGTGCTCCACCTCGCCCACGCAGAGCGCATCCAACACCGTGGTGATACCCGCTGCAGCGACCTGGGCGTCGTGTGCGAGGAGAGCCGCGCGGGCAGACCAGCGCACACCGGGCCGCGGCATCATATGCCGCTCGAGATTGTCGGTGTGCACGTCAACGAGGCCGGGCAGGAGCAAATCTCCCTCGAGATCGAGCGCTGAGCTGAGGTGGCTGCGACCACGCTCAACGGCGGCGATGCGGCCATCCCGCAGCACGACGGTGCCGGCGAACACCTCGTCGGCTGTCACCACCTGTGCATGGGTAAGGATAAGCTCGACGCTCACGCTGCCTCCGCTATTGGTGCGAGGGCAAACTCGCGCGTGGCCACGCGCGAACGCACCGCTGGGTCATGGAAAATGCCGACAATGGCGGCATTTGTCTTGCGCGCATCTTCGATAAGCGACAGGGCGATATCAGCGTTCACCGGGTCAAGGCTCGCAGTTGGTTCGTCTATCAAAACGATAGGGTAACGCACGATAAACCCCCGGGCCAGATTTACCCGCTGCTGTTCGCCGCCCGAAAAGGTTGCGGGCGGGAGATGCCATAGCCGTTGCGGCAAGTTCAAGCGCGCAAGCATTGCATCTGCCGCGCGCAACGCTGCCTGGTGGCTCTCGCCCCTGTGAATGAGAGGTTCAGCCACGATTGCGCGCGCAGACACGCGGGGAATGACGCGCAGGAACTGCGACACGTGGCCGATCGTGTCGCGCCGGATGGCAAGAATCTGACGCGGGTCAGCGGATGCGAGGTCGACCATGCTACCATGATGACGGACACGGATGCGCCCCGCCTGCGGGACGTAGGTGCCGTAGAGCGCGCGCAAGAGCGTGCTTTTGCCCGCGCCGGAGGGACCGACGAGGGCGACGCACTCGCCTGGGAATACGGCAAGCGAAACGTCGCGCAGCACCGGCAACCGAACACCACCCTGCAAGTGAAGGGTGAACGTTTTGGCCAAACCTTCGACGAGGAGTGCGGGCTCGCTCATGCGGCAAGCACGGAAGAGACGAGGAGCTGGCTGTACGGATGTTGGGGATCATCGAGAACCTGGTCAGTCAGCCCCGCCTCGACCACGCGACCGCGTTGCATGACCAGGATGCGCTGCGCGAGCAGGCGCGCGACACCGAGGTCGTGCGTAACCACGATCACGGACAGCCCAAGATCGGCGACGAGGCGCCGCAGCATGTCCAGAAGTCGTGCCTGGACGGAGACATCGAGCCCGCCTGTTGGTTCATCCATCAGCACAAGCCTCGGGTTGGTGACGAGCACGCGGGCGATCTGCAGCCTTTGTTGCATGCCGCCCGAGAAGGTGCGTGGCAGATCGTCGATGCGAGCCACGTCGATTTCGACACGGTCGAGCCAGGCGAGCGCCTGGGCACGGATGTTGCCCCAGTGGCGCGCGCCTGCCGCCATCAGGCGCTCGCCGACATTGGCGCCGGCGGAGTAGGATAGGCGAAGCCCATCGCGCGGATTTTGGTGCACGAAGCCCCACTCGGTGCGCGCCAGCAGGCGCCGGCGCGGTTCATCGAGTCTCGTGAGCTCAATCTCGCCGAACCGGTCGGAGCGGTAGAGGATGGAGCCAGCGGTGGGCGGAATGAAGCCGTGGATGGCCCGCAACAGCGTGGTCTTGCCCGATCCGCTCTCCCCAACGATGGCAACCACCTCGCCGGGCCAGAGCTCGAAGGAAACGCCGTCGACGGCGGCGAGAGCACCGAAACGCACGTCCAGGCAGCGCACAGAAAGGAGAGGGAGATCGCTCATGCCGTTTTCCCTCGTGTGCGGCGGCGTTCGCACCAATCCGTATCGCTGCAGATGTAGCGACGTGTGCCGCGATCGTCGATGAGGATCTCGTCGAGATAAGACTCTGTGGATCCACACAGCGCGCAGGCCGCTTCCGCCTTCCAGGGCCGAAACGGATGGTCCTCAAAGGCGAGTGAGATGACATCAGTATATGGCGGCACGGCGTAGATCCGCTTCTCGCGACCCGCCCCGAAGAGGTGGATCGCGGGCGAGCGGTGCAGCTTTGGGTTGTCGAAAGCCGGAATGGGGGAGGGCGCCATCACGTAGCGACCGTGCACGAGCACGGGATAGTCGTAGGCGAGTGTAATGCGCCCGTGCTGTGCGATGTCTTCATAGAGCTTGACATGCATGATTCCGTACTCGGCGAGCGCATGAAGACGCCTCGTCTCTGCGCGCGAAGGCTCGAGCCGCCAGAGAGGCTCGGGTTGCGGCACCTGGTACACCATGATCTGGCCGGGCCTGAGCGGTGTCTCGGGAATTCGGTGACGTGTCTGGATGAGAGTCGCCTCCTCAGTGCGCGTGGTGGTGCGCACGCCGGCAACCCGGCTGAAGAACTGGCGGATGGAGACAGCGTTGGTGGTATCGTCTGCCCCCTGGTCAATCACCTTCAGCACGTCATTGCGCCCAATGACGGCAGCCGTCACTTGCATGCCACCTGTCCCCCAGCCTCGGGCGAGCGGCATCTCGCGTGAGGCGAAAGGCACCTGATGGCCGGGGATGGCAAGCGCCTTCAGCAGGGCACGCCTAATCTCGCGTTTCGTCTGCTCGTCGAGATAGGCAAAGGTGTAACTGGTCGTGTTCATTCCGCAGCCTTAAGGGCGGTTTCCGCGCGTGCTGCCGCCTCTGCGCGCAACGAGCGGATCAGTTCAAGTTCGGACTGGAAATCGACATAGTGCGGCAGCTTCAAATGCTGCACGAAGCCAGATGCCTCGACGTGGTCGGCGTGGGAGAGGACGAACTCCTCGTCCTGGGCGGGCGCCACCACGTCCTCGCCAAGTTCGCGCGCCTGCAGGGCACGATCGACCAGCGCCATGCCCATCGCGCGGCGTTCGGCATGGCCGAAGACGAGCCCATAGCCTCGGGTGAACTGGGGCGGCTCTGTCTTTGAGCCCTTGAACTGGTTTACCATCTGGCATTCCGTCACCGTGATGTCCCCGATCTCGATTGGAAAGCCGAGCTCCTCTGGCACGATCTCGACGGCAACGGTGCCGTAACGGATTTCTGCCGCGAATGGGTGCGTGCTGCCGTAGCCGCGCTGTGTGGAGTAGCCCATGGCGAGCAGAAAGCCCTCGTCGCCGCGAGCGAGTGCTTGCAACCTGACGGCGCGCGAAGCTGGAAACATAAGCGGCTCGCGCGTGAGATCGGGCGGCGTTCGGCCGTCATCGGGTTCGCTCGTAAGCAACCCTTCCGCCTCTAAGGCGGCGGTGGCGCGCGGCATATCGGCATCCAGCGGCGCCTCCGCGGACGGTGCGCATGGAGGCTCCTCGTTCGTGATCAGGCTGAAGTCAAGCAGGCGGTGGGTGTAGTCGACGGTGGGGCCGAGCACCTGACCGCCCGGCAGGTCCTTGTAGATGGCGCTGATCCGCCGCGCGATCGTCATGCGCGCCGTGTCGATCGGAAGACTGGCACCAAAGCGGGGTAGGGTGGTGCGAAAGGCGCGCAGGAGAAAAGCCGCCTCCTGGAGATCGCCCTGCGCCTGCTTGATGGCAAGTGCGGCAAGTTCTCGATCATAAAGGCTCGCTTCGCCCATCACGCGGTCGACAGCGAGGCCGAGCTGCTGTTCGATTTGTGCCACTTCGATTTGCGGCAGTGTCCGATCGCCACGACGGGAGGCCGCAAGAAGCGCGCGGCTGGCCTCAATCGCCGCCTCACCGCCTTTCACTGCGACGTACATAGGCTTAGACCTCCTGCACGACGGTCGTCCGCGGGAGAGCGATCGCCTCTGTTCTGGTGATGAGAAGGACATCGACACCGCGCGGGTAGAGCGCGAGGTTGCGCGCGCGCCAACCTAGGAATGCCTCCGAAAGCCCATCCACCGGAATAAGTGTTGCGCTGTCGATACCAGGCCCGGAGAGGCGAAGGACACGACCCTGAACAAATCCCTCAACGAAAAGGACCAGAGTGGCAGACCGTTCGGGCGCCTCGTCAGTGCCCGGGGTGAGCGCATCGAAGGGGGCGCTGTCGGCACACGCGAAAGCGAAGCTGGCGTCAGCGGGATCGGAAACGAGGGGGCTTGCAGTATGAAACCGCAGCCATTCGCAAACCGTTCGGGTCGCAAAGGAGGCGTCAAGCCAAAGCGGGGTGTCGCGATCGCAGAGCGCAAGCAAGATTGCAGCCGCGGCCTGAGGAAGAGGCGGCGGCGGATCGCATGGCGGCAGAGAAACGATGGTACCTGGCCGCGCTGTCGCCTCGAGCAGGGCACGAAACGCCGCCTGTGAGTCGTGGATCGGATCAGCAAAGCCGCCCGTCAACACCGCTCACCCCATGCGAACCAGCGTCTGGAAATCAACGCGAGTGGCTGCCGACTGGCGCAGCATCTCGTCCCGTTCCGCCGCCTGGCGGCGTTGCTCAGGGCCGATCAAAGCCTGGTTCAGCTGGGCGAACAGCGAAGTCTGCAGCAGACAGTCAAAGAGTGCGGCAAGTTCCGCGCGCCGATGGTCGCGTCCGGCGATATAGGCGTGGCCGATGGTGCCGCAGGGCAAGGTGACGGAGCAGCGGGTAACCGTCATCTCGCCGAGATTAAACGAAGCGCCGTCACCGCCAATACGTCCGCGCACCATGACCATGCCCGTTTCCGGCCCACGCAATCGAGTCCAGGCCGGAACAGGGTCGAGGGTGCTGAGTGCAGCCTCCAGCGTCTCGCGTGGCGTGCGGGCGAGCACACTGAGCCAAAGCCGGCGTGACGCCAGACTGTTGGGCGATGCCTCTGGGAGGTGGGGTTGGAGACTCATGGTTGATCGCGTGACACGCCAAGTAAGGTCTAGACCTCTCTACATTTGCACGACTATGATGGCGCGACAATAGCCGAGGCACCGCTGGAGGCACGTGACCATCTCGTGACGCTGGTCCCCAACGATCCCACAGCACCACAACGTTTTGGCGGGAACGTCGCCAGCACTGCACTTGCGCGGCGTGCGGGTGTTGCGCTTTGGCGTCAAATCGAAGCCGTTCTGGCAAGCGAACTCGCTTCCGGCGTCATTAAGCCAGGCCAAAAACTCCCCACGGAACAACAACTTTCGGTCCGCTTCCGCGTCAACCGCCATACCGTGCGCCGTGCGATGGAAGAGTTGGAACGGCGTGGGCTGATTCGCATCGACCATGGCCGCGGCACCTTCGCTGCCTCAGCCTTAATCGACTACGCGCTCAGCCCGCGGACCCGTTTTTCCGAAATCATCGCTCGGCAAAACCGTGAACCTACGGGGCGAATCCTGCGCGTGTCTGAGGTGCCGGCCGACCAGGCGGCGGCAAAAGCGCTCGCTGTGCGGCGAGGCGTGCTGCTGTGGCGTGTGGATCGTCTTGGGTACGCCGATGGCAGGCCGGTCAGCTTCACGCAGCATCACTTTCTGCGCAGCCGATTTCCTGGCTTGGCCGAGGCGGTATACAGCTCGCGCGGGTCCATTACCCGCGCCCTCGCTGCTTGCGGCGTGACGGAATATTTCCGCCGTTCCAGTCGTATCAGCGCCAGGCTGCCTTCGGCTGAGGAGGCGGACTTGCTCGACCATCCACGCAATCACGCGGTGCTGGTGACCGAAGCGGTGAACGTTGATGTCGAGGGCGTGCCAATGGAGTATGGTGTTGGTGTATACCCGGCTGGCCGGGTACAGATTTCGGTTGAGTTCTAATATGTCGTTTCGGGCGATCATCGCCCATGTTGTGAAATCGACCTTCTATCGCCGTGCATTGCCTCGGGCGCTTTCGTGTTGCGGCTGAGCACGCTCTGGCGCGTGCTGTGCTTTGCTGGTTAGGGCCGACGTCGCTGACCGCATTCCCGTCTATGCGATGTCGTTTCTGGCACCGCAGCAGGCGATGATCGGCGCTTCCGGTGACTCTTGAGCCTGCCAGACGGGAAAGTGACACGAGAGGTTCTGGGGGGAGACACGGCGAATAGGAGCGAACAGTGCCGCACGCCTCGCCCATGTTCGATACCTCTTGGCAGGACTGCGATCTCCCTCTCGGCACGAGACCAAGGCCGTGCGGAGTGCCGCGGCGTGCTCGCGCAACTTGCATCGAAGATGGTGCGCGTCATGTCGCGCGTCACAGAGCAAGAACACGATGTGGAAAAGAGCGTGAATGGCATGCCATGTGCAGTAGATGTGCGACGCATCGCGGCAGCGTAGCGGCGTCGCCTAAGAAGCGTTGCGTCCTTAACCAGCAACGCGTGCCTTCGTAAGCGCATCACCCTCGCAGAACGGGTAGCCAAGGAGGCACACCTGCGGTCACTTGCTCGACAGCGCTGTCTCGGGCGTTACCGCTCGCCCCAATGTTACGCGTGCGGGTTTGCTGTCCTCAGCACGCCAGAGGCTTAAGATCGTCGTGGATTTACACAGCGGTCATGACCAACCGCAAGGTTCGGCCTGTGACAGCAGTGGCGCGGGGCGAATCCAGCCATGGCGTTCACAGGACCGCTTGCGCTTTTCCTGCTGGCAACCGAGCAGAGCTGATGCGAGGCGTTTCTGCGCGCCCCGTGCGAGATTGCGTATCGCGGCTTGTTTGCCTCTGCAGACATTCGCTGCCCCATTTAGGGCGACATCGAACCTCTCGTTCTGACGCATGAATTCCCTAGCAGGATCGTCAAGTGCTCTGCGGCGGACGTGCGTGTCACAAGTTTCATCGCCAAAATCGGGCTTACTCGCGGGCAGAGTGTTGGCGGGTGCTGAGGTGCTTTCGCCGCCCGGTTCCCATGCGCTGCGCCGTTAACTGCGGCCACCCCTGCGCCGATGAACCCCTAGACGGAAAGAGCTGTCGCAGACGTTCCAGGATAATAAACGTGAGTCACATTCCTGCTTGGCGACGAAGCCTGTTGAACCTGTCCACTGATCGGTCACAGCTGTGCCGTGGCACAAGCGGTGGCAAGCGACAAGAGCGATGAGCTGACCATCTCGATATGCTCCGCCTCCTGCGCCCGCTGCGTCGCCTCGGCCCAAGCGCCTAATTCCGCACAGGTCGATGGCTGAGCGCGCTCATCGCTCTCCTCGTCTTATGGCACGCTTGCTTCAGCAGGGGTTGGGATGAGTTGTCGCGTACCCTGACTTCGTAGCAAAAACGTTGAACTGGGGTGGTCGCTCTTAGTGTTGTCGTCGCTGCTCACGCCGGTTTCGGCCTCATCGGTTGGGTAGATGTCACATTGGCCTGTCCACCGGCGTAACCTCTCTTGCTGCCGAGCGCTTCTGCTGGAAGGATTGATGACCAACTGGGAGAGAGCGATGGGTGGCCGGCTGGTTGGCAAGCGCGCGTTCGTCACGGCGGCAGGGAAGGGGATTGGGCGGGCGGTTGCCGTTGCCTTCGCAGCCGAAGAGGCTGAAGTCATCGCCACCGACATTGACGAACAGTGCCTTGCCGAGATCGCCGGCGGCAGGATCACCACCCGACGGCTTGATGTTCTCGATGCGTCTGCCATCACCCGCGTCGCTGCAGAGACCGGTGCGATCGACGTGCTTGTCAACTGCGCCGGCTACGTACACCAGAACACAATCGAGACCTGCTCGGAGGAGGATTGGAGCTTCGCGTTCGACCTCAACGTCCGCAGCGCCTTCCGCGTCACCAAGGCCTTTCTGCCGGGAATGCTGGAGAAGGGCGGAGGCTCGATCATTGTCATCTCCTCGGCCGCCTCATCGATTAAGGGCGTACCAAATCGCTTCGTCTACGCAACGACAAAAGCCGCCTTGCTCGGTTTTGTTAAAAGCATCGCGACCGACTATGTCCGGCGCGGTATCCGGGCAAACGCGATTTGTCCCGGCACCATCGACACACCATCCCTTGCCGACCGGATCGCTGCCAATGCGGCAGAGGCCGGCAGTGTGGAGGCAGCGCGGGCTGCCTTCGTTGCGCGCCAAGCGATGGGCCGACTTGGACGGCCAGAGGAGGTCGCTGCCCTCGCTGTTTATCTCGCCGCCGACGAGAGCGCCTTTCTCACTGGCCAAGCCATCGTGATTGATGGTGGATGGACTCTCTGAGCACGGAGCAGGAAACAGAGGCCATGAAACTTGTGCGTTTCGGACCGCGCGGTCTGGAAAAGCCAGGCATCGTTGATGCGGAGGGCCGGGTGCGCGATCTCGCTGGCATCGTCGAAGAGATCGGACCTGAGGAGCTGTCGCCCGCCGGTCTCGCCCGCCTCGCCACTGTCGATGTCTCTGCCCTACCGTTCGCCGACCCGGAAGCCCGTCTCGGCGTGCCGTTCACTGGCACCCGGAACTTCGTCTGTATTGGTCTCAACTACGCCGACCACGCGGCGGAGAGCGGTGCAACGGTACCGACCGAACCGATCATTTTCCTGAAGGCGCTGACCGCGCTCTCTGGCCCTAACGACCCGGTCGAGATCCCCCGTGGCTCGACAAAGACAGACTGGGAAGTCGAACTCGGCGTGGTAATCGGATCGCGCGCGAAATATGTCAGTGAGGCGGAAGCGCTTGACTACGTTGCCGGATATGTTATTGTCAACGATGTTTCGGAACGTTCGTTTCAGCTTGAACGCGGCGGCACGTGGGACAAGGGCAAGGGCCACGAGACCTTCGGCCCGGTCGGGCCTTGGCTCGTGACGAAGGACGAGATTCCTGACCCGCAGGACCTCGAGATGGGTCTCGAGGTCGATGGGCAGGTCATGCAGCGTGGCTCGACCAAAACCATGATCTTCGGCGTGCGCACGCTCGTCTCATACGTGTCGCAGTTCATCACCCTGATGCCGGGCGACATCATCTCCACCGGTACCCCACCCGGCGTGGGCATGGGCAAGAAGCCCGCCCCGATTTACCTGCGACCAGGGCAGGAGATGCGCGCTTGGATCACAAGGCTCGGCGAGCAAAGGCAGAAGACGATCGCCTCCTGAAACGTAGGAACAAAACACGTTCTTTCGGACGGGGGGATCGTTCATATTGTTGACGGAGAGCGACGCGGGCGGCCGTCACGATAAACGGGGCGGAGGGAAGCTGATATCCGTCGCATTCCTGCTCGCCCCGCCCGCGATGCGGTGCTTTGGGCCGCCTAGTCCGCTCTGTCGCCGCATTCCGCGCGTGCACCGCCGTTTCGTCCTCAGCGGTATTTGTCCCGTGAACGTCAGCCAGATCTTCGCAGCACTGGCAGGCGAGCCAGGCCGGCCGGGTTATTATCGCGACCGTCAAGCCCTTTGGGGAAGACAGCACGCAGCTAAAGGCGCACCGCAGGGCAGCCAGGCTTCTCAAAAACGGGCGCGTACTCGGTGCCTTGGCCGTGCCAGGAGCGGGCTGACCTGCAACCTGCAAGGCGCGGGCGATGGACACAGTCGCCTCGTCGTCACGATGCACTCCGCGGAGGAGATGAACGACCAGAAGGGCGACACCATCCCTGCCACCATCGTCAATTGCGACTCGAACACCGAGTGTTAAGCCTAAACCCAGCCGACAACGCGGTCACGCCGCCCGCGTGCGGCGATGAGAAAGATGAACAAACCGGTTGCGGCAATGCCGACGAGCACGGTCGAATACGCTGCAGCCATGCCGAAATCGCCGGTGGCAGCCTGCTGATAGGCTGCAATAGGCAAGGTGCGCGTTGGGCCGGTGTACAGCACGATTGAGGCCGAGAGTTCGGAGAACACTTCTACCCAGGCGATCGCAGCACCGGCCACGATACCTGGGCGCATCAGCGGCAAGACAATGCGCCGGAAGCCCGCGAGTGGTGGGCGCCCGAGCGAGAGCGATGCATCTTCCAGCCCGCGGTCGATCTGGAAGACAATCGCAGCGCAGGAGCGTGTCATGTAGGGCAAACGGCGGATGACATACACGATTGCGATAATGGCGTAGGTGCCGGTGAGGAGAAGCGGTGGCTCGTTGAAGACCCTTGCGTAACCAATGCCGAGCACCGTACCCGGAACAACGAACGGAACCATGATGAGGAGATCGAGCGCACGCGGAAGAAGCCCGGAGCGTCGGCTGATGTAATAGCCAACACCGGCCCCCACCATGATGATGAGTGCGAGCGCGATGGCGGCTAACATGAGACTGTTCCACAGTGCGTTGCCCATAGCGGCCATCGCGTTGTGGTAGTTCGCCAAGGTGAGCACAGGCTGGAAGACGGCGCCGCGCACCTCGAGGAAGGAGGAAACGACGACAACAATCGTGGGCATGTTCGCCGTCAGCACAAGCAGCGCCACGCCCGCCGTCATCACCCATTTCTTGCTGCCGGCGAGAGCTCGCAGGGCGAGGTCGCTCGCAGTGTCGGAGGCTACTGACCGTCTGCTGGAGAGAAACCGAACCCCGAGCACCAGGACAAGCGTAATAGCAAGCAGGATCATACACGTGGTTGCGGCCATCCCTGGCTCGGCGCCGATTTCCGAGAGGTAAAGTGAATAAGCGAGAGTCGCGAGCACTGGAAAACGTTCGCCTTCGCCTAAAATCCCGGGTGTGCCGAAATCAGACACCACGCCGAGGAACACGAGGAGGGCTGCCGTCAGAAGTGCGGGCAGCACAAGCGGCAGCGTGATTGTGAACATGACACCGAAGCGCCCTCGGCCAAGGCTGTAGGCCGCCTCCTCGAGGCTTCGATTCACGCGCGCAAGGCCGCTGCGCACAACCAGAAACACCAGCGGATAAAGGCCGAAAGCACAGGCCATCGAGATGCCGAACGCGCCATAGATCGGCGGCAGGTCTATGCCAAAGCCGCGCGCGAATTCACTGACCCAGCCAGACCGTCCGAACATCAAGATCCATGCATAAGCCCCAACAAAAGGCGGCGAGAGCATGGACAGCAGAATCCCGACCTCGATTGTGTCGCGGCCTGGGAAGTCGAAGCGGGCGTAGGCGAATGCCAGCGGCACCCCGATACAAAGTGCGATGAATGTGCCAAGCGCACCGATCGTTAAGCTGTTGAACAGAGCGCGCCGAAAATAGGACGATGCAAAGAACGTCGCATAGTTTTCGAAGCCGAGCCGCTGGCTCTCCTGGCCGATGAAGGACTCCAGCGCCAGCTCACTCAGCGGCCAGGCGACGAACACGACCACTGTGAAGAACGCTGCCGTGCCAAGCCACGGCCAAGGATCCAGCCGAGCCAAGGCGCCCTTGGGCGGCAAGTCATATGCACGTTTCACAGCAGACGCTTGCCGTCGGTAGCGAAGACGCGGGCCCTCTGCGGGTCGAAGGCGAAGAGGGCAATCGTGCCCTCGGCAGGCAGCTCACCATAACTCGGTAGGTCGGCGTGAAGCTCAGTCCCGTCTTCGCACGCACGAAGATGGAGCCGGACGCGATGCCCAAGATACGAAACGATGCTAACGCGCGCGGCCAGGCAATGCTGCGGAGGATCCGTTTGCATGGCTGGCCGCAGATCCTCCCATCGCAGCGCAAGGCGCGCCGTCTGCGGCGCAGCTGAGCAGGCGAGCCGAGGCCCTGCGCCGAGACGAAGCTCGCCGTTCGAGACCGTGCCCTCAAACCAGTTACAGCCGCCGATGAAGTCGGCCACGAAGGCATGCGCTGGCTGTTCGTAAATGTCCCTGGGACTACCGACTTGCAGGACCCGTCCCCTGTCCATCACGGCAATTCGGTCTGAGATCGCCAGTGCCTCCTCCTGATCATGCGTGACGTAGACCGTGGTGATGCCAAGCTCACGCTGCATCAGGCGTATCTCCTGCCGCATCTCGATGCGTAACTTCGCGTCCAGGTTTGACAGCGGCTCGTCCAGAAGCAGCAGTTCAGGCTCGATGACCATGGCTCGCGCTAGCCCAACGCGCTGTTTCTGGCCGCCTGAGAGAGCGTCGGGGAACCGGTCTGCAAATCCAGCAAGCCGAACGCGCGCCAGTGCATCAGCGACCCGACGGGCGATTTCACTCGAGGCGATGCCGCGCGCGCGAAGGCCGTAGGCGACATTATCTGCGACGGATAGGTGCGGGAAGATGGCGTAGTTTTGAAACACCATGCCCAAGTTGCGGGCGTTGGGAGGAACCTTGTTCAAGCTTCTCCCCGCGACCGACACTTCACCGGAATCCGGCTGCAGGAAGCCAGCGATGATGCGGAGCAAGGTTGTCTTGCCGCAACCCGACGGTCCGAGAAGCGTCAATAACTCTCCGCGTGAGGCGCTAAGGGTAACGCCGTCCAGAGCGGTAAAACTGCCGTACCGCTTGACGATACCCTCAATCGAAAGATGCGGTGCAGGCCCGCTATTCACCGACGCACAAGGCGGGTGTAGCGAGCGAGATAATCGCGCTGGCGCGCCACGGACCAATCGTTTGGCACGTTGTTGATCGGTAGGGCCGACGCCTCGGGCAGGCCTGGCGGCGCGTCGACATCAGGCCGGATCGGTCGCCGGCCGAAGCGTTCGACAATCAGGCGCTGCGCTTCAGCCGAAACGATGAAGTCGAGCAAAGCGCGGCCGCCATCAGGATTGGGGCCTCCCTTCACCAGCGCCATCGCGTCAGCCGAAAGGGTAATCCCTTCGCGTGGGTAGACAATGCGTGCAGGCGACCCGCCGATGATGTATCGCTGAGCGGAATCCTCGAGCGTAAGCCCGATCGCGTATTCTCCCTGCGCGACGCCGCGCGGCACTGCACCGGAGGATCCAGTGATGACAAAGTTGGTCAGCATGGCTTCGAACAGGCGCCAACCTTCCTCCTCGCCGAAATTATAAATGATCTGCATCATCTGCCACAGCGCCGATCCGGAGCGATCGGCAGCGGCGAAAGCAATCCGGCCCCGCCACTTTGGGTCAGCCAATTCGCGCCATGTCGTCGGGATTTCGGCCTCAGGAACGAGGCGCGTATTGACCATAAGCACCGTCGGAATGGTAACGGAAAACGGTATCCAGATCCGGCTAACCTTCAGCGCCGGCAGGATCATGCCGTCCTCTCGCGGTGTATACGCTGTGAAGACGTCCGGGTTAGCGTCAATCGCATCGCCGCCGATCGAAATCACGCAGTCTGCAAGCGGGCGGGCGCGCTCTGCCACAATGCGACGCACGAGTTCACCGGAGCCAGCGGCCACCTGAGAAACCTCGATACCGGTCCGCTCGCGAAAGGGGCCGGCCAAAGCCGTCATCGCATCGGCGAAGGCTGTGTAGGCCACCACTTGCCTGGCCTGAGCACGAGCGGCGGTCAGGGGCAGGGCAAGAAGTCCGCTGACGAGCATCATGGCATCACGGCGCTTCATGGCTGGGCTCCCTAAAGGCTTGACGAGGCTGAGGGTAATAACCGAACTCAGTTTGGCGTTCCACGACAAATCCGTGACAAGCGCGACACCGCGCGGGATCGGGTGACAGCTGTTCGTGCGGCACGCGTGGCCAGGCTGTCCCCCGTTGCGTCCAGATGGGGCTGCGTTCGCATCGACCGGCAGTTTGGGGCTCGCTGGCTCGGAATGAGCGGCGAGAATGGCAAGTCTTGGGCGAACTACGGGGTCCTTTGTTGCGAGCAGTCCTCGGGTTGCGCACGCTTTTGGCGCCAAGGCGAGGCGCCGCACCTCTTTCAGCCGAAGAACAGCGGCTGAGGCGGAATGTCCAGGCCTCAAAGATGCGTCAGTCGCAGAGCAGAACCGTGCCGCGTCGTTGCGGATGGTCCAACCACAGGCAAGTTTCTGTACAGTGAGGGCGCTCTGGCCGGTGCGACAGGCGCTACGGCACGGTGGAGCTCAGGCGTTTGCGGGCGTGTCGCGCGAGGCTTGACGCTACCGGTGGTAGGCCAAGGCCGTCGTCACCGGCGCTCAGCCGCTGCGGCAGCTGTTCCAAGGCCCAGCTCCGCGCGCCAGACACAACAATAGATAGATCAAGTCGAAGGCGCTGCCGCTCTCACGGCTTTCGGCATACAGCCCCTCTCTGTTTTGGAGACGTTGCCGCGGCTTGAGAGACACAGTGCGCGCCGAGTGCGAGTGCGCAGGCTTCAGTGATAGCCGAAATGGGCATGGAGGGCCTCGCAACGGCCGTGCATGCCGTGCCCCGCAAGCCTGGGATGACCTCACAGTGCGACCAAACGGGCGCGCCGTTGCAAAGCTGAGCGCAACCCTGGCGGAGGGAGTGGGATTCGAACCCACGACACGGTCGCCCGTGTACGCGCTCTCCAGGCGCGCGCCTTAGACCACTCGGCCATCCCTCCCTGTAGCAGGGACAATCGCAGCACCGGCGCAACCGGACAAGAGGATCAGACGCAGTCAGGCCTTGTGTGGCACCGCAAAAGCGTGCACCTCCCCTTTCGCGGGCCCCTTCGCTTCGGCTAGTGTCCGCCCCAGATATCACAATGTGGTCTGGGAAGCACCCGGCTGCCGCCATCTACTTCGGGACGGACGAACACGCGATGGGTACGTTCAGCATCTGGCACTGGCTTGTCGTCCTGCTGGTCATCCTGCTGTTGTTCGGCAGCGGCAAGATCAGCGGGCTCATGGGAGACTTGGCCAAGGGCATCAAGTCCTTCCGGCAGAATCTGAAGGACGAGAAGGAAGAAACGACGACGGCCGAAGGGCAGGCGAGACCCTCCGGAACTCTGCCTGGACCGGAGAGTCAGACGGCCTCCCGCCAGACGGAGCCTGCCTCGTCTTCCGCTCCGCGCGGTTGAGGCGAAAGGGCGGGTCCAAACCGAGGCAAAAGCCTCACAGCGCCACCCGTCTGCAGCCGCTCTCTCTTCGCACGATGGCGTTTGGCCCGGCCTTCCGCTAGCCAGAAAGCTTGACATAGGCTCCAAACTCACGGCGCCGCGAGGCGGAGAGTATTCAGCGTGGTCTGCCCTTCCACAGGGCGGGCGGGGGAGACAAAATGGCGCAGGCGACGGCGCAGGAGGCCGATCAGGCTAACCGCATTCTGGACCTCGAGGCAGCGTCCCTGCGCAGACGTCTCGGCGGTTGGCGTGCTTGGGGCTTCCGCTGGCTCGGGATTGGCTTCGTCCTCTTTCACCTTTGGGTGCTGCTTGTCTCGCCAATCGATCCAACGATCGGGCGCCCCATTCACGTCTTTCTTGGCGCCGTACTCGGGCTCGGACTGTTCGCTGCGCATCGGCGCCGCAGGCCAGATCGTATCCCATGGTATGATTGGGCTCTGATCACAACATCAATCGGAGTTGTTGCCCACTTCGTCCTTGACGCCGACGGCATCGAGTTGCGCGCCTTCATGGGCGCGAACTGGCGCGATACGGCGGTCGGGCTCGCGGCGCTGCTGATCCTGCTCGAGTTCGCGCGGCGAACGGCTGGCGTCGCGATGCCGGTCATCGCGCTTGTCTTCATCGCCTACATTTTCGCCGGCCCTTGGCTGCCCGGCGTGCTTTATCACCGCGGTGTGCCGTGGCGCGAGGCGGTGAACTTCCTCGTCGGCACCGAGGGCATCTTTGGCATCACCACCTCGGTCTCCGCAACGTTCATCATCATGTTCGTCACGTTTGCCGCATTCCTGCAAACCTCGCGGGCAGGCGATTTCTTCAACGACCTGGCGATGGCCCTTGTTGGCGGAACGCGCGGCGGTCCCGCCAAGGTGGCGGTGGTGGCGAGTTCATTGTTCGGCACCGTTTCCGGCTCATCGGTCGCCAATGTCGTCGCCTCGGGCACCTTTACCATTCCGATGATGAAACGGGCTGGCTACGACCCAAACACCGCCGGCGCCATAGAAGCGACCGCATCTACCGGTGGCCAGCTCGCGCCCCCGGTGATGGGCGCTGGCGCCTTCATCATGGCCGAGATCCTCGGTGTTCGATACACGGAGATTCTGGTCGCCGGCATCATCCCGGCCCTGCTCTATTATGTCGCCTGCTTCATCCATGCCGACCTGCACGCCTTGAAGGCAGGTCTTCGGGGCCTTCCTCGCTCCGAGTTGCCTCGGTTCGGTTCGCTTCTGTTCAGGGCTTACCTGTTCGCCCCACTCGCGATCCTCATTGCGACCTTGTTGTCGGGTTTCTCACCGTTCCGTGCCGCCGGTCTCGGCATCGCCGCAACCATTGTCATCATGGCTGGGACGTTCCTTGCCCATCGGTTGTTGCTGCATCGCGAGGGCATGGTCGCTGCGGTGCGTAGCACGGCGATCCAACTCTCGGAGGCAATCTGCGAGGCGCTGTGGGTTGGCGCGCGCGAGGCGCTGCAACTCATCGCCGTCTGCGCCACAGCCGGCATTGTTGCCGGCGTGATCGGGCTGACGGGTATCGGCGGCCGCTTCGCCAATATCCTGCTTCAGCTTGGTGGATCGATGCCGGTTCTGGCCCTCACCTTCGCCGCCATCGTTGCCCTAATCCTCGGCATGGGCGTGCCAACCACCGCGGCCTACGCGATCGCCGCCGCCGTCGTCGCGCCGGGGCTCATCCAGATGAAGGTGGAGCCGCTCGTCGCGCACATGTTCATTTTCTACTACGCTGTTCTGTCGGCGATCACGCCGCCGGTGGCGCTCGCCTCCTTCGCTGCTGCCGGGCTTGCCGGCGGCAACCTCTGGCGAACCAGCCTCACAGCGCTCAAGTTCGGCATGGCCACCTTCATTGTTCCGTACATGTTCTATTTGAACCCTGCCCTGTTGGCGCAGGGGCCACTCGTCGCGGTTGCCCAGGCCTTCCTCACGGCGTTCCTCGGCGTGGTGCTGCTGGCCTGTGCAACAGAGGGGTGGCTGGCCGGGCGCCTTGCCCTGCCGCTTCGGCTCGCGTGCGGCGCGGCGGCAGTGCTTTGTATCATTCCCGAAGCCTATACGGATGTGTTGGGTGTCGCCCTCGGCGCCGGCCTTGCCCTGTGGCAGCGCGTCCGCCACGGTCGTGCCTTGGCATGATGCCGCCCGGTTGCCTCATGGCTGCCCGGCTGGCAGGGTCACGCGCGACTCGTGGAGTGGCGCGAGCAAGCGATGCTGAGCCCAGAACCGCCGGGCATGGCCCAGCGCGAACGCAAGCGCGCCTCCGACCTCCTGCTCGATCTCTGCCGCGCTTGGCCCACTGAGCGGATCGCAATCGGCGATCTGCTGACCGCGCTTGGCGATCGCGGCTACGGCTTGCTGATGCTCATGCTCGCCTTGCCGAACCTGATCCCTGCTCCGATTCCGGGCCTGTCCGGCGTGCTGGGCACGCCCATCATCCTGCTCGCGCTGATGATGCTGGCAGGCTACCCCCAGCCCGTGCTGCCGAAGGTGATCCGCGAACGCAGCGTTCCGCGAGCCGCCCTCGAAGCCGTACTCGTGCGCGCCAAGCCATGGCTTGCTCGGCTAGAAGCACGGGTTCGCCCTGGTACGCTGCCTCTGCCAAACCGAATCGTCGAGGTGGTCGCCGCAATCCTTCTTTCGATCAATGCCACCTTGCTTGCCCTTCCCATCCCCTTCGGCAACCCCGCCCCGGCTTTGGCCATCGTCGTCATGTCGGTCGCCCTGATCGAGGCGGATCGGCGCCTGTTCCTTATCTCGATTGTTGTGCTGCTGGTCGCGATCGCGATCGACATCGCCATTGTCCTTGTTATCGTGGGTCTCGGTGCGCGGCTCTTAGGCTACGTGTGAGCCGGTTTGGGCTTCTGGAAGCAGGGGCCGCTTCGCTACAAGGCGAGGCAGCAAGCAATTGGCGGGGCGCCCGGATGATCACCACCTACCGTGTCGAAGCTGGCCAGTTGATCGTCAGCGAAGCGCTGCCGGCGCTGGCCTACGTTCCGGCGGCACTGCCCGATCAGCCGCCTCCGCCGGTCAGCCTCCCAGTGTGGATCGATCTCCTGCAACCAACGGAAGCGGAGGAGCGTTTGGTCGAGCGGCTGATCGGGGCCGAATTGCCAACGCGCGAGGAGCAACAGGAGATCGAGACCTCCTCGCGCCTCTATCGCGAGGGCGACGTGCTGTTCCTCACCGCGCCGTTCATGTACGGGTCGGAAACCGGCGAACTCGGCTCAGCGGCGATCACCTTCGTGCTCACGGGCCAGACCCTCGTCACTGTGCGCCACGCCACGCCAAAGGCGTTTGGCATGTTCGCCGCGCGGGCGCAGAAAAACCCCGCCATGCTCGCCACCCCCGATGGCGTTATGCTCGGGCTGTTCGAGCACGTGGTCGATCGCCTTGCCGACATTCTCGAACGCGTGGGCGCAGAGATGGATCGCCGCAGCCATGCTGCCTTTCAGCTTGCGAAGAGCCGCGAAACGGCCTCCGCCAAGGACGCCGCGTTGAAGGACGCGCTGATTGCGCTTGGCCAGGTGGGTGAAACCACCGCGCGCGCTTCTGACACCCTCGTCGGGCTCTCGCGCATCCTCGCCTTCATCGCCGCGGAGAAGGAGACGGCGATCCGCAAAGAGAACAAGACTCGCATCAAAACCCTCGCGCGCGATGTGCGCGGGCTGCAGGAGCACGCGCACTTCCTGAACGAGAAGGCGACTTTCCTGCTTGATGCTGTCTTGGGCCTGATAAACATCGAGCAGACGGCGGTAATCAAAACCTTTTCCGTGGTCGCGGTTGCCCTGATGCCCCCGACACTGATTGCCTCCATCTACGGCATGAACTTTCAGTTCATGCCGGAGCTGGAATGGGGATTCGGCTATCCGCTTGCGCTCGTGCTCATGGTGATATCGGCCGTGCTTCCCGTGCTCTACTTTCGCCGCAAAGGCTGGCTGTAGCGGCGACGGGCGCCAGAACGGTTCGTGACAATCAAGGGGTTGCTCAAACGCGCATCAGCGCGCGGACGTGCGCGGTGGCGCATTCGCCGAGCGCCAAGAGGTCATAGCCCCCCTCTAGCAACGACAGGATGCGCCCGCCGCACACCTCGTCTGCGAGTTCGACCAAAGAGCGGCTGAGCCAGGAGAAATCCGCCGTCTGCACCTGCAGAGTGGCGAGAGGGTCGCGCTCGTGCGCATCGAACCCAGCGGAGAGGATGATCAGATCCGGCCGCCAGGCGCGTACCGCCGGAATGATCGCATCTGCCCAGGCGGCGCGGAACTCCGGCCCGCCGGTCAGCGGTGCGAGCGGGACGTTCAGCACATTGTCCGCCACCCCGCGCTCGTGCGGATGGCCGGTGCCAGGGAAAAGCGGCATCTCGTGGGTGGAGGCGTAGAAGAAGTTTGCGTCATCCTCCAGGATGGATTGGGTGCCGTTGCCGTGGTGGACGTCAAAGTCGAGCACGGCCACACGCTCGACCCCCCATTGTGCGCGCGCATGATATGCGGCAACCGCCGCATTGCAAAACAGGCAGAAGCCCATGGGGCGTGCCGCCTCGGCATGATGGCCGGGTGGGCGGGTGACGCAGAACGCCGCCCGCGCCCAACCCTCCATCACCGCATCGACAGCGGCGATCGCAGCCCCGGCCGACCGCAGCGCCGCCTCGCGCGACCCCGCACTCATGACTGTGTCGCCATCGAGCATCACGCGTTCGCCGATCGGCGGCGCGATGGCGAGGATCGCCTCGACATAGCGCGGGGTGTGGGCGCGCGCGAGTTGCTTCACCGTCGCACGCGGCGCCTGCTCGCGGGCGAGAGGGGCGAATTCTTCCGCCTCCAATGCGCGTGCGATGGCGCGGATCCGCTCTGGCCGCTCTGGGTGCCCGGGCCCGGTGTCGTGGTCGAGGCAGGCCGGATGTGTGAAGAGGGCTACCGTCATAGTGCGCCCTCTTTCGGTCGCCCACGCTTCTGGATGACGAACGAATAGACACCTTGCGTCTCGCTCACCGCCACCAGCGCGTGCCCGGTCGTTTCGCAATAGTTGCGGAAATCCGCCACCGCAGCCGGGTCGGTCGCCAGCACGCGAAGCCGGGCCCCCTCGGGGAGCGCGCGCAGCGCCTTGTTGGCGCGCAAGACGGGCAGGGGGCAGGTCAGGCCCTTGAGGTCGAGGGTTGCTTCCTCCATGCCCCGATGGTGCGCAGCTGGTGAGCGGTCGGCAAGCCTGACGTCTTGCCGCCGGCCTCCTGGTCGTGGCACGTCGGGGAAAAACCGCGGGCTCATCCGCCGCATGGGGAGGGGAGATGGACTTTGCTCTGCCAGCCGAACTCGAGGACCTGCGTGCCCGCCTCGCCCGCTTCGTCGAGGAGCGGTTGATCCCCCTCGAGGCCGATCCAGCCTCCTACGACGAGCACGAAAACATCGCCCCCCCCGTGCTGGCGCGCTTGCGTGAGGAGGCGAAGCGCGAGGGGCTGTGGGCGCTCGCGATGCCGAAGGCGCGCGGGGGCGGCGGGCTCTCGCGCGTCGGCATGGCGGTCGCCTATGAGGAGATGAACCGCTCCATCTTCGGCCCCGTGGTCTTCAACGCCGCCGCTCCTGACGACGGCAACATGATCCTGCTTGAGCGCATCCTACCGGAGGAGATGAAGGAGCGCTGGTTGCAGCCGATCATCGACGGGCGTGTGCAGTCGGCCTTTGCGATGACAGAGCCGGACGGCTGCGGGTCGGACCCCTCGCTCACCTACACCCGTGCCGAACGGGTGGGTGAGGCCTGGCGCATCACCGGGCGTAAGTGGTTCATTACCGGTGCGGGGAACGCCAAAATCTTTATCCTCATTGCGCGCACCTCGGACGATGAGCGCAAGGGACTCACCGCTTTTTTGTTCGATGCGGAAAGCCCTGGCTGGTCGATTGTGCGCCGCATCCCCATCATGGGGCCCGAGGAACATGGCGGGCACTGCGAACTGGTTTTCGACGGACTGCTCATCCCGGAGTCGCAGCGCCTGCTGGGAGTGGGCGATGGTCTGAAGGTGACGCAGATTCGCCTCGGCACGGCGCGCCTAACCCATTGCATGCGCTGGCTTGGCCTCGCCCGCCGGTGCCTCGAGATCGCGACCGATCATGTCTCCCGTCGGCGCTCCTTCGGCATGTTGCTGATCGATCGCGAGAGTGTGCAGGGCTTACTTGCCCAAGCCGCCATGGAGATCGAGATCGGCCGACACCTGGTCATGCGCGCGGCCTGGGCGCTCGATCAAGGGAGTTTCGCGCGCAAGGAAATATCCATGGCCAAGGTGGTGGTGGCCGATGCCTTGCAGCGCGCGGCAGATACGGCACTGCAGCTCCTCGGCGCCAAAGGCTATTCGAAGGACACCCCGGTGGAGTGGATCTATCGCTACGCCCGCCAGGCGCGCCTTGTCGACGGCGCTTCTGAGGTGCATCGCATGGTGCTGGCAGGTTTCCTTCGCCGCGAAGGGCGCGATTTCTTCGCCTGGGGAGCGCGCCGCGATGGATGAGGCTCGCTGCGAGCGGCTCCGAGATTGGCTCGCGCGGGCGGCTGACGACGCAGGCCTTGCTATCACCGCGATCGAGCGACTTGTGGGCGGCGCCATCCAGCAAAACTGGAGGCTCACCCTGCGCCGCGGTGATGGGCGGGAGGAACGCTGGGTTCTGCGTACCGACAACCCGGCCACGCTCGCGGTCTCGCACGGTCGGATCGAGGAGTTTGCGCTGCTTCGTGCCGCCCATGCCGCTGGTGTCACGGTCGCCGAACCGCTCTTCGTCTGCGAGGATTCGGGCGTGATCGGTGCACCGTTCCTCGTCATGCGTCACGTCGCTGGCATCGCTGCCGCGCACCGCGTGGTGAAATGGGATGCGATTGCTGGCGGGCGGGAGGCCGCCTCCCGCGCTCTAAGGCGCGAGCTCGCCCGCATTCACCGCATACGCCCACCCCGCTCCGATCTTGCTTTTCTCGGTGATCCACCGGCCGACCCGTGCTTGGCCTTCTGTGCCGAACAAGAACGCGCGCTCGATGCTGCTGGCCCGCACCCGATCCTGGAGTGGGGCTTGCGCCACCTTCGTCGCACCGCGCCTCCCCCTATTGCGCCGTCGCTTTGCCACAACGACTTCCGTACCGGGAACATTCTTTGGACCGAACAAGGCCTCGCCGCGGTTCTTGATTGGGAGTTCGCCGGGTGGGGCGATCCGCATGCCGATCTCGGTTGGCTCTGCGCCCGCTGCTGGCGGTTCGGCAATCTCGCGATGGAGGCGGGAGGTATCGGCACGCGCGCTGCCCTTTACGCAGGCTATGTGGAGGCTGGTGGCGCGGTGCCAGACGCTGCACGTGTCGCCTGGTGGGAACTTGCCGCCCATCTGCGCTGGGCGAGCATCGCTTTGGCGCAGGGTGCCCGTCATCTCTCCGGTCGCGAGCCTTCGCTCGAACTCGCCCTCACCCCGCACATCGTGCCGGAGCTTGAGTGGCACATCCTGCGCGAGGTGGCGTCGCGTGAAGCGGGCCTGGAGCGCGCGGCATGAGCGGCGTGCTCGAACATCCGGACGCTGCTGCGCTGCTCACCATTGCGCGCACGACCGTGCTGGAGGAGATCCTGCCCGCTTTGCCCGAGACGCATCGGCTGACGGCACGCATGGTGGCGAATGCGCTCGGCATTGCGCAACGCATGATCGCCGTCGATCCGTCTCGTCTCACCGCCCTCGAGGCGCGCGCCACTGCACTTGTGCGCAGCGGGCAAGACCCTTGGGCCGCACTTTGCGCGCTCATCCGCTCCGGTCAAGCGGACCCGGGGACCGAGTGTCACGCTGCCGTAGCCAGTCTCCTGTCCGATCTCGCTCAGCTGAGATGTGAAACGAGCGCACCGAAGACGCTCGCTGGAGGATAACGCCATGGAAGACGACCTGCCGAAGAACGCGGCGAACTACGTGCCGTTGAGCCCGATTTCGTTCCTCAAACGCGCGGCGCATGTGTGGGGGGGACGTCCTGCCGTCTTGTACGGACGCCGCCAGTACACCTATGCGCAACTCCTCGAACGGTCGCGCCGCCTGGCCTCCGCGCTTGTTGGTCTTGGCGTCAGCCGGGGTGATGTGGTCGCCGCCCTGATGCCGAACATCCCGGAGATGCTGGAGGCGCACTACGGCGTGCCGATGGCGCATGCGGTGCTCTGCCCGATCAACATCCGGCTTGATGCGGCGACGATCCGCTTCATCCTTGCCCACTCGGGGGCGAAGGTGCTGATCATCGACCGCGAGCATGCGGTGGTCGCGGCGCGAGCGACCGAAGGGCTCGAGGCTCGGCCGATCGTCGTCGTCGTTGACGATCCGGAGGGCCCCGGCGGGGCGGAGGTCGACGCCAGGCCTTATGAAGACCTTCTGGCTTCCGGCGACCCACGCTTTCCCGTCTCGCCGCCAGCCGATGAGTGGGACGCGATCAGTCTCTCCTACACCTCAGGCACGACGGGCGATCCCAAGGGCGTGGTCGTGCACCATCGCGGGGCGTACCTCAACGCCTGCGGCAACGCGCTCGCCTTGGGCCTGTCACCGCGCAGCGTCTATCTCTGGACCTTGCCGATGTTCCACTGCAACGGCTGGACCTACACCTGGGCTGTGACCCTGCAGGGTGGTGTGCATGTCTGCCTGCGCAAGGTTGAGCCCTCGCGCGTGTTTGCCCTGATCGCCGACCATGGGGTGACGCATCTCTGTGCCGCCCCCGTTGTGCTGACCATGCTGATCAACGCCTCGCCCAACGCTCGTCGAAGCTTTCCGCACCGCGTGACGGCGGCGACGGGAGGGGCCGCTCCGCCCTCGCCAGTGATCGCCGCTATGGAGGCACTGGGCTTCGACGTCGTGCACCTCTATGGGCTGACGGAATGTTACGGGCCCAGTCTGATGAACGCCTGGCAGCCTGGGATCGACGCCAAGCCGCTTCCCGAACGTGCGGCTTTTCTCGCACGCCAGGGGGTTGGGCTGCCGACTTTGGAGGAGGTCGCGGTGATCGCCCGTAACGGAACGGACCGCGTGCCGGCGGATGGGACGACGATCGGTGAAATCGCCATCCGCGGCAACACGATCATGAAGGGCTACCTGCGCAACCCAAAGGCCAATGCGGCGGTGTTCGACCACAGCTGGTTCCGCACCGGCGATCTCGGCGTGATGCACGCGGACGGCTATGTCGAGGTCAAGGATCGCGCGAAGGACATCGTCATCTCGGGCGGCGAGAATATCTCGACCTTGGAGGTCGAGGAGGTTTTGTATGCCCATCCAAAGGTGATGGAGGCAGCTGTTGTTGCGCATCCTGATCCATTCTGGGGCGAGGTGCCGCACGCCTTCATCTCGCCCAAACCCGGCTTCGAGGACACCATCACCGCCGAGGAGATTGTTGCGTTCTGCCGCGACCGCCTGGCCCACTTCAAGGTGCCGAAGCACGTCAGCTTCGGCCCTTTGCCGAAGACAGCGACGGGGAAAATTCAGAAATTCGCCCTCCGCGCGCGTGTGCGTGGGGAGGCGACGGCGGAGATGGGCGGATGATCCGCCATGGCATCGATCTCGGTGGGACAAAGACCGAGATCATCGCCCTTGATGCGGGAGGTGAGGAACGGTTTCGGCGCCGCACCGCCACGCCCGGCGACTATGAGGGCGTGGTGCGCTTGATTGCCGAACTCGTCGCCGCGGCCGACGACGCCACCCAAGACCGTGGCACCGTCGGCATCGGCATGCCGGGCTGCCTCAGCCCGGCGACGGGCCTGGTGAAGGGCGCCAACTCCACCTTCCTGAACGGCCGCCCCTTCGACCGCGATCTCGAGGCGGCTCTCGGTCGCCCCGTCCGCATCGCCAACGACGCCAACTGTTTCGCCCTGTCGGAAGCAACCGACGGTGCGGCCGCCGGGGCGCGCGTCGTGTTCGGTGTCATCCTGGGCACTGGCTGCGGCGGTGGGGTGGTGGTGGAGGGGCGCGTGCTCACCGGCCCGCATGCCATCGCCGGCGAGTGGGGCCATACGCCTCTGCCCTGGCCCTCTGCTATCGAGACCCCCGGGCCGCGCTGCTGGTGCGGCCGTCGTGGTTGCCTCGAGACCTGGATTAGCGGCACTGGCCTCGCCCAGGATTGCGATGGGCCCGGCGCGCGTGACGCCTCCTCCATCCCGGCCCGGGCCGCAGCCGGCGAGGAACGCGCTCGGGCTGCCTTGGCCCGCCATGCTGATCGTCTCGCGCGCGGGCTCGCGGTGGTGATCGATCTGATCGATCCTGATGCGATCGTGCTCGGCGGGGGGCTCTCCAACATGGATCACCTGTACGAGGTGGTGCCCCGTCTTCTCCAGCCCTACGTGTTCTCTGATGTGGTGACAACGCCGATCCTTAAGGCCAAGCACGGCGATTCCTCAGGAGTGCGGGGTGCTGCCTGGCTTTGGGGGCCAGGCGAGGGCTGAGCGGACCAGGGTGGGGCGAGGAGAGGGCATGCCCTGGCTGTGTCGAGACTGTTCGTGCTTCGGCGACAGCGATGACGTTAGGCGGTGCCCTGGCTGCGGCTCAGCCTCCGTTGTCGCGCATCAGGAACTGTTTCGGCTCACCATCGCTCATATCGATGCCGATGCGTTCTATGCCGCCATCGAGAAGCGGGACCGGCCCGATCTCGCCGACCGGCCTGTCATCGTCGGCGGAGGGTCTCGCGGTGTCGTTACCGCTGCCTGCTACGTGGCGCGGCGCTTTGGCGTCCGCTCCGCCATGCCGATGTTCAAGGCGCTGCGGCTCTGCCCCGAGGCGGTGGTGATCCGCCCCGACGTCGCGAAGTACGCGGCCGTTGGGCGGGCTTTGCGAGAGCGCATGCTGGCGCTGACTCCACTGGTCGAGCCCTTGTCCATCGATGAGGCGGTGCTTGATCTGACAGGCACTGAGGCCGTGCATCGAGCTCCGCCTGCGGTGGCGCTGGCGCGGTTTGCGCGAGCGGTGGAGGGTGAGCTGAGCCTTTCCGTCTCCATCGGTCTCGCGCCTAATCGCCTGCTGGCCAAGCTTGCGGCGGAGCACGGCAAGCCGAGGGGGTTCTCCGTCCTTGGGGCCGGAGAGGCGCGGTCGGTGCTCGCTCCCTTGCCGGTTTCCGCCTTGCCCGGTGTCGGGCCGAAAGCGGCGGCCCGCCTTGCCACTCTCGGGGTCACCACCCTCGGCGCGCTCGCTGCGATGGGCCGCGACGAGGCGGAGGCTCGGCTTGGTGCGCATGGGCCGGCGCTGGTGCGGCTTGCCCGCGGCGAGGACGACCGTGCGGTCACGCCCGAGCGGCGGCCGAAATCGATCTCGACGGAAACGACTTTCGCACACGACCTCGCAGACCTTCCCTCGTTGGAAAAGGCGCTGTGGCGCCTCTCTGACACGCTGTCCGCCCGTCTCAACGCGAAAGGGTACGCTGCAGCGGGGGTGGTGCTAAAGCTGAAGACGCACCGCTTCGTCACCCACACTCGGCACGTGCGGCTTGCTTTTCCCACCCAACTTGCTGAGGTGCTGTTCGAGGCCGCGCGAGCTCTGCTTCTGCGGGTGGCCGGGATGGGCGAGGCGCGCTATCGCCTGGTCGGGCTCGGGGCGGCCCCGCTTGCCCCGGCTGAAGCAGCCGACCCGCCCGATCTCGCAGACCCGGAGCGGGCGCGTCGCAAGGCGCGGGCTGAAGCCATCGCCAGCGTGCGCGCGCGCTTTGGGCCGGGAGCAGTGCGGCGAGGGCGCGAGCTTTAGGCGCAGGCGCTGTTAGTTGCAGCCATCCGGACGCTCCTCGTACTCGACGAGGTCTCCACGCACCGCGAACTCGCCGAAATCCATTCGCAGGTCATCCGCGACACCGTTAGCGAAATAGCGAATGCCGACCTCATACTCCGGTTGGCCGCTGCCTAGGGGGTCGAAGAAGGCGATGCGCACACGGAACGATGGCAGGGCGCGGAGTTTCGGCTGAGCGTGCGAGGCATCGGGGGCGAGGCGAGCGATGATCACCGTGTTGGTCTCGCGTGCCCCGTCCTCTTCCGTACCGTCGAAGAGGGGGGCGGGAAAGACGCGGGCGCCGCGCTCTGCTTCCTCGAGCAGGCGCCGCGTATGCAGCATCGGGAACATCGTCCCGCGGGGGAGGGCGATCGTCTGCTGGTCAGGTGCGGTGTAGCGCGCTTCCCCCTGGCCGGTCGCAGGATCAAGCCGCGCCTCGCCGATCAGCATCTGCACGACCGTTCCGTCAGAGGCCTGGCGGAGGCGGAAGCGAAACCGGCTGCCGTCCTTCTCCTCCCAGGTCACGTAGTCCGAGGTCATCTCATAGGTTTGGCCGTTGCGCGAGACGAGCTGCAGCGTGAAGCGTTGCTGCACCGTCCAGCCCTCGCAGCGGTCGATTACCTCATAAAACATCGCCCCGGCCGCGCTTTCCACGTCCTGGCTCGGACGGGAGCTGTCAAGGGTGAGGCGGTAGCCAGCGCGGTGCGAGATCAGCGAGACGGCCTCGGTCGGGGCCGGCAGCGTCAGAATGGCCGCGAGTGCGGTAAGAGCAACCAGTCGTCGCATGATGCGTATGGGTCTCTCGAGCAGCCATGGCGTGCAAGCGGTGAAGATATGGCGGCACCTGCCCATGGCTTCCACATGGACCGGGCGGGTTTTGCCCGGTGGAGGGGCGCTGAGGGCGGCAGGATTTGCCGGGAAGCGGTGGATCTCCTGCGATGCTCCGCTCTTTCTTGACCGCCTCGGGCTTGGCACGCGCATTGCTCTCCAGCTGTTGCACGTGTCTGCTGCTAGCCGCTGATCGCCAACCATGACGATGCACGCGAGGACGACCATGCCCCTGGATGGCGCCAACACCACAGCCTTCGCCAAGGATCTGCCCGATCCGATTGCAGCACTCTTCGCCGACACCGCCGCCACGTTGCCCGAAGGCGACCCGCGACGTTTGCTGCTTGCCCGCGCCGAGCGCATCGCGCAGCGCGCGAGTGCGGTGATACGCGCTCAGGCGGAGCGGATTCGCGAGCTGGAAAGATTGGCTGAGGCCGACCCGCTGACGGGCCTTCTCAACCGGCGCGGTCTCGCCCGTCGGTTGGCCGAACGGCTCGCCGAGGCCGCCCGCCATCGAGAGCCAGGCGTGCTGATGTTCTGCGACATGGATGGGCTTAAGGCGATCAACGATCGCTTTGGCCATGCCGCCGGGGATGCCGCTATCCTCGCCACCGCGCGCGCCATCCGCGATGCTGTGCGCGCCACGGACACCGTCGCGCGCATCGGCGGCGACGAGTTCGCGGTCGTCATGGCGCGCGTCGATGCCGAGCAGGGCCTGGCCCTTGCCGCACGCCTTTCCGCAGCGGTGCGCCGCACCGCGTTTGCCTGGCAAGGCGAGCCTGTGCCACTCGGACTTTCCGTTGGCCTCGCCCCCTTCACTGGGGAGGAAGAGGCGGAGGCCCTGCTTATGCTGGCAGATCGTGCCATGTACGCCGAAAAGCGGGCCGGTCGCGCCTGCTAACCAGGCCGGCCCTCGCCGTGCCTTGTCTTCGTCAGCGCGGCTTCGGTGGCGGCAAATCAAGCGCGATGTGCAGTTCTTTCAACCGTTCGGGTGGCACTGGGGCGGGAGCGCCCATCATCAGGTCTTCGGCCTGCTGGTTCATCGGGAACAGGATCACCTCGCGGATGTTCGGCTCGTCCGCCAGCAGCATGACGATGCGGTCGATGCCCGGGGCGGAGCCGCCGTGCGGCGGGGCGCCGTAACGGAAGGCGTTGAGCATACCGCCGAACCGCGCCTCCACCTCTTCACGGCTGTAACCTGCGATTGCGAAGGCGCGCAGCATGATCTCCGGGTCATGGTTGCGGATCGCACCCGAGGAGAGCTCTACCCCGTTGCACACAATGTCGTACTGGTAGGCCTTGATGGAGAGGGGATCCTGCGTGTTCAACGCCTCTAGCCCCCCCTGCGGCATTGAGAACGGGTTATGGCTGAACTCGATCGCGCCGGTCTCCTCGTTCCGTTCGTACATTGGAAAATCCGTGATCCAACAGAAACGGAACGCATTCCGCTCGACGAGGTCGAGGTCGGTGCCAAGACGGGTGCGCACCTTGCCAGCGAAGGCGGCTGCTTCCTTCGGTGGGGCGCAGACGAAGAACACCGCATCGCCATCTGCCAGGTCGAACCGCTGGCGGATCGCCGCACTCCGCTCGGGCTCGAGGTTCTTAGCGATTGGCCCTTTCGCCTCGCCCCCCTCGAACACGATGTAGCCGAGGCCGCCCGCACTTTCCGCCTTCGCCCATTCATTGAGCCGATCGAAAAAGCTCCTCGGCTTGTTGCCAGCCCCGGGGGCGGGGATGGCGCGCACCACTGCCCCCTTTTCGATTGCGCGCGCAAAAAGGCCAAAGCCGCCACCAGAGAAATGTTCGGTGACGTCGGCGATACGCAGAGGGTTGCGCAGATCGGGCTTGTCAGTGCCGTAGGCGAGCAGGGCCTCATCATAGGCGATGCGTGGAAAAGGGGGCGGGGTGACGCTGCGCCCGTTCGCGAACTCCTCGAACACGCCGGCCAGAACGGGTTCGATCGCGGCGAACACATCCTCCTGGGTGACGAAGCTCATCTCGAAGTCGAGCTGATAGAACTCGCCTGGCGAACGATCCGCCCGCGCATCCTCGTCGCGGAAGCACGGTGCGATCTGGAAGTAGCGATCGAATCCCGCAACCATGCAGAGCTGCTTGAACTGCTGGGGCGCCTGCGGCAGGGCATAGAATTTTCCAGGATGAAGCCGCGATGGCACGAGAAAGTCGCGCGCTCCTTCGGGGCTCGAAGCGGTCAAGATGGGCGTTTGGAACTCGATGAAACCGGCGTCGATCATGCGCCGCCGAATGGAGCTGATCACTTGCGAACGGAGAATAATGTTGCGGTGCTGGCGTTCGCGCCTGAGATCGAGAAAACGGTAACGCAGACGAAGCTCCTCCGGGAATTCGGCCTCGCCCGCGACCTGGATCGGCAGCACCTCAGCCACCGACTGCACCGTGATCGCCTCTGCGCGCAGTTCGATCTCGCCGGTGGGGATCTTTTGGTTCACTGTATCAGGGGTGCGCCGCACCACGGTTCCGGTGACCGTGATCACGCTCTCGGGGCGAATTCGTTCCGCCTGCTCGAGCAGGGGAGAGTGAGCGTCGATCACCACCTGGGTGATGCCGTAATGGTCGCGCAGATCGATAAACAGCAGGCCGCCATGGTCTCGCTTACGGTGCACCCAGCCGGAGAGGCGGACGGTCTGGCCGGCATGGTCGGCGCGAAGCGCGCCGCAAGTGTGCGTGCGGTAGGGGTGCATGGCTCGGTCTGGGCTGAATATGGAAGCGGGAGGGAAACGGCAGGGGCGTGGGAAGTCAAGCCGCCCGCTTGGTGCCCGCGCAGCACGGGTGTAGAAGCGCGGCGCCCATGAGCCAGCGAGCCAAGCCGGCCTTTCCCGACCCCGTGCTGATCGAGACCTCGGACGCGCTCGCCGCCCTCTGTGCCAGGCTTACTGCCGCGGAGTTCGTGACCGTAGACACCGAGTTTATGCGTGAGCGCACCTACTGGCCGGAGCTCTGCGTGGTACAGATCGCCGGCCCTGACGATGTGGCGGTGATCGACGCTCTTGCTCCGGGGCTCGACCTCGGCCCGCTCTATGCGCTGTTGGACGATGAGCGGGTGACCAAGGTGTTCCACGCCGCGCGACAGGATTTGGAGATCTTCTACCACCGTACCGGCCGGCTGCCCAAGCCGCTGTTCGACACCCAAGTGGCGGCCATGGTCGCGGGGTTTGGCGACCAAGTCGGTTACGACGCGTTGATCGCGGCGCTGACGGGGGCGTCGATCGACAAGGCGTTCCGCTTCTCGGATTGGTCAGCCCGTCCACTCACCCCGCAACAGATCGCCTACGCAGCGGCCGACGTCACCCACCTCCGCTGCGCTTATGTCAAGCTGCGCGCGCGGCTCGAGCGCAACGGGCGGCTTGCCTGGGTGGCTGAGGAGATGGCCGCGCTTTCGGATCCGGCGACCTACCGGCTCGAGCCGGAGGAGGCCTGGCAACGGCTCAAGCCGAAAAGCACCAACCGCCGCTTTCTTGCCGTGCTGCGCGCGGTGGCAGCTTGGCGCGAGCGTGAGGCGCAGCGCCTCAACATCCCCCGCCAGCGTGTGGTGAAAGATGAGACGGTGCTGGAGGTCGCCGCCCAGGCTCCCTCCGACGTCGCCGGCTTGCTGCGCGCGCGGGGCTTTCCGCGCTCCCTCGCGGAAGGCAGATCAGGAGCTGCACTTCTGGCCGCGATCGCGCAGGCGAAGGCGTTGCCAGAGGATGCCTTGCCCAAAACCGAGGATAGGCGGAACGGCGCCCGCGCCTCTCCCGCGCTCGTTGCGCTGTTGAAAGTCTTGCTCGCAGCGAAATGCGAGGAGCACGACGTCGCACAGCGGCTTGTTGCCTCTTCCGAAGAGCTCGACCGGCTGGCCGTCGAAGAGCACGAGGATCTTCCCTGCCTTCATGGCTGGCGCCGCGCCGTGTTCGGCGAAGCTGCCTTGGCGTTAAAGTCAGGCAAGGTTGCGCTGACCGCGTCCGGGCGTCGAGTACGACTGGTACCGCTGGTTGGCGACTGAACGATGCCGTGCACGTCACGGTTTTCGGAGAACGCGTCACGCCTCGGTCAAAATCTGCGCGTTGAGGTGAGCGAAACGCGCCGACAATGAAATCGAGCGATCTGACGTCGCGTTCCACCAAATAGCTAGCGATCAAGGCCAGGGCGGAATGTCCGAGGGTTTTCCGTGGTAGGACCACGCCAGGTAGGCGTGGTGCCCTCCAGCGGGAGGAGATGACCGATCACGCCTCCGAACATTATCCGAAGAGCAAGACGGAGCATGACCTCGCGCGTTTCCGTCCTGTCGCGTATGCCTCTTTGGACCTTCTTCGTCCGCCGTCGACACACGACCGCGGCAGCACACAGAAACCTGGAGAGCTGCAGATGAAGGCAAGAAGCTTTTTGATGCAGCAGGCAACTGCTCGCTTGCTGACGCCGAGCACATCACCGGATCGTCAGCGGTAGGGCGTGTCGTGGATGTCACGCGAGACTAAACCTTACGCAAAGACGGTCGACTCAACGATGTCAGTTCAGCATGCGCGATTTGTTGATGCTGACGCGTCGCAAGCGATCGTTCTGAACCTCTCACTAAGTGAGCTGATTGGGATTGGGGAAGGCGCGGACATAACGAGGTACACACCCCGTAGGCAGCCAAATTGAATGAGACTGTTTCATAGTTAGGGGCGCCATTTGTTCCTGGACTCCGTGTTCGTGGTGCCTGGGAAGACGGCGGCAGGCAGAGGTGCCTCGATCCGAACCATCTGGTCATTTACGCTGCCGACCTCGCCGCGAATGGCTTGATTATCCAGGGCGAATCTCCATCCATGAAGTGAAACATGTGAGAGATGGCTCACATCAGCGAGCAAGAACAAGGCGAGGATCGCGATTGCGCGCGCGCTCCACTTCGTGTTCAGTCTCTCACGAGTCGAAACCGAAAAGTTCCGTTTTCGCGCACCAATTTTCGATGCGTTGTGCACTGCACGAGCGTGCGGTCAGGCGGAGTGTGTCGCAGAAGCAAGGGTGGCGGGAGCGTTCGAAGCAGGGGTGGCGGGTGAATTTAGCGCATTTTCGGCTCGCCTCTCGTCGGCAGAGGCTCTTTCCGAGTGAAAAGCGTTCCAAGCGGTGTTGCCTGCAACTCCGCGCCGCGGAAGAGGATATGCTCACAGGGGGCGAAGAGATGATGGTCAGGGATCGCAGCCCTGCCAATCGCTTCAGCCTAGCAACGGTCGCTTCGGGCAGACCACATACCAAGGAGCATCTCAAGTTCGTCGAGCCATCCGCGCACCATCGTGACCAGGGCAGGAATCGATAGCTGGGCTAGCCGTGCGGACAGGGGTAGACTTGACCAAGTCTGCGGGCATGGCGCTCCAATCCGCTGTGGTCCATCTTGTCTTGCCGCTCCGCTTTTGCAGTGGCCGCACGATTGTCTTGCGTCATGGAGTGATCGTAATCACAGGGAAGTCGGAAGCTGTGCGGCGGTGCACGACCCAGGCTTGCTTAACGGAGTGAGCGGCCGCCCGAGGCTTTGCTTGGCGCTCGGTTCGTCCCTCGGCTTTAGAGCGCGGTTTGAGCGAGGGGTCGGGTGCATATTGGTTCGGCGAGGGCGGCGGTGGCAGCTGTGGTTGGAGCGACCGGCGTGAGAGGGCGCAGCTAGGGAAGAGGACATCAATGGCGTCCTTTGCAGAGATCGAGTTTCTGTCGCCGGCGCAGCCGCTGGGGAGTGTGCACGTTCCGCCACAAGCCTAGGGCATGAAGTAGGAACAGGTTCGTGACGGCGCGTGACCTGCGTCATGATGATGGGCGAACGGTGAAGACCGTCGATGTGGGAGCGAGACGGCACGTGCGGGCGACGGACGCGGCTGCTCAGTGTCGGTCCGAGATGGTATGCGTCCTCGCTTTTCAACGCCTAAGGAGGCGGGTCTCAGCGAGCTCGCCGCTGATGGCTGCCGCGGATGACGCTTCGACGCGGGTTTCCACACAGCAGAACACGACGAGGGCGCTGGCCTGCCCTCGCCGAGGGTGTCACCTTGCGACGTTGCGCGCCCTATTCAGATTTCAGCGATCGTTTGCAGCAGGCGGTTTTCGCGCAAGGGATTGTTACCGGTCGCCTAAACCAAAGGCCGCTCCTCTCATGCAGGTCTCTGATGTGATGAAGGCTGTCGTGGCTGTGCCTTTCAGCTTGGGGATGGAGTAGCCCCTGCCTGGCCGCGCGACGTGCTCCTGTAGCCCGACCTGGGCATGGATCATCTTTGTTCTGTCACCGCGATAGTTTGCCACGCGCCGAGACGGTTTCCGCGCGGGCCGGCTGCCTTGCACGTCTCCCTAGCTCCGCCGTTCCCCCGTGCTGAGGACCATGGATCGTTCGAAGAAGGTTTTCCGCTTGCGTGTTGCAGCGGTCGAAGCGTGCGTTTGCAGATGCAGATGCCTTGGCCTTTCCTAGCAGGTCCAGAAATGCACTGAGTTCCTCTGGCGGGGATGCTGCGTGCGCAGATCGAAGACATTCTTTTGCTCCCGCAGGCAAAAGCGGGTTTGATCACCAGCGAAGGAAGACTATTGCGGCTTGACCTGCGTGGCGTTTTGTAAGCGAAACACGTTGCCCGCAGGGGAGACAGCCGCGCTGCTGCTTAAAACCCAAGGAACGCAGTATCGAAACGCAGTATGGTGCAATGTTTTCAGCTGAGCCCCCGTGCGGCGGAGCGGCCATGGTCTCAAGCGCACCATCAGGAGGCGGATCCACGCGCGGGAGCCAGACTGCAAGTAACAGGGGGAACTCTGCTCTTATGTCGACCTGATGTCTCGTCGCGCAACGCACCTGAGAGGCGGAAGCCGCGGCAGCATACACCGAACCTCGTGGGTGCGCTGGTGCGTTCGCGATCGAATCCGACACCGTCGGCACTGGGCCAAACATGCAACTGCGGGTCGAGAAAGGCGCAACGCCGCCAGGTGCGACGAACTCAATTCTCTGCCTTCGTCCTAGAGAAAGGCCTGCGGCGACGGGTTCAAATTGTCGGCCGGGCGTAGAGCGCCGCGGCGATCGATCACCGCGTTACGCGCGTGCACGCTAACGACATTCTTCATGTCCGGCTGCTACGCTAGACGCGAGTGATCATCTCCCCGGATCGCGCGCTTGTGGCGTGCCGTGCCCTCTCTGCTTTCGCATCAGCGAATGCTTTGGCTGGTGGTTGAGGCTGGTCAGGCGGTTCGGCCAAATGAAGCGGAAGCCACTCATTCAGAGACGTTCCGGTCGCTTGCGTCTTGCACCTTCGCGTTTCGGGGTGGGCTGTCTGGTCGTCCTCGGCCTCCTGGCAGCCGAGCCAGCGACTCTCTGCACGCGTTTCATCAAATACTGCTCTCTCCGCAACTAAGTGTTCTGAGACTGGCCGAAGAGTGCGGCCGTAAGGGTGCACGCGAAAGTTTTTCTTTAGAAAGCCGCTGGCGGCACAGCATGAACTGCAGCTTGACGCTACGCGCAGCGGAAGGGGGCGGCCGCTATGTTTGCGACCAAGGGCGGCAGGGCGCAGGACAGACGATTCCCTGTCGACAGAGGATGAAGAACCGTGCCTTCACGTCACCGCTCGCGTTAGGCGCGCGCACCGTCTTTATCAGTCAATTCAGCTGGGCATATCTGTCATCGTCCTGTCGGAGCGGATTGCCCGAAATTCTCTTTGCAGTGTTGCGCGAAGCTGAGCAAGTCGCGCCGACTGGGACGGGCGTTCAACGGCCCGACTTTGCGTTTGCGTTATCGGTTCGTGTCCGGTCCTCGTGGCGCATGACAGGGAGTGTCATCACGCCACAGCCGCGTCCCCTTGCCGCCTTGCGGGGGGCGGGCCAAGATTCCGTCGCGCGCAGCGTTATCACGCTTGCGCAGAGGGAACGAAGCGTTCAGGAAAGAGAAGCGTTCGGGAAAGGATCGTCTGTGGCCCGGTTCATCGTGCTTACCCCCGCCGCCGCTTCCTTCACCACTAAGGGCGGGGGCTACGAGGAAGAGATGGAGGCGCTGCGTGACCTCGATGTTGCCATCGTTGAGGTCGAACCCACCGAGGAAGCCTTCATCGCGCGCGCCGCGGAGGCCGATGCCGTCTACGCCAAAGGCATGCGCTTCACCCGCCGCGTGATCGAGGCGCTGACGAAGTGCAGGATCATCGCTCTTGCGTCGGTCGGGGTCGATCAGGTCGACGTCGCGGCGGCGACAGAGAGGGGCATCCCCGTCACCAACTGCCCCGATACCTTCATCGAGGAGGTGGCCGACCATGCGATGATGTTGCTGCTCGCCACTCATCGTCGCTGCATCGAGCAAGACCGCATGGTGCGCGAGGGCCGTTGGGCGGAGGGCAGGCCAGCTCTGCTCAAGGTCCCACGCCTGATGGGTCTCACCTTGGGTTTTATCGCTTTTGGTCGCGTCGCACGCCAAGTGGCAAAGCGTGCTGCTCCCTTCGGCCTGCGTATGATGGCCTACGATCCGTTTGTGGAGGAGCTCGTGATGTCGGCTTACGGCGTGTTGCCGGCCACGCTTGAGGAGGTGCTCTCGCAATCAGACTTTGTCTCCATGCACGCGCCTGACACGCCGTACACGCGCAAGATGCTGACAGACCGGCATTTTGGCCTGATGAAGCCCTCCGCCATCTTCCTCAACACAGGCCGTGGCACCACGGTTGACGAGGCGGCGCTGATCCGTGCGCTGGCGGAAGGCCGCATCGCCGGTGCAGGTCTCGATGTGCTGGAGGTGGAGCCGCCACGGCCTGATAACCCGCTTCTGCAGATGACCAATGTCATCCTTTCGCCGCACAACGCGTCCGCCTCTTCGCGCTTCGACCCCGCGCGCAAGCGCCGTGTGGGGCAGGAGATCGCGCTCGTGCTGACGGGGCGCTGGCCGATGTCCTGCGTCAACCCAAGCGTGCTTGCAGCCTCTGGGCTGAAGCGGTGGCAACCTTTTGCGATGGACCGCGGGCCGAACAGCTGAGTGAGCCCGGTTGCAGTCGGTGACAGGAGGAAACGGGTTATTAACGCAGAGCCGAAGAACATAGCGCGTTGGGAGGATCGTTTCGCTGTGCTTCGCCCCCTCCTACGCGCTCTCGAGCGTGCGCGTCTCGCTCTTGTCGTCCTGCGCTGCGGTGACGGGAGGGTGGTGTTCGCCAATGCCGTCTTCGCCGCATGTGCGGGGCGTGACCGCGCAAGCCTTACCGGATCGCGCCTCTCTAACCTGATCGCGGCCGAAACCCCGGTGCCAACGCGCGATGCCCTGTTCGCCGCCGTCAGCACCGGCAGCGACTGGCACGGCACTGTATCGCTCGCGCAGCCAAGCGGGGGCAGTGTCGCGCTTGCCCTCTCCGTCGTACCGCTCGGCGACGAGTTCGGCGGCCCATCCGTCCTACTCCTCGGCCGCGATGTGACAGAAGTGGAGCGCCGGGCGCGGGAGGAGACACGACTCAACCGCGTGCTGGCTGAAGTGTTCCGCCGGCTTGATGTCGCCGCCGCCGTGGTCGGCCCCGACGACCGCATCATCGTTGCGAACCGCGCCTACGCCGCGCTCACCGGCTACAGCCTGGCCGAACTCGCCGGGCTTGCCGTCGATCGCTTGACGGCGCCGGAAAATCGTGAGGAGGCCGCCATCCGCCGCGCTGCCCAGCGCTCGACTGGGGAGGCCTACGCGATGCCGCTGACACTCCTGCGTCGCGACGGCACGCGGCTTCCGGTCCTGCTCCGCTCGGTCGCTATCGAGGACGAAGGCATGCGGCTTCGTCTCGTCACTCTGCGCGAGGACCATGCCGTGCACAGCCCAGCCCTGCCGCCCGAGTTGGCTTTCGGCGACGTGCGCTTCCTCCGCCTTGACGCGCTGCGTCGCGCCCTTGGCCCCGCTTGGCCCGAGCATGCGCCCCGTTTGCTCCTGCATGCCGAGGGAGTGCTCAAACGCCGCCTTTCCGCGCACGACGTGTATGCCCGCACGGCAGAAGGCGACTTCGCGATTTGGTTCGAAAGCGGGGACGCGCTTGCTAATGCGGAAAGGCTGGCCCGCATTGCCCGCGAGGTTAGGGTGGAACTTACCGGCGAACTCGACCCTGCTTGCGCCGACCCTGGCAGGGTCGAGACCGTTCCGCTCGCCGCCCCCGACTCCTGAGATCCACTTGTCTATGGCCTGACCATCGCGCGGGGGCAGGGTATCATTCACCCATGCGATGCTTTCGCCCCTTTCTCTTCGCTGCTCTTGCTGCTTGCGCGCCTGGCGCCACCATCTCGCAGCCGGCTGAATCACCGCCTGCCCCTGCTGCCATGTTGGCCCAGGCCGCCACGGCGCCCGCCCGCACCGCCCCTGCCACACAAGTCGCGCTCGTCGCTTCCTATGCCGAGGTGGTGCGCCGCGCCGCGCCTGCTGTGGTCAATATTTATACCCGCCGCACGGTACGCACCGCTCCGCCATTGCTCGCCGACCCTTTCTTCCGCCGCTTTTTCGGCCTCGATGATGGGCCCTTCGCGCCGCGCGAACAGGTGCAGACCTCGCTTGGCTCCGGCGTCATCGTCGACCCCGCCGGTGTCATCGTCACCAACGATCACGTCATCGGCGAAGCGGACGAGATCACGGTAGTGCTTGCCGACCGACGCGAGTTTCCTGCCCGCATCCTCGGGCGCGATCCGCGCACCGATCTTGCCGTGCTGCGCATCGATGCTCTTGGAGAACGACTGCCCGCGCTTGCCTTCCGCGATTCGGATGAGGTCGAGGTCGGCGATGTCGTGCTGGCGATCGGCAACCCTTTCGGAGTCGGCCAGACCGTGACTCAGGGCATCGTCTCTGCCCTGGCGCGCACGGGGGTTGGTGTGACCGACTATAAGTTCTTCATACAGACCGATGCTGCCATCAATCCAGGCAATTCGGGTGGCGCTCTCATCACCACCGACGGGCGACTGATCGGCATCAACACCGCGATCTTCTCGCGCACGGGTGGCTCCATCGGCATCGGCTTCGCTATCCCGTCTAACATGGTTCGCCGCGTGGTCGCAGGCTTCACTGGGGCGGGGCTCGCGCGGCCCTGGATCGGGGCGCGAATGGAGAGTGTGACGGCGGAGATCGCGCAGGCGGTGGGGCTTCCACGCCCGCTTGGGGCCATCGTGTCCGAGGTCGCGCCGAATTCGCCGGGAGCGCGGGCAGGGCTTCGCCGCGGCGACGTCATCGTCTCCTTTGACGGCCGGCCGGTGGAAGATGTCGAGGCCTTGCGCTTCCGCCTCGCCACGCGGGAACCGCGTGGTTCGGTGCGGCTTGGCGTGTTCCGCCAAGGGCGAGAGGTCGTGCTCACCTTGCCTCTCGAACCCCCACCCGAAACGCCGCCGCGCAACGCCACCCTGATTCGCGGCAATCATGCGCTCGCTGGCGCGGTGGTCGGCAACCTCTCGCCGGCTTTGGCCGACGAGTTGGGCCTCGGTCTGCTCGACACCGGGGTGGTGGTAATCGAGGTGCGCGAGGGCTCGCCGGCTGCACGCGTTGGTCTGCGCCCGGGCGACATCATTCTGCGCGTGGCAGGTCGCGAGGTGCGCGACGTTTCCTCCCTGTCCGCCGCCCTGCAGAACCGGCCGCCTGGTCCGATGCGGGTCGCGATCCGCCGCGAGGGGCGGGTGATGGAGGCGACCCTTGCCGGCTGAGGCCGACCTGTTCGGCCCACCCGCCACCGCCCCCGCGCGCACGGGCCGCGCGCCACCCGCCCCGCTCGCTGAACGGTTGCGCCCGACCACCCTCGCCGAGGTGGTTGGACAGGACCACCTCGTCGGGCCCGAGGGCGCACTCACCCACATGCTTGCCCACGGCGTGCTAGCCTCACTCATCCTGTGGGGGCCGCCCGGGTCGGGCAAGACCACCATCGCCCGCCTGCTCGCCGACACCTCGGGCATGGCCTTTGTTACCCTCTCCGCGGTGTTCTCCGGGGTCGCCGACCTCAAGCGCGCCTTCGAGGAAGCTCGCCGACGACGATCAGCAGGCTGGCGCACGCTCCTCTTTGTCGACGAGATCCATCGTTTTAACCGCGCCCAGCAGGATGGGCTTCTGCCCGTGGTTGAAGACGGCACAGTGACCCTGATCGGTGCCACGACCGAGAACCCCTCCTTCGCGCTCAACGCGGCTCTGCTGTCCCGCTGCCGCGTCCTCGTGCTGAATCGCCTGGACGATGCCGCACTGGAGACGGTGCTCGCGCGCGCCGAAGCGACGCTCGGTCGCACCCTGCCGCTGGACGCTGAGGCGCGCGCTGCCCTGCGCGCGATGGCGGATGGGGATGCGCGGGCGCTGCTTAACCTCGCTGAACAGATCTTCGCCCTGCCCGCGGCCGCGCCGGCGCTCGATCCAGTCGCGCTCGCGCACCTGCTCGAGCGCCGCGCCCCCCTCTACGACCGCGAGGAGCATTTCAACCTCATCTCCGCCCTACATAAGGCGATGCGCGGTTCTGACCCAGACGCAGCGCTCTATTGGCTCGCGCGTATGATCGTGAGCGGAGAGGACCCGCGCTACATCGCCCGCCGAATCGTGCGCTTCGCCACGGAGGATGTGGGCCTCGCCGACCCCACTGCCCTTCCGGCCGCGCTTGCCGCCTGGGAAGCCTATGAGCGGCTTGGTTCTCCGGAAGGGGAGCTTGCGCTTGCCCAAGCCGTGCTCCACTGCGCCACCGCGCCAAAATCGAATGCCACGTACCGCGCTTGGGGGGCAGCGCTGCGGGCCGCCCGGGAGACTGGGTCGCTGCCTCCGCCGCTCCACATCCGCAACGCGCCGACGCGGCTCATGGCGGAACTCGGCTATGGCGCGGGCTACGACTATGACCATAACGCGCCGGAGGCTTTTTCGGGCCAGGACTATTGGCCGGAGGGGATGGAGCCGCACCATCTTTATCAGCCGTCGGAGCGTGGTGCCGAGGGAGACATCGCCGCCCGTCTAGCGCGCTGGCGGGCGCTGAGGCAGAAGCGTTCCGCACCATGATTTTCGCACCAAGATAATGCCTGTCTCGGCCTCTGCCCTCGCCGCCGTCGCTGCTGGAGGCGCGGTCGGTTCCCTTGCCCGCTTCCTCACCGGCCTTGCCGTTACTTCCTGGCTTGGCCTGCACATCGCCTGGGCCACGCTGGGTGTGAACGTGGTGGGAGGTTTCCTGATCGGCTTGAGCGCCGAACTCCTCGCCCGCAGCGGGTTGGACGGGCTTCTCCGCCCCCTCCTTATCACCGGTTTCCTCGGCGGCTTCACCACGTTCTCCGCCTTTTCGCTCGAGGTTGTCACCCTCTCGCGCGCTGAACCCCTGATCGCGCTCGGCTATGCGCTCGTCTCCGTTCTCGCCTGCGTGTTCGCCTGCGCGGGCGGCATGGCGCTTGTGCGTTCCCTGGCATGAGTGGTGTCACCGCCCGAACTGTCGCCCCTGACGAGGCCAATCTCCGCCTCGATCGCTGGTTTCGGCGCCACTTCCCGCACCTTCCGCACGCGGCCGTCGCTAAGCTCTTGCGCACAGGCCAGATCAGGGTGGATGGCAAGCGGGCGGAGACATGCACCCGGCTTGTGCCGGGTCAGACCATTCGCATCCCGCCCCTGCCGGCGCCGGAGACCAGGCCGCCGAAGCCGCCCCTACCGATCGACGAGCGAGAGGCGAAGGAGCTGCAGGCGCGCGTTCTTTATAGCGATGCGAGCGTGCTTGTGCTCGACAAGCCCTTCGGCTTGCCGGTTCAGGGGGGGCCGGGGATTGGCCGCAGCGTCGATCACCTGCTCGACGTCCTTCGTTTCGGAGCAGAGGAGCGTCCGCGCCTTGTCCATCGCCTTGATCGTGACACCACCGGAGTGCTCGTCCTCGCTCGCTCGGTCGCAGCCGCCTCGCGGCTCGCGGCTGCCTTCCGCGCACGCGATGCAGAGAAGACCTACTGGGCGGTGACGGTCGGGGTTCCCACGCCGCGCGAGGGCAGGGTGGATGCGCCCCTCGCCAAGCGCCTCGGGCCGCGCGGGGAGCGTGTGGCGGTGGTGGACGAGGGGAGCGAGGAGGAAGGCAAGGTTGCGCGCGCCGTCACCGACTACCGGGTGATCGATCACGCCAGCAAGAGGGCGGCCTGGGTCGAGCTCTCCCCGCTGACGGGGCGCACGCATCAACTCCGCGTCCATTGCGTCGCCCTGGGCTGCCCGATCCTGGGCGATGCGAAGTACGGGGGCGCGGCGGCGATGCTGGCGGGGTGTGCCGAGATGCTGCATCTGCATGCGCGGCGTCTGGCCATCGCGCACCCCGAGGGCGGGCGGCTGGTGGTGGAAGCGCCGCTGCCGCAACACATGAAGGAAACTTTCAGGCTCCTCGGGTTCGAGGCACGGCGGCCGATCAAACCGGCGCGTGTGCCATGACTGACCGGCCCAGAGCGGGCTAGGGTACGGCGCGTCACGGGAGTGCACCCGATGAAGATCCTCCGCTGGCTGCTATTGGGCCTTGCTGCCTTAGTGCTGATCGCGGCTGCGGGGCTTGCCCTTGTCATCGCCACCCTTGATATCGAGGCTCAAAAGCCCCGGATCGCGCAAGCGGTCCGGGATGCTACGGGGAGGGACGTCGCGCTGCGCGGGCCCATCCGCCTGACACCCTCGCTGCAGCCCACGGTGGTCGCCGAGGATGTCGGCTTCGCCAACGCGCCCTGGGGCACGCGGCCAGACATGGCGCGGTTCGCGTCACTTGAGGTGAAGCTTGCCCTCCTGCCGCTTGTGCGCGGCGAGGTGGCAATCGAGCGGATTGTGCTGATCGAGCCCGACATCTTGCTCGAGACCGACCGCGCAGGGCAGGCCAACTGGGTGCTTCGGCCTACGCGTACCCCGGAAGCTTCTCCCCCACGGCGGGGAAGGGACGAGCCGGACCAGGGGCCTGCCGTGATGCCTGCCGTCGCTGTCGAGACGCTGCGCATCGAGCGAGGCACCATCACTTTCCGCGATGGCACGACGGGGCAGACGACCACGCTCACCATCCCCCGCCTCGAGGCGTCGCTGCCGGTGGATCGACCAAGCCGGCTTGATTTGCAGGCGGCCTTTGACGGAGTGGCCATCAGCCTGGTCGGCAGCACCGGGCCCCTTGCGCAACTCCTCGCCCCCGACGCCGGCAGCCCGTTTCCCGTCGACGTCACCCTTCGGGTCGCGGAGGCTCAGCTCAGCCTGAAGGGAGCCATCGCCGAGCCACAGGCGGGCAGCGGCTACGACCTCGCCGTTAGGGCGAGTGTGCCCGACTTAGCGAGGCTTTCCGCCGCCGTGCCCGCGCTCCCCGACCTTCCTCCTGTGCGCTCTCTTGAGGTGTTGCTGCAGGCTCGCGACGGCGGGCGGGGCCTGCCGGAGGTCGGCAGCGTGAGCGTGAAGGCCGGGGCGTCTGATCTTTCCGCCGTCGTGCCTGGGCTCGCGCTTCGCGCGTTCGAGGTTTCCGCACCCGACCCGGGCTCGCCTCTTCGGCTCGCTGCCGAGATGGTGCGTGGCGGGGTGGCGGCTTTTGTTTCTGGCGAATTAGGCCCGCTCGCTGCCTTGTTTCCTGGGGCAGAGCCGAAGCCATGGCCGGTTTCCCTACGCCTCGCCGCCGCAGGGGCAAACCTTGCCGTGACCGGAGTCCTGCACGATGTCACAGCCGCTCTTCGCATGGACCTGCGGCTGGAGGCGCGCGCGCCCGATCTCGCCGCACTCTCCCCCCTTGTCGGCGCTGCCTTGCCCGCGATCAAGGAGGCAAGCCTCGCCGCCTCTATCGCCGGGCCGGACCGAGCCAAGCGCGTGGCGGTGCGCGACCTGACGCTCCGTCTTGGCGAAAGCGATCTCACGGGGTCGCTGTCGGTGCAGGTCGAGGGCAGGCCCGCTGTCTCAGGCTCGCTTGCCAGCCGTCTCTTCAACCTCGATGCCCTGCTCGCCGCCTTGCCGGAGGATCGGGCGGAGGCTTCGGGCCGCGCGTCCGCCCCTGCCCTGCGGCCCGCCTCCCCCGCGCAGCGATCTACCCGGCTGATTCCCGACGACCCCCTGCCGCTGGACGCGCTGCGCGCGGCGGATGCCGACCTTCGCCTCGCCTTCGCCGAGCTTCGTCTCGCTGGCAGCGCTTATCGCGACGTGTCCGGCACGATCCGTCTTCGGCATGGGGATTTCGCGGTCGAGCCTGTGCGCGCGACGCTACCGGGCGGGCCAGTGACGGCGCGGCTGATCGTCGGCGCCTCGCGGCCCGAGCCCGAGGTCGCGCTCCGACTCTCGGGGCCCTCGCTGGCGCTGCGCGACCTGCTTGCCGCCTATGCGCGCACCTACCGGATCGGCGGCGACATCGAGCTTGACATCGATGTGCGCGGTCGCGGCGCAACACTGCATCGAATCGCGTCTACGCTTGACGGCCATGTCGGCCTCGCGGGCGTGAACCTCGACATCGACAACCGGCTAATCGACCTGCTGGCGGGGGAACTCTGGCGCGCCCTGGTGCCGAACGCACCGCGCGAGGGAGTGTCCAACATTCGCTGTGTTGCGCTTCGCTTCGAAGCATCCTCCGGCACCGCCGAGGCGCGCGCCTTGCTGGTCGATTCCAACGTGGTACGGGTTTCCGGCGCGGGGTCGGTCGCGCTTGGGCCGGAGACGCTGGCGCTTCGCCTCTCTCCCACGCTAAAGGTTGCGGGCGGAGGAATAGGGGTGCCGGTGAACGTCGGCGGAACATTCCTTAACCCGATCGTTCGCGTCGATCCGCGTGGTGCGATTGGGGCCTTGGGCCAAATTGGCGCCGGGGCGGCAGCCGGAGCCACGACTGGGGCAGCGGCGGGCCCGCTCGGTGCTATCATCGGCGGCGTGGTGGGGGCGGCGCGCGGCGGCGCGATCGGCGCAGGCGTGGCCGAGGACTGTGCGAGTGAGCTCGCCCTAGCGCGCGGGGGGAGGGCGGGGCCGGTGCCAGCGGCGGATGCCGTTCCGGCTGAGGCAACGCCGGCGCAACGACCGTCCGAGGCGCCGGCTCTACCCCCTCAGCGCTTGCTTGAGGAGCGGCTGCCGGCACCCCTGCAGCAGCTCCTGCCAAGGCTTGGCCGATGAGGCGGGTCTGGACTCAGACCGCTATAGCCGAGGATCAGGGCGGCTGGGTGGTGCTGCTTGATGGGCGGCCGATGCGCACGCCCGATGGCGCGCCCTTCCGCGTGCCCGTCCGCGCAGTGGCGGAGGCCGTTGCTCAGGAATGGGCGTCTGCCGGCGAGGTCGGGGCAGAGATCCGTCTTGCCGACCTCCTGCTCACCCGCATGGTGGCAACCGCGATCGACCGAGTCGCGCCTGACCCAAGCCCGATGATCGATGCGCTAGCGAAATATGGTGAGACCGACCTCCTTTGCTACCGCACCGCGGAGCCGCCCGAACTCTCCGCCCGCCAGGCCCGCGCCTGGCAGCCTTTGCTCGATTGGGCCGCTTATGCGCTCGATGCCCCGCTCGCTGTCACCTCGGGGCTGATACATGTGGCGCAAAGCGCTTCCACGCTTGCCGCCCTGCGCGGAGTGCTTGCGCGGGAGAATGCCTTGTCGTTGGCCGCCCTCGGCGTGGCGGTGCCCGCGCTCGGGTCACTGGTGCTCGGCCTAGCATTAGCGCACGGCCGGCTCGGGCCTGAGGAGGCGCACGAAATTGCCTTCCTCGAGGAAGCGTGGCAGGCGGAGCGGTGGGGCAAGGATGCCGAGGCCGAGGCACGGCTTGCCGGCATCGCGGCCGAAGTTGCGACCGCGCACCGACTGATGGTGCTTGCCCGTGCTGAGGCTCTCGCGTGAAGACGGTGCGCATCCTCGTCTCAGGCCGCGTGCAGGGTGTGGGGTTCCGCGCCTTCGCGGTGCGCGAGGCGAGAGAGCTCGGCTTGGATGGCTGGGTTCGCAACCTTCCGGACGGACGGGTTGAGGCAGTGGCGCGGGGGGAAGACGACGCGATCGAGGTTTTTGCGGCGGCGCTTCGGCGTGGGCCACTCACCGCCCGTGTGGACGAGGTCACAGTCGCAGAAACCGAGGAGACTGTGCCAGCCGGGTTCATGCAGCGCGGCTGATCCGTGGGAAGGGCTGGCCTCCGACGGTCGCGGCGGGTACCACTTCGCGCCCAAAGAGGCAAAACATGACCACCTTGCTCAACAGACTGATCCTGGCCAGCCGCTGGGTGCTCGTCGTCTTCTACGTCGGGCTCGCCGTCGCGCTCTGCTTCTATGCGGTGCGCTTCCTGTGGAAGCTGAAAAAGTATTTCGAGGGCCTGCTCGTGATGAGCGACGGCGAGACCCTGCTCGGCCTGCTCTATCTGCTTGACTCCGCCCTGGTCGCTGGGCTTGTGGTGATGGTTCTGATTGCCTCTTACGACAGCCTAGTTTCGCCCCTCTCTGGCAAAGACGACGCGGCGAGCCTCGAGTGGGTAGGCGCGGTCGATCCCTCCAACCTAAAGATTAAGCTGGCGGTCGCGATCGTCGCCATTTCCTCCATCCATCTCCTGCAGATCTTCCTCGACGTCGACAGCTACACCAACCGTCAGATTACTTGGATGATGGCGATTCACGGCCTGTTCCTTGCCGGCATTATCGCCATGGCGGTGATGGACCGGCTTGAGGGCTACGGGAAGAAGGAGAAAACCAAGACTGCCGCCACTGCAACGGCGAAGCCACCTGCGACCGCACCGGACAGCTGACGACTTCAGGTCCATGTCCGGCCGCAGCCGCTCTGTGCCGAACCTTCAGCTCTGTGCGTGGCGTGAGCCCCGTATGGCGATGTCGCGGACCGGCCCCTCGCTCCTCAGTGGCCGAGGATCTGGCTGAGGAAGGTGCGCAACCGATCGCTGCGGGGGTTGCCGAAGAAGTCCTTCGGCGGTCCCACCTCCACCACTTCGCCGCGATCCATGAACACCACGCGGTCGGCGACCGTGCGCGCAAAGCCCATCTCGTGCGTGACCACCACCATGGTCATACCCGATTCGGCGAGCTCGACCATGACGTCGAGCACCTCCTTAATCATTTCGGGGTCGAGTGCGGAGGTGGGCTCGTCGAACAGCATGATCTTTGGGCGCATGCAAAGAGCGCGTGCGATCGCCACCCTCTGCTGCTGACCCCCCGAGAGCTGGCCCGGATATTTCTTCGCCTGTTCGGGGATGCGCACGCGGGTGAGGAACTCCATGGCGAGCTCCTCCGCCTCCTTCTTCGGCATTTTGCGCACCCAGATCGGCGCTAGTGTGCAATTCTCCAGGATCGTGAGGTGGGGGAACAGGTTGAACGACTGGAACACCATCCCGACCTCGCGGCGGATGGCGTCGATGTTTCGCAAATCGTCGGTCAGCTTGATCCCATCGACGATGATCTCGCCCTCTTGGTGAGTCTCGAGCCGGTTGATGCAGCGGATCATCGTCGACTTGCCGGAACCCGAGGGACCGCAGACGACGACGCGCTCGCGTTCGCGCACGGTGAGCGAGACGTCCCGCAGCACGTGCAGCGCGCCGAACCACTTATTCACCTTGCGCAGCTCAATCATCGGCTGAGCGTCGGGCTGAACCGCGCTTCGCACTTGCACCTTGCCGAGCTCGACCACCTCAGCCATCGCTCACCCTTCCCCCGCCTCGTCCCCTCTCACCGCTTGCGCCCTTTGTCGAGCTCGCGCTCCAGGTCCTGGCTGTACTTCGACATCGCGAAGCAGAACACGAAGTAAATTGCGGCGACGAAGAGGTAAGCCTCCACCCCGAACCCCTGCCAGGCGGGTTCGATGACCGAGGTCTTCGCCGTGTTGAGCAGGTCGAAGATGCCGATGATCAGCACGAGTGAGGTGTCCTTAAACATACCGATGAAGGTATTGACCAGCGGCGGGATGGAGATCTTGAGCGCCTGCGGCAGAATAATCAGCCCTGTCTTCTGCCAGTAGGTGAGGCCCAAGGCGTCAGCGGCCTCATATTGGCCCTTCGGGATCGCCTGCAGCCCGCCGCGCACCACCTCCGCGAGATAGGCGCCGGCAAACAGAATGATCGCGATTTGCGCGCGCAGAAGCTTGTCGATGTTCATGCCTTCGGGAAGGAAAAGCGGGAACATCACCGAGGCCATGAACAGAAGCGAAATGAGGGGCACGCCGCGGATGAGCTCAATGTAGACGACGCAGAGCGCCTTCACCGCAGGCATCGAGGTCTGCCGCCGCCCCAGTGCGACGAGGATGGAGAGTGGGAAGGCGAACGCGATGCCAAAGGTGGCGAGGATGAGGGTGATGACGAGCCCGCCCCAACGCTCCTGTTCAACAGCGGGAAGGCCGAACACGCCACCCCACATCAGCACGCCAATCACACTCAACGCGACCAGCCAGATCAGCGCGAGCTCCTTGCGCCAGAAGCGGCGCATCGCGGAGATGACATAGAGTGCGACGAAGATGACGACGACAAGTGCAGGCCGCCATTGCTCGTCGAACGGATAAAGCCCGAACAAGATGAAGCGATACTTCTCGCCGATCAAAGCCCAGCACGCGCCTTCGCCGCGTGCAGCACGGCAGGCTGAGGTATCGACCTGCTGGCCTGTTCCCGGCACGTCCCAAATCGCGTTCACCACCGCCCAGTTGACGAAAGAAAGCGTCCAGGAAACCAGGACGTAGGCGAGCGCGAGCGTGACCGCTGTGGAGAGCCAGGAGGAGAACAGGTTGGCGCGCAGCCAGGCGATGGGGCCGATGGCAAAGCTTGGCCGCCGCCGGTCGATGGCGGATGCAGAGCCCAAGGTGGCAGCTTCGGCCGAGGGCGGCGTCATCTTTTCGATCCCATCACGAGCTGTGGCATCACCGTTCTTTCAGCGCCATGCGCGCATTGTACCAATTCATGAACAGGCTGATGGTGAGCGAGATTGTCAGGTACACCATCATGATGATGGCGATGCCCTCGATCGCCTGACCGGTCTGGTTGATCGTCGTGTTCGCGATCGAGACGATGTCTTGGTAGCCGATGGCGACGGCGAGCGAGGAGTTCTTGGTGATGTTCAGATACTGGCTCGTCATCGGCGGAATGATGACGCGCAGGGCCTGGGGCAGGATAACGAGGCGGAGTTGCTGGCCGCGGGTAAGGCCGAGGGCGGCGGCTGCTTCCCACTGCCCCTGATGCACGGCAAGGATCCCCGCGCGCACGATTTCGGCGATGAAAGCCGCAGTATAAAGGACAAGCCCGAACAGAAGGGCGGCAAATTCGGGCGTAATGGTGCCACCGCCACGGAAGTTGAAGCCCCTGAGAACGGGGCGATTGATCGCAAACGGCGCGCCCATCGCCCACCAAGCGCCGACGGGCAGCCCCACCAGCAGCACAATGGCCCAGGGCCAGAGGCGTGGCCGAACCCCGGTCGCCATCTGCCGGGCGGTGAACAGGCGCGACAAGCCCCAGGTGGCGACCGCACCAACACTGAGGGCAAGCAGCGCTGCGCTGTGCGCGTCCTGCCACTCGATCCAAGGGAAGTTGATGCCGCGGTTGGAGAGATAGACCGATCCGAAGAGGTTGAGTGCTTGGCGCGGCCCGGGCAAACCCTGCAGCAGCGCGTACCAGAACAGGAGCTGCAGAAGCAGCGGCAAATCGCGTAGCACTTCGACATAGACGGCGGCGCATTTCGCCACCAACCAATTCTTTGACAGCCGCGCGATGCCGACGATGGTTCCGAGGATCGTGGCGAGCACAGCACCGATGATTGCCACACGAAGAGTGTTCAGGACACCGACGGTCAGGGCTCGAAAGTAGGTGTCGGCCGGCGAATAGGGGATCAGGCTCTCGCCGATAGGCAGCCCCGCTTCGCGCTGGAGAAAGCCGAAGCCGGTGGCGATCTTGCGCACCTCAAGGTTGCGCATGGTGTTTTCGACCAGCCACCACGCGCCGAGCCCAACGAGGCCCAAAATGACCACCTGCCAGAAGATCGCGCGCAAAGTCGGGTCGCGCCAGGAAAGCGCCAAACCGCGTCGCGGCGGGGCGCGGAGGAAGCGGGGATCAGAGGTGGTTGGTGTTTGCATCGGCGTCGGTCGCGGATCGGAGCGGGCGGGAAGCGTTCGCGCGCCATCCGCCCGGCCCCTGCCTCCTCAGCGGATTGGCGGTGCGTCCATCAGCCCGCCTTTCGTCCACAGCGCGGTGCTTCCCTGCGGCACGCCCAGCAGAGTGATGGTGTATTCCCACATGTCTGCGACGTTCCCAACCAGCTTGATGATGTTGGAGGCCAAGCGGTTGTCGAGCCCCATCATCTGCCCAATGCCGTCCGACAGCCCGTGCAGGCGCTGGATGTCGGGCACCTTATTCGTCAGCATCTGATCGACGTTCTGCTAGCCACACCGCGCTTCTCCGCCGTGATTTGCGCGAAGAGCGCGTCGCACACGATGTCGAAGAAGCGCTGATTTGCCTTGCGCACGACGGGGCCGAGCGGCTCTTTCGAGATGATCTCGAGCAGCATCACGGACTGCTCGGCTTTCAGCTTCTCAGGAAAGCGGAAGGAGGCGAGCGAGGACGCATTGTTGGTGGCGACGTCGGACCGGCCCGAGGTAAAGGCGGCGCGCGTCTCCTTCAAGCTCTCGCTCACCACCGGGCGGAAGTTTATCCGGTTGGTGCAGAAATCCTTGGCGAGGGCGCGCTCCCTTGCGGTGCTCGACTGCACGCAGGCAGTCGCGCCATCGCGCTCTTTGGCCGAACTGACACCGGGCGAGCGTCTCACCCTCAAGGTGTGGCCGTCGTAGACCTTGATCCCGGCGCACCGGAACCGGAGCGAGGCTTCGCACGCGATCGCCTTTGCTGCGGGCAAGGCGACGGCCAGTGCAAGGGCATCGGAGCATAGAGCCGTGTGTATGGAACCCTCGTCCGCAGGTCGTTCGTGCCGCACTGGCGTGTGCTGGGCTTCCGGTTGCGCTCTCTCGCCAGCCATTGCCATACCGTTAAGCAGATTTGCGTGTCGATCAATGGTCGTGGCCCTAGGTCGGGAGGACCGTTCCGACGCTGGCGACGCTGCGGTAAAGTTGCAGGATGCCTGCTCTGGTTAACTCCGCTTCCGACGTCCGGCCGCAAGCTGATGCCAAGAGCGAGTTTTCGGCCCTTGCCGCGGCGGCCAGAGAGGCTGCGCGCATCGTCTGTCGCTTGCCGGCAGAAACACGGGCCATCGCGCTGCGGGCGGCGGCCTGCGCACTCCGTCGTGCCGCGCCCACCATCCTTGCGGCGAACTTGGCCGATGTCGCGGCGGCGCGTGAGGCCGGGCAAGGCAGCGCCTTCCTCGACCGCCTTGCGCTCAATGACGACCGGATCGAGGCGATGGCGGCCGGGGTAGAGGCGGTCGCTGCTCTCCCCGACCCTGTCGGGCGTGTGTTGGCCGAATGGACGCGCCCTAACGGGTTGCGCATCCGCCGCGTCGCGCAACCGCTCGGTGTGATCGGGATGATCTTCGAAAGCCGCCCCAACGTGGCAGCGGACGCGGCGGCCATCGCGCTGAAATCCGGCAACGCCATCATCTTGCGCGGCGGGTCGGAAAGCCTGGGCACCGTTCGCGCTATCCACGCCGCCTTCGTCGCCGGGCTTGCAGAGGCCGGGGTGGCGGAGGCCGCCGTACAGGTCGCACCGACGGCGGACAGGGGTTTCGTCGCCGCCATGCTCGGCGCATCAGGCCTCATCGACGTGATCATTCCCCGTGGCGGCAAGTCGCTCGTCGCACGCGTGCAGGCTGAAGCGCGCGTGCCGGTGCTCGCCCATGCCGAGGGGCTTTGCCACACCTTTGTGCATGCCTCAGCCGATCTCTCCCGCGCCCGCGCAATCGTCGTGAACGCGAAGATGCGACGCCCCGGCATCTGTGGCGCGACCGAAACACTGCTCGTCGATGCCGCTTGCGCCGCTACGCACCTCAACCCCATTCTCGACGATCTCGCCGCCCTCGGCTGCGCCTTCCGCGCCTGCGCGCGTGCGCGCATGTTGCGCCCTGACCTTCCGGCGGCGACAGACCAGGACTTCGCCACGGAGTGGCTGGATGCTATCCTCAACGTTGCAATCGTCGACGGGGTGGAGGGGGCGATTGCGCATATTCGCCGCTTCGGCTCCGAACATACGGACGCCATTATCGCTGAGGACCATAAGGCGGTCGAAACGTTCCTGAATGGCATCGACAGCGCGATCGCCATCGCCAACGCCTCAACCCAGTTCGCCGATGGGGGCGAGTTCGGTTTCGGTGCCGAGATCGGCATCGCCACGGGCCGCATTCATGCCCGCGGGCCGATCGGCCCCGACCAGCTTGTCACCTTCCGCTATCACGTGATTGGGACGGGCCAGGTTCGCGCATGAGCGTGACGCGCCGCGGCCGCTCGCGCCGGCCCGCTTTGCCCGCCAAGCCGGGAGCACCGGGGAAGTGGGGCGACGGGCGGCGCGTGCGCATCGGCCTCCTCGGTGGTTCCTTTAACCCTGCGCATCAGGGGCATCGCGCGATCGCCGAGATGGCGCTGAAACGTCTCGGTCTCGACTCAGTCTGGCTGGTCGTCTCCCCGGGCAATCCGCTCAAGCCGGCGCGCGGCATGGCGCGGTTCGACCGTCGGCTTGCCTCGGCGTGCGAGGTCGCCGCGGGCAATTCGCGCATTCTTGCCACCGATCTCGAGCTCCGTCTCGGCACCCGCTACACGTTCGACACGATCCGCCAGCTGCAGGCGCGTTTTCCCCGCGCCTGGTTCGTGTGGCTGATGGGAGCGGACAACTTGATCCAGATCCCGCGGTGGCAGTGTTGGCGCCGTATCTTCCGCCTCGTTCCCGTCTGCGTCTTTCCGCGCCCGGGCTTCACGCGGGCTGCCCTTGTGTCGCGCGCAGCGCGCCTGTTCCGGTCGCGCTTCGTTCCGCCTGCGCGCGCAGGCGCCCTCCGCTTCGCCCCGGCCCCTGCCTGGACGCTCTTGCCCATGCGCGAGCACCCTATTTCGGCCACCGCTATCCGCCAAGGCCGGGCAGCGGTGTCGCGATCCCGGAGCCGTCGTGCAGCCACCCTGCCGCAGGCAGCGCTCGACGCCCTGGTCAAGCGCATCGTCGCCCGCCTCGAGGACGACAAGGCGGAAGACGTCGTCGTGCTCGACATTGTCGGCAAGGCCGCCTTCGCCGACCGGATGGTGATTGCCTCTGGGCTATCGGGGCGGCAGTTGAAAGCGATGGCCGAGCATCTGCTTGATTTGCTTGAGGCGGAGGGGCATCGGGTGCGGGCTGAGGGCTTGGCCAGTTCAGATTGGGTGCTGCTGGATGCGGGCGACGTCGTGATCCACCTCTTTCGCCCCGAGACACGCGCCCACTACGCGCTCGAGAAGATGTGGGGGATGAGCCTGCCTGGAGACGAGATCCGGCCGGGCGACGTGCGCAGGGCGTGATTCCGCCTGTCGTCGTGCTCGCAGTGGGGCGGGGAAGGGGCAGTGCGGAACAGGCGCTGTTCGACCGGTACGCCGCCCGGCTCAGGCCCGCCCCGCGCCTGGTTGAGATTGCGCAGGCCCGCGGCAGCCCAGCCGAGACTCGCCGCCGCGAGGCTGAGGCGATGCTGCGCGCTCTTCCCGCTGGGGCAGAGCTGATTGCGCTCGATCTTGACGGCGAGGATCTCGCTACTGAGGCTCTCGCCGCACGCCTTGCCGGCTTGGCCGAGGCGGGGCGGACCGCGGCTTTCGCCATCGGCGGCGCCGAGGGGCTTGATCGCGCCGTGCTGGACCGCGCGGCTTGGGGGCTCGCTTTCGGCCGCGCCACTTGGCCGCATCTCCTCGTGCGCGCTATGCTCGCTGAACAGCTCTACCGCGCGGCGAGCCTCCTCGCCGGCCACCCCTACCACCGCGCCGGCCGGCCCTGAGCTGCCCCTCCTTCCTTTCGCCGCAGCCCTGGGCCATCTCCCGCCCCGATCCGTCATTCGAGCTTTGGGGTCGTCACATGCAGGAAGTCCTCACCGCGGAGGACGAAAGCGGTTCGTCTCTTCGCGCTGCCGCCGCCCGGTTCATCCTTCGCCCCGCCGTGCAGAGCGCGATCATGGCGCTTATCGTGCTCAACGCCGTGGTCTTGGGGCTGGAAACCGCGCCCTCGATCATGAGCCGCTGGGGGGAGTGGCTCGTTGGCCTCGACTTCGCGCTACTTTGCGTCTTCACGGCGGAAATCGCGGTCCGAATCTACGCCTTCCGAACCCGTTTCTTCCGCGACCCTTGGGGCGTGTTCGACTTCCTCGTGGTCGCTATCGCCTGGATGCCGGCGACCGGCCCTCTCGCCGTGCTGCGGGCGCTGCGCGTGCTGCGCGTGCTGAGACTGATCTCGATGATGCCCCGGCTGCGCATCGTGGTGGAGGCGATGCTGCACGCGATCCCCGGCATCAGCGCGATCGCGATGCTGCTGCTGATCCTTTACTACGTGGCCGCTGTGATCGCGACCAAGCTCTACAGCGAGACGCACCCCGAGCTATTCGGCACCATCGGGGAGAGCATGTTCACACTCTTTCAGGTCATGACGCTCGAATCCTGGTCCACCGGGGTCGCGCGGCCAGTGATGGAAGAGCACCCGCAGGCCTGGGCTTTCTTTGTACCTTTCGTGCTGGTGGCGACCTTCGTCGTGCTCAACCTTTTCATCGGCATCATCGTCGAAAGCATCCAGACGCTGCGCAAGGCGCGCGAGCAGGACAATAAGCCGCGGCTCGAGACCCAAACCGAGCGGCGCGCTGCGCTGCACGGCGACGCGCTCACCCTTCTCGAAGAAGTGCGAGCCCTGCGCGAGGAAGTTGCGTCCTTGCGCGTCGCTCTCGCCCAGTCGCGTCGCTGAGCAGCCCGCGGCATGTGACTGCGCAGGCTTGCCCTTGCCCTTCGGGCGGGCTAGGCCGCACGGCATGAACCGCCGCCCCGTCATGCTGGTCGTGCTCGACGGCTGGGGCTGGCGCGAGGAGGAGGAGGCGAATGCCGTCCGTCTCGCGCGCACGCCAAGCTTCGATCGGCTGTGGCAGACTTGCCCACACGCTCTTCTGCGCACCTCCGGAGCGGATGTCGGCTTGCCCGAGGGGCAAATGGGAAACTCCGAGGTCGGCCACCTGAACCTCGGCGCAGGGCGCGTGGTGCTGCAGGATCTGCCGCGCATTGACGCTGCGGTGGCGGATGGCTCGATCGCCCAGCGGCCGGCCTTGCGGGACCTCATCGCGCGCGTGCGTGCGACGCGCGGGGTGGTGCATCTGGTGGGGCTCGTCTCGCGCGGAGGGGTGCACAGCCACCAGGACCATGCCCTAGCCCTGGCGCGCGTGCTGGCGGGGGAGGGGGTCGCGGTCGCGGTGCATGCCTGGACGGACGGGCGGGATACACCGCCGCGGTCGGCGGAGGCGTTCCTCGCCCAATTCGAGAGCGCTCTTCCCCCAGGCGTGCCCATCGCCACCCTATCGGGGCGCTATTATGCGATGGACCGTGACCGCCGCTGGGATCGGGTCGAGCGTGCCTGGGCGGCGATGGTGCTGGCCGAGGGCGAGCGGGCGGGGAGCGCGGCGGCGGCCATCCGGGCGGCCTATGCGCGCGACATCTCTGACGAGTTCATTCCCCCCACGGTGATCGGTGAGTACGCTGGGATGCGCGATGGCGATGCCATCCTCTCCTTTAACTTCCGCGCCGACCGCGTGCGGCAGCTCCTCGCTGCCATGCTCGACCCTGGGTTCGAGGCCTTTCCGCGCCCGCGCGTGCCGCGCTTTACCGCGGCGGTAGGGATGACTCCCTATTCAGAAGCGCTCGATCGCTCCATGGCAGCGCTGTTTCCGCCCGAACCGCTGGTCCATGTGCTGGGCGAGGTGGTGGCCGACGCCGGACTCACCCAACTTCGCCTCGCTGAGACCGAGAAATATCCGCATGTCACCTACTTCTTTAACGGCGGGCGGGAGGCCGTGTTCCCGGGCGAGGAGAGGGTCCTCATCCCTTCGCCGAAGGTGCCAACCTATGATCTGGCACCGCAGATGAGTGCGCCAGAGGTGACGGAGGCCGCGGTGGCGGCGATCCGGTCCGGCCGGTTCGACCTGATTGTGCTGAACTATGCCAACCCCGATATGGTGGGGCATACGGGGGATCTGCGGGCGGCGATCGCGGCCTGCGAGGCGGTGGATCGCGGGTTGGGTGAGATCGTTGCCGCAATCGAGGAAGCGGGGGGCGTGCTTTTGGTGACGGCGGATCACGGCAACGCTGAGCTGATGCGTGACCCCGAAACGGGTGGGCCGCACACAGCGCACACGACCAACCCTGTTCCGGTCATTCTGGTCAACGGGCCTGCAGGCGCCCGGTTGTGCGACGGCCGGCTGGCCGATGTCGCGCCCACGCTCTTGGGGCTGATGGGCCTTGCCCGGCCAGCGGAGATGACAGGGCGCAATCTCTTGGAATAGGGGGCAGGCGAAAGGGCGTTGGCCCCATCTCGCCAGCGGCATGGGATCCCGACCTTGGCCCTGTCGTGGTCTGTCTGCGTTTTCTCTAGGTCAACGGGCGGTGTGCGGTCGTTCAGCGTGCACAGCTCGTTGCCGTGCCAAGACTACGTGTGTAGGCTTAAACGCATAAAAACAGGGAGGAGGCGATGGCTGCGGCCGGGTTCCGCTTTGTGGTACGCGCTAACACGCTTGAGGCCTATCAGCCAGGCAACCATGCGGGAACCCGAAACCGACGGCTGATTGGTCCGGAAACGGTTGGCGCCCAGAAGCTTGAGGTGGTGCTCGGTGAGCTCGAGCCCGGTGGCGAGGCCCATCGGCACGCCCATCCGGGCATCGAGCAAGTGTGTTTCGTGCTGGAGGGACAGGCGCGGGTCGAGTGCGCCGGGCGCGAGGAGGAGATCGGTCCTGGCGACGCCTGTTTTTTTCCGCCTGACACGCCGCATCGCTTCACGGCGATCGGCGATCGACCGGTGAAGGTGCTTGTCATCTACGCGCCTCCCTATGGCGAAGATGCCAGACGTGTCCGACTGGTGGCGGAGGCGGCGTCGTGACAGGGACATGCGTATCGCGCCGGTTCGCTACCGCCGGCCTCGCGGCTCTTCCGTTTGCTTCGCTCGCAGTCGCGCAGGGGTGGTCGCCGTCTCGGCCGGTCCAGGTGGTGGTGCCATTCGCCGCCGGTTCTGGCACTGACCAGGTGGCGAGGGTGCTGCAGAAGGCGATGGAGCCGATTTGGCCGCAGCGCCTCGTCATTGAGAACCGTCCGGGAGCGAACGGCGCTCCAGCCGCAGCGGCGGTTGCCCGCGCGCAGCCGGATGGGCACACGCTGATGGTCACGACAAACACGCCGCACGCAGCAAACAAGGCATTGATGAAACGCCTCGATTACGACCCTGTCAGCGATTTCACGCCTATTCTGCGACTTGGAAACTATGTGTTTTGGCTAGTGGTCGGATCGCATTTCCCCGCGCGGAGCTTCGCCGAATTCGTACAGGAGGTTCGCCGACGCCCGGGCCAAGTGACGTACGCCTCCGGCAACTCCACTGGGATCGTCGGGGGTGCGACCATAGCGCGCATGCTCGGCGTCGAGATGACACACGTTCCCTATCGATCGACGCCCCCTGCCATCCTTGACGTTGCGGGCGGACGAGTCGATGCGATGGTGGTTGACGTCGCCGCCTCGCGTGCGCAGGTCGAAGCGGGACGCCTGATACCCCTCGGCGTGACCAGCCGTGAGAGAAGTCGGCTCTTGCCCCATATGCCGAGCCTGCATGAGCAGGGGCTCGAAGGCTTCGACTTCGTGGCCTGGGCCGGGGTGGTGGCGCCGGCCGGTCTGGCTGGGCCGGTTCGCGACTCGATCCATGCTGCGTTCGCCCAAGCGTGGGAGACCGAGACGGTTCGGGCGCAGTGCGCCGGCTTCGGGTTCGAGAGTTTTACCTCAACGCCCGCCGCGTTCGGCGCCTTCATCATCGCCGAGATTGCGAAATGGACCACCCTTGCGCGCATGGCCGGCATCGAGCCAGAGTGACCCAACGCCGGCAGCTTTGCGCAGGATACACGCAAGAGAAAACCGTCGGGAAAAGGATGATCGGAAGGGTCGAGCGCGCGATGGGACCAACCTCCCTTGTCCCAGCCGCCCGCCGTTCCGCGAGACAAACCCCCCTCATATCCCCAAGCTCGGCTTCGCTGCTCAGCCTCCGTCTGCCGCATTCGTGTTGCCGCCACCGGACCGCGCGCCTTGATTGACAACGCCACCGGACGATACCTTGCTCAACTGCACGATGGGTGCACGCGGTAAGTCCGCGCCACGAGGAACCGGACCGGCATGAAGGTCACCTTGCGCAGCGCTTTTCTCGCCGCCGCCCTGGCTTTCGGGGCAGGGGCCGCCCTGAACGGGCCCATGGGAGCTTGGCTTGGCGACCGCCTTGGCCTAGGCGCGCAGGCGCAAGAAGGCTCGCGCGCTGAGACCTATCGCCTTCTGTCTTTGTTTGGCGACGTGTTCGAGCGGATCCGGGCCGAATACGTCGAGCCGGTCAACGACCGCGAGGTGATCGAGGCCGCGATTAACGGCATGCTGCAAAGCCTCGATCCGCACTCCGGCTACATGAACGCGCGCACCTTCCGCGACATGCAGGTGCAAACGCGCGGCGAGTTCGGCGGCCTCGGCATCGAGGTCACGCAGGAGAACGGCTTTGTGAAAGTGATCTCGCCTATCGATGAAACTCCCGCGGCACGCGCTGGGGTGAAGCCGGGCGACCTGATCACCCATATCGACGGGCGGACGGTGCAGGGCCTGACCCTGAACGAAGCGGTGGAACGGATGCGCGGGCCGCCGCGCACCGAAATTCGCCTCACCATCCGGCGCGAAGGTGTGCCTCAACCTATTCAAATGACCATCGTGCGCGACGTGATCCGCATCCAGTCCGTGCGATCGCGCTTGATTGACGACGACGTCGGCTATATTCGCATCACGTCGTTTAATGAGCAGACCGATCAGGGCCTGAGGCGCGCGGTGCAGCAGCTCCGTTCCCAGGCCGGCACGCGCCTGCGCGGCCTGGTGCTGGATCTGCGCAACAACCCGGGCGGCCTGCTCGACCAAGCAGTGGCGGTGTCGGACGATTTCCTCGAGCAAGGTGAAATCGTCTCTACCCGCGCCCGTCGGGTGGAGGACGCCCAGCGCTACAACGCAAGGCCGGGCGACATCGCGGCGGGGCTGCCCATCGTGGTGCTGATCAATGGCGGCTCGGCTTCCGCCTCGGAGATCGTCGCCGGTGCGCTGCAGGACCATCGCCGTGCGGTGGTGATCGGCACACGCAGCTTCGGCAAGGGCAGCGTTCAGACGGTGATTCCGCTTCCCGGTAACGGCGCCATTCGGTTGACGACGGCACGGTATTACACGCCCTCAGGCCGCTCGATCCAGGCAACGGGAATTGAGCCGGATGTGCTGGTTGAGCTGTTCGAGGGCGAAGCGCGGGCTGAGGCGCGGGACCGCGAGGCAAACTTGAACCGGGCCCTGCGCAATGATCAGGCCCAGGCCGCGCGGCCAGGCTCTCTGCCGCCGCCTATTCTGCCCCCGGGCTTCGTCGAGGCCTCCTCCAACCCCCCACCGCGGCCGAGCGACGGCCAGCCGCCGATCCAGCTCGGTGACCTTGCGCGGGATTACCAGTTGCAGCGCGCCGTGGAACTGGTGCGCGGGCTCGCTGTGCTGCGCCGGGCCTCGAACTAACGAGGGTCGAAAGCCCAAAGGCTGACAGCAATCGGACGGGCCGCGCGGTGGCCAAACGTCGGAAAGGCAAGGGCGGCTGGCTGGCCCTGTTGGCGTTTTGGGGGCTGGTGCTCACAGCGGTGGCGGGGCTTGCCCTTTGGGCTGAGTTTGGCGCCGGCCCGCCAGGCTCCCAAGAGCCGAGGCCCGCAGTCGCCGATCAGGCTGGATCTCGCGCAAGTTTACGCCCGGAACACTCGATCGAATCGAGGCGGGGTCTGCCCGTCGAGGCCAAGCCTCAAGGCGATCCCGAAGAAGCTGCGACCGGCGCGGCAGCGGCGGCGGCGGTGCCGGCGTGGCGTGCCTTCGCTCGCGCTTTCGACGAGGCCGACCGCAGGCCACGTCTTGCCGTGCTCGTCATTGGTCTAGGCATGAGCGAAACGACCACCCGCATGGCCATCGAACAGCTCCCTGGGCCAATCAGCCTCGCCTTCTCGCCTTATGGGCCTAACCTGGAAAGCCAGATGGCGGCGGCCCGTGCGGCAGGGCACGAAGTGTTGCTTGGCCTGCCGATGGAGCCGGCGAACTTTCCTCTCAACGACCCGGGGCCGCGGGCGTTGATGACCGGCAATCCACTGCCGGAGAACATGGCGCGGCTGCAGTGGGTACTGGGGCGTGGCACGGGCTATGTTGGCGTGACCAATGCCGCCTCTGCCGTGCTGCGCGGCGAGCGGTTCATGGCCTCGAGCGAGGCCATGCGCCCCGTCTACGAGGTGCTCAGGGAGCGGGGGTTGCTGTTCATCGAGGCAAGGCCCGGCGAGCGCGTAACGACGGCGGTGCCCGCGCGGGCAGCCGATCTGGTGGTCGATGAACGGATGTCGCGGCCCGAGATCGAGGCGCGCCTGGTCGAACTCGAACGTCTGGCTCGGGAGCGCGGTGTGGCGCTCGGCATCGCAGGCCCCTCGCAGGTGACGCTCGAGCGCCTCGCCTCTTGGGTCCAAGGTGTTGAGTTTCGGGGCGTGGTGCTGGCTCCAGTCAGCGCGGTGGTCGTGCGGCCGATGGCAGAGGCGCGCCCCTGAACATCGCTGAGCTTTGCCGATGGATGCCCGCTCGCTCCCGTATCGCCTGAATGTTGGCGCGGTGCTGTTCGGGCCGGACGGCCGAGTGCTCGTCTGTCGCCGGGCCGATTTGCCGAATGCGGAAGGGGCGGCAGGGGGCTGGCAACTGCCGCAAGGAGGAATGGATGAGGGAGAAGACCCACGCGTCGCGGTGCTGCGCGAACTCGCCGAGGAGATCGGCACCGATCGGGCAGCCATCCTCGCCGAACACCCAGACTGGCTGACCTACGACTTGCCGCCTGAGCTGGTGGGGAAAGCGCTCGGTGGCCGGTATCGCGGGCAGAGGCAGAAATGGTTTGCTCTCCGCTTCCTTGGCACCGACGCTGACATCCGCCTCGATGCCGACCCCCATCCGGAATTCGATGCCTGGCGGTGGGCCGAGCTTGCGGAGCTGCCAACCCTCGCGGTCTCCTTCAAACGCGCGATCTATGAGGAGCTCGTGCGATCCTTTGCCCGCTTTGCCCGGCCGTCGTAGTGGCGGGATATCGGGCGGTCGGCAGCTCAGCGCCACCGGTCGAGTTTGACCACGGGGAAGCCTGTTACGATCCCCGACCGGGCCTGACGGCGGATCACGAGGGCGAGAGAGGTGAAGCAGGAGAAAGCGAGCAGGGAAAACGAGACGCGGCGCGTCAGTCTCGCCTGAGACGAGGATCGAGCAGAAGCGCCAGCGCATCGACGATGAGATTCGCCAGCCCAACGATCAACGCGGCGGTGACGACGCAGCCCACGACGACGGGGTGATCGCGGGCGAAGGCGGCGCTCACCGCAAAACAGCCGGGCCTTGGCAGGGCGAAGGCGATCTCGATCGTCACCGCCCCGCCCACCAGCGCAGCAACTCGCGCCGCCCTGAGGGTGGCGACCGGGAAAGTTGCGTTCGGGGCCGCGTGCAGCCACAGCGCTCGCCGTCGGCCGCAACCGCAGGCCATCGCCGCCAGCACGTAGCGACGCCGCAGCTCCTGCCCAACGAGAGCGCGCACGAGGAGAGCGATCCAGCAGAGTTGGTGCGGCGTGAGTGCCGTCAGCGGCAGCGCGAAATGACGCAGCCTTTCAATGACGATGGGCCAGAACCCGACAGCGGGCGCGCGCGCATTGGCGATCCCCGAGACGGGAAGTGGATCGCATGTCAAACTGAACACGATGGCCAGCGCATGATCGATGAGATAGGTCGGCACGGCATGCAGGGCTGACAAAGCAGCGACAGGCCACCGTCGGCCGCTTGCAGACAGCGCAACCCCAAGCGCACGTCCCGACAGCTGGGCGAGCAGGGCGGCGGAACCGGAGAGGAACGCCGTCAGTGCCAGGCAATCGAGGAACAGCGTCGCCACGGGTGCCTGGGAACAGCCTCGCCACGGGTGCCTGTTCACGCCGGGAGGTTCCGAGGTCGTCGAAAACGAGGCGGGCCGTTGAGGAGAGCCACATCTCGCGTGGTCGGCGGTCGAGGCCGAGGTGGGCCGCACCTTCTTGCACCTAGCCCTCTACTACCGACTCGCCGAGGAGCGCGCTGCAGGCCCGCCCGGCGCATCCCAAGCGAGCGCGAAGGTGATCGTCGCCGAGGCGGAGATCGCAACCACGCCAGACAGGATCCGTCTAACCCTAATGCGATCACAAAACGGCTGCGGTCGGCTGCGCCGCCGGGCCGCCGCCCCTGGGCCATTCCATGACGCACAGGTGGCGAGCCCGCCCCGCCGGCCGGCGAGGACGGTCGGTGTTGAGGGCCGGGGGTTGCCGGTTTCGGCAGACACCAACTCCCCGCCGTGGGTGAGGGCGGGCGCCGAGACGGCTGGGCAACTAACAGCGATCAGGTGCGTTGCGCCGCGCTCTGTCTTCGGCCCTTGCTTCAACGTCCCCTGCTTTCCGCCAGCACGCGCCGTATGCAGAGGTCGCCAGAGGCTCAACACAAAGAGGACGTGCTTTTCAAGCGGCAGGGCACCTGCAAGCGCGGCTTCGCAAGCGACCGGCGTTGTCCCAGCCTCGCGCCACCCAAGCGGGGGGGTGCGATGCCGCGCTTGACGATTTCGCTCGACGATGAAACGGTTCGTCAGCTGGACCAATTCATGCAGGCACAGAGGTATTCGAACAGGTCAGAGGCGATGCGTGACCTGATCCACGCCGCGTTGCGCGATCATGACGCGGCGCCGGGAGAGGAGCGTCATTGCCTTGCCGTGGTGTCGTCCGTCTTCAATCACCACGAGTGCGATCTTGGAAAACGGCTCCTCGTGACGCAACATGCCTATCACGATCTCGGTGTGGCGACCTTGCACGCGAATCTCGATCCTCTGTCGGGTCTCGAGGTCGCCGTGCTGCGTGGCAACGCTAGCGAGGTGCGGGCCCAGGCCGACCGATTGATGCGCGAACGCGGCATTCGCTTCGCCGACATGAACCCTCTGCCCACCCTCGAAGAGGGGGCGACGCATCACTCTGAGTGAAGGGGATTGGCGGCCGTTGGCTGTTTGGCAAGTGCGCCGGTTCTGTCGCGGGGGTTCGGTTGATCTCATCGTTCGATGGCGCGGGAAGGTTCTGCGTCATCAGACGGCAAACGCAGGAGCGGCGAAACCCCCCGTCAGCAAAGGGGCGAGCGTATGTCCGCCAATCGCAGAGCCAAGGATTGTCTCGTGGCGGATATCTTTCGATATCAAATCGTGCTTCCCTTCAGGGGCGCTGAATGTCATCGCGACAATGGTGTAAGCGCGGCAGAGCGCGCCGCCCGATGGTGGTCCACTGACCTTCATCAAGCCAACCCGTAATCGATAAGAATGGTGTCAGCCCGTAGCTTGGTACCCTCCGTTCTGTTGTGGAGACGACCACGCCAGAGACAGCCCGCCTCATGCACGCGTGGCCGTGGCATGACCCATGCGAGATGAAAAATCCGGCAGCCTTAGCAAGGCCTCTCCCGCAACAATTCAGCGCAGATCACTTCAGCGGCTGCTTGCGATGGGCTGAGACCACCTGGGGGCCGAAGTTTGGCGACAACATCTTTGAAGGCGGAACGTTGCGCTGCCCTCATCGGGTCCTGCTTGAGCAAAGACCACAGGGCATCGGCCAGTGCCGACGCCACGCAACGTTCCTGCAGCAGTTCGGGAACCACCTCGGCTTGGGCAAGCAGGTTCACTAGGCTTGCGTGCCGCACCCTGATGAGCCGTCGCACGATGGCCGCTGTCGCTGGATTGGCACGGTAGGCGACGATGTGCGGAACTCCGGCGACCGCAAGTTCGAGCGACGTCGTGCCGGACTTTGCAAGCGCTGCGGTCGCGGCCGCCCAGCCATCGTGCTTCGTCTGCAAGTCTGCTGCGATGATCGGTGGCACAGGCCAGGGCGCTCTGCGCACAATCGCTTCGAGATGCGGCAAAGTCGGCACGAACAGGGCGAGGTCTGGGCAGCGTTCGCGCAGGAGCGCGCAAGCTTGGACGAAGATGGGCAGGTGGCGCGCGAGTTCACCCCGCCGGCTGCCCGGCATCACCGCAAGCACTGGACGGTTCACGTTAAGTCCGAAGCGAAGCCGGAATGACATCGCATCGCCGCGATCCGCTCCCGCCTCTATCACGGGATGGCCTACGAAATCGGTCGCGATTCCGGCGGCACGGAAGAAATCGGGCTCGAACGGAAGGAGCGCGAGCAGCCGGTCGATCTTGCGGGCGATCTTGCGCACCCGTCCGGGCCGCCAGGCCCACACTTGCGGCGCGACATAGTGGATGGTGCGCACGCCCTTCGTGTGCACGCGGTATGCCAGCCGAAGCGTGAAGGACGGAGCATCGATGGTGATCAGCGCATCGGGGCGTTTCGCCAGCACATCGGCCTCAGCCTCAGCAAGGCGGCGCATTAGCCGCGGCAGCTTGGGCACCACCTCAGCAAGGCCCATCAGCGACAGTTCTTCCATCGGAAAGAGCGAGACGAGCCCCTGTTCCGCCATGCGCGCGCCGCCAATGCCGGCAAAGGCGAGATCGGGACGGCGCGCGCGAAGGGCCTGTATGAGCCGGGCCCCAAGCACGTCGCCCGATGCCTCGCCGGCGACAAGGTAGAGAAGGCTCATCCGGGCGAGACAATGATAGCGCGGAGATCACCGCGCGGCCAATCGGCGTGGTTGCGCACCGCACCGTCGCGGCGCACGCGCGCGATCGCCTCGGGGTCGAGATCTGCGACAACGAGCCCGGGCGTATCGAGAGGGCCTTCAGCGATCACGCCGTCGGAAGGAAACCCGCGATCAGCCGGTCCGTAGATGCCAGCGCGGCCGTGGTTGCGATCGAGACTTTCGCACCAGGGTGCGGCACCAACAGTCGGTGCGACAGCGACAAACACTTGGTTTTCGATCGCGCGTGCGCGGGCGGAGACGGTGACGCGAGTCGCACCGGTGGGCGTGTCGGTGCACGCGGGAACGACGATGAGCCAGGCGCCGGCCTCAACCAGCGCACGGACGAAGGGGGGAAATTCGCAATCGTAACAGATGGCGATACCAAAGCGGCCCCAAGGCGTGTCGATGGCGAACAGGTCATCGGCACCGCGGATGCCCCAACGTTCAGTCTCGAAACGCGTCATCGCGCGTTTGCGCTGCACAGCCCGCCGTCCGTCGGGCGTAAAGAGCGTGGCGCGATTAACCAGGTGCTGCGCCTCCCGCACCGGCAGCGATCCGCCAACGAGCCAGAGACCGTGACGCGCGGCTGCGGATGCCATCGCGGCCTCGATCGCTTCCGCCCGCGCCACTGTCTCCGCCAGTTCCGCTGCTACGCCGCGCCCGGCTGCAACTGTTGCTCCAACCTCAACCGCTGCATATTCCGGGAGCAAGACGACATCGGCACCCGCCGCACGGGCGTCGCCAAGCCACCTGTCGACGCGGCTGGCAAAAGCCTCAACCGAGGCAGAACGCTCAACTTTCCAGGCGAGGGCTGCAACCCGCGGCATTAGAGGGTCTCGCGCAACCGCTTCAGCCAGAAGGTAAGACGGTGCGGGACCTCCTCCGTCCCATCAACCTCACGCCACGCGATCGTGCAGGCGAGATCAGGGCTCTTCTCGTAGCCGCGCTTGCGCCAGAAAGAGTCGAGCGGCCGGTAGCTCGCAGGTCGGCGCGGGTCGGCCGGATCGCGTTCGACAGCGCAGAAGGTCGACCAGACGATGCGCGGAAAGCGCAGAGCCCATGCCTCGCGCTCGGCGAAAAAAGCAACGCCGATGCCACGCCCGCGATATGGCGGAAGCAGCACCGACTCTCCGAAGTAGAACACCGTCTCAATGTCCCACTGCGCCTGGCGGAACGGGGCGCTGATCTCTTCCTCCTCTTCGGCAAGCGGCAGGCACGTCGAGGCGCCGACGACGCGGCCATCATCGAGCGCGAGCACCACCGCCGCGCCGCGCGCGTTCGCATAGCGGGCAAGGTAGCGCCGCTCGTAGGCCTCGTCGCCATCGTAAAGATAGGGCCACTCGCGAAAGACAGTAATGCGCAGGCGTGCTAGGTCGTCGAGAGAAGAGCGCAGCGCGTCGCCGGAGACCGTGCGCAGAGTGATAGCGGTGGACGGCATCACGCTGTGGTTTAGGGTGCAGCGCAAGACCGGGCAACGGGAGAAAGCGATCGTGGACGCGGTGGAGCTGGTCGGGGTGGCGGCCGGAACCTTAACGACGGCGGCCTTCGTGCCGCAGGCGGTGAAAACGATGCGCACTCGTTCGGCCGGCGACTTCGCGCTGCCGATGCTTCTGCTGTTTAATCTCGGGCTTGCGCTCTGGCTCGCCTACGGCGTGCTGCGCGCGGCACCGGGACTTATCTTCGCCAATGGCATCACGTTGGCCCTCGCCCTCGCCATCCTTTGGGTGAAGCTTTCCGCCCGGCGCTAACGACCGGTTCGGTCACCCCGCTCGTAGGGCCGCGGCACCATCCGCCGCGGCGAGGAAGGCATTCAGCCCCTCCTCGATCACGGCACGGTCGAGGTCGCGCACAATGAAGACGAGCTGCGACCGCCGCGGCGCTCCCTCCGGCCAGTCAGGCAGCGCTGTTGGAGGGTGGAACACATGCTGGACGCCGTGGATGACGACCGGACGGTCGTGGCCGACGAGGTCGACCACGCCCTTGATGCGCAGAAGTGACTCGCCGCGCACCGTCACCAGCATTTGAAGCCAGGTCGCGAGTCCCTGCCAGGGGAGGGGTCGGTCAAAGGTGAGGCAGAAGGCACGGATCCTGTCGTCGTGGCGGTTCGGGTCGTGGTGATGGTGGTCAGGATGGTGGTGAACCTCGTCGCTGTCGTGGCCGTGGCCGGAAGCTTGCGCCGCGTAGGCCTCGGCCCGCAGCCAGCCGGCGACGTCAGGAGACTTGCGGGACGGGTCGAACAAGCCAGCATTCAGGATTAAGGCCGGGTCGACCGCGCCGTGCTGCACGTCGAGAATCGGCGCGGCAGGATTGAGCGCAGCGAGGCGGGCGGAAAGCCGTGCTACTGTTTCGGTTGGTGCGAGATCGGTCTTGCTGAGCACCAGCCGATCCGCCACCGCCGCCTGCTTTACCGCCTCGGGCTGGGCGTCCAACGTCGCCCAGCCGTGTACGGCATCGACCACGGTAACGATGCCGTCGAGGCGATAGGCGGCCAGCACCGAAGGCTCTCCCATCAGCGTGTGCAAGATCGGTGCAGGGTCGGCAAGCCCCGTCGTTTCGATGATCACCCGCTCGAAGCTGAGCTCACCAGCAGCGCGCCGGGCGGCCAAGCGGCCGAGGGCTGCGATGAGATCGCCACGCACCGTGCAGCAGAGGCAGCCCGAGGCGAGCAGGACGAGATCATCGGCAACGTGCTCAACGAGCAGGTGATCGAGCCCGACTTCGCCGAATTCATTGATCAGCACCGCGATGCGCGCGGCCTCACTTCGCCTGAGCAGGCCGCGCAGCAGCGTGGTTTTGCCGGCACCGAGGAAGCCCGTCAGCACGGTGACGGGAACGCTGTCCATCAATGCGCTGTCCCGTAGAGTTCAGCCGGGTCGATGATCGGTTGCGAAATTTCCTTCAGCTGATCGTTGCGGATGGCATTGAAGAAGCAGGACCGTCGCCCGGTATGGCAAGCGGGCCCAGTCTGTTCGACTAGGAGCAGGACGGTATCGCCATCACAGTCGAGCCGAAGATCGACGAGGCGCTGCACCTGGCCGGAGGTTTCGCCTTTGCGCCACAGCCTGGACCGCGAGCGCGACCAGTAGCAGACACGTCCCGTTGCCAGCGTCTCTGCCAGTGCCTCGCGGGTCATCCAGGCCAGCATCAGCACCTCGCCGCTCGCATAGTCCTGCGCGATCGCCGGCACCAGGCCATGGGCATCGAAGCGGACCGCGGCGATGAGCGCCTCGCAGGCCGTCGTGCTCGGGGGGACGTAGTCGGGCGGCATCAGTGATTCTCCTCACTCGCTCATGTTATAAGATAACATGTCCGGAGCTAGCCGTGGTAGGATGGCGGTGAGCGAACAGGGGTTGACGTTTTCTCCAGAGATCGAAGCACGGCTTGAGAAGGCGGCTCGGCTTTGTTCGGAGCAGGGAACAACGCTGACGCCTCTGCGGCGGGAGGTGTTGGGGCTCGTCCTCTCCTCCGACCAGCCCATCGGCGCGTACGCCCTTCTCGACCATCTGCGGCGCACGCGCGCTGGCGCGGCACCTCCGACAGTCTATCGCGCGCTCGACTTCCTGCGCGAGCGCGGCTTCGTGCACAAGGTCGAGCGGCTGAACGCATTCGTCGGCTGCCCAAGCGCGGCGGACCATGTTGGGCACGACCACGGTCACGCGGTTCAATTCCTGATCTGCACCCGCTGCGGGCGGGTGACGGAGACGGAAGACGAAGCGATCATCGCTGCCGTTGCGCAGGCGGCGGAACGCCACGGATTCCGCCAGATGCGGGCGACTGTGGAAATCGAAGGACTCTGTCGTGCCTGTGCTGGGTGAGGGGGGCTTTAATCGCGGTGGGCGCGAAGCGCGGCAAGGCCGCGTTCGAGATCGGCGATCAGGTCAGCGACATCCTCAAGGCCGATGTGCAGCCGCACCGCTGGCCCGCCCAGATTTGCGCTCGTGACCGTGCGCGTGATAAAGCCTGTGGTTGGTAGGGCGAGGCTTTCATAGCCGCCCCAAGAGGCGCCGATGCCAAACAGCTCCAGCGCATCGACGAAAGCCTGGCTTGCAGAGACTGAAAACTCGGGGCGGAACACAACCCCAAACAACGAGCAGGCGCCGGTGTAGTCGCGTCGCCAAAGGTCGTGCCCGGGCGCCCCGGGCAAGGCAGGATGCAAAACGCGCAGCACTTCCGGCCGCGCAGCAAGCCAACGCGCCACCCTCAGCCCGCTCGCCTCCTGCGCCGCCAGCCGAACCGCGAGGGTGCGCGCACCGCGCAGCGCGAGCCAGCAATCGTCTGGCGAAGCGTACTGGCCAAGCTGCAGCGCGGCCGAACGCACGCGCTTCCAGTCGTGCTCAGAGGCCACAGTGATCGCGCCGAGCAGCACGTCTGAGTGGCCAACGACATATTTGGTGAGCGCCTGGATCGAGACGTCGACACCATGACGGAAGGGCTGGAAGTGATACAGACCCCAGGTGTTGTCCATCATCACCGTCAGCCCCCGCGCGTGCGCGGCGCGGGACAGAGCCGGCACGTCTTGCACCTCGAAGGTGTGGCTGCCAGGGCTTTCTAGATAGAGCACGCGGGTGTTCGGTTGAATCAAAGCCGCTAAGCCCGTTTCGTCAACGCAAGGGTCATAATAGGTGGTCTGCACCCCCATGCGGGTGAGAAAGTGATCGGCAAAGCCACGCGTTGGGCCATAAACGCTGTCTGGCAGCAGAAGATGGTCGCCCAACTTCAGATAGGCCAGCAAAGCGGTTGTGACAGCCGCAAGCCCAGAAGAGACGATTTGGCAGCGCGTGCCTCCTTCGATATCCGCCACGATGTTCTCAAGCGCGTGGTGGTTGGGCCCGCCGAGTACGCCATAAACCAGCGCCTGTTCGTACCGTCTCTTGCCCGCCTCGGCCCGGTCGGCGCAGGTCGGGTAAAGTACGGTCGAGCCCCGGGCGACGGGCAGGTTGACGAAACTATGCACTTTCGTGCCCGGCCTTCCGAGATGGGACAGCCGGGTGCGCAGGCCAAGGCGCCGATGTGCGGGTCGGGTGTCGTCGGGCACGGCCGTTCTCCTTAACCGATCTCGACCGGTGTGTCGTCGCGTCCTCCCCATTCCGTCCACGATCCGTCGTAGACCGCGACATCGGGCAGACCGACGAGATGAGCCGCGAAGGCGATGACGCAGGCGGTAACGCCAGAACCGCACATAGCGATCGCTGGACGCGTGCCGTCGAGCCCAGCTTCAGCAAGGCGGGCGCGAAGCGCTGCCGCGGGGAGGAAGCGGAATGCCTCGTCGAGCAGCGTGACATGCGGCAGGTTGAGTGCGCCTGGCACGTGGCCGCTGCGGATGCCGGGCCGAGGTTCTGGCGCCTCGCCGCGGAAGCGCGCAGCCGGACGAGCATCCAGGAGCACGATGCTGCCTTCGATCAGGCCACTCTGCACCCGGGCAAGATCCGCAACGAGGCCGGCGCGAAAGCAGGGCGTGAAGCGGGCAGGCGGAGGGGGCGCAATTTCGCCGGTCTCGAGCGGGAGGCCTCTGTCCCGCCAAGCGGGCAGCCCGCCATCCAGCAGCGCCACGCGGTCATGGCCGAAGACGCGCATCATCCACCATCCGCGGGCGGCGGAACTCATGCCTTTCTGGTCGTAGAAGACGACATGCGTGTCGTTGCCGATGCCGAAAGCGCCGATCATGCGCGCGAATTCCGCTGGCGCTGGCAACATATGCGGCAGAGGGCTCGTGCGGTCAGCGATCTCGTCGATATCGAGAAACACGGCACCCGGAATATGCCCCTCGCGCCAGGCAGCGCGATCGTCGCGGTTCTCGTTGGGCAGCGACTTGGTGATGTCGATCACCACGAGGTCGCGCGCGCCGAGCTTCGCTGCAAGCGTGGTGGCATCGATCAGCGCCTCCGGGCGGGCGAAGCCGCGCGCTGTCATGCCTCGAGCACCAGGGCGATGCGGCGATTTTGCCGCCCCTTGTTCTCCACCTTAGCGATCGCGATGCGGCCGATCTCAGCGGTTGAGCGGACATGGGTGCCGCCGCAGGGCTGCAGATCGACGGGCGGGTCGCCTGCGCCGATGCGGATGAGGCGCACGTGCCCCGAACCGCGCGGCGGCTTCACCGACAGCGTGCGCACGAGCTGGGGGTTGGCGTCGAGTTCCTCTTCGGTGATCCAGCCTTCTCTCACCGGATGGTTCTCGGCAATCAGCCGTGCGAGCCCTTCCTCCAGCGCCGCGCGATCAGGGGCTGCGGGAAGGTCGAAGTCGAGCCTGCCCTTACCGTCTCCGATCGCGCCGCCCGTTACCGCCGCACCGGGGATGAGGGCACAGAGCAGATGGAGGGCGGTGTGCATACGCATCAGGCGGTATCGGCGCGGCCAGTCGATTGCTGCCACCACTGCCTCGCCAGGCTCCGGCAGACTCGATCCATCGACGAGACGATGCAGCACCGCACCGTTCTCGCCCTTCACTGTGTCGATGACGCGAGCCGCTGTCCCGTCGGCACGGCGAAGCACACCTGTGTCGCCCGGTTGGCCGCCGCCGGCGGCGTAGAACACCGTGCGGTCAAGCACGACGCCCGCAGGTGTCACGGCCACAACGCGCGCAGTGGCTTCAGCGAGATAGGCGTCGCTGCGGAACAGGAGGTCGGTCATCCTCCGCTCTTCTCACGCAAGCGTCGGATGCGCAGGGCTTGCAGTGCGATCACAGTCGTGGCGTTGACAATGCGCCCGGCATCCAGCCAAGCAAAGGCGTCGTCCTCGGCGACGGCGAGCACGCGGATGTGCTCATGCTCATGCGCCATGCCCGTCAGGCGCAAAGTGCCGTCAGCCGGGGGGGCGGGAATGTCGGTCTCGGCCAGGAAAATGGCGATGGTCTCGTCGGCAATGCCAGGGGTGAGGATGAACCGCCCGACCGGTTCCAGCCGACTCACCGCCAGCCCTGTCTCCTCGAGCGTCTCTCGCTGCGCGGCGGTTTGTTCGTCCTCCTCGCCGTCGACCAAGCCGGCGGCCGCTTCGATCAGCATCGGATCGATCCCGGCGGCAAGAGCCGGCAAGCGGAACTGTTCGATCAGCACCACCCGCCGGGTTCGCGGGTCATGCGGCAGAACCGCGACAGCGCGGCCCCGCCGCACCACTTCCCAGGTGGCTGGGCCCACACGTCGGCCGTCGAAGCCCCTCACACTGTAGCGCACGCGTTGCACGGCGGCCCGTCCGTGCCAGACGGTCTCGACGGCTTCGATGGTGACAGCGGGATGCGACGGGAAGGAAAGGTCTGCCATGCGAGAGTGGACCGTAGCCCTATCCAGCTGGCGCTGCCAGAGGGGCGCGCTTAGGCTCGCGCGGAACGGGGGAGCAGGTGCGGCAAGCGGAGGACGAGGCCGAAGCGGCAGCAAAGGATGGCGAAACGCGCCGACGCCGGGCCCGCGCTATCGCTGCCGTCGTTGGCGCCTCGGCGACATTCGCCGTCGCTGCCGCGATGGTGAAAACGGTCTCTGAGCGGATCCCAACGATCGAGATCGTCTTTTTCCGCTCAGTCGTCGCGATGGTCGCACTTTGGCCGATGATGGCGCGCCAGGGCGGGCTGCGCACCCTCGCCACGCGCCGGCCCTTCTGGCACGTCGTGCGCGTCGCCGCGGGCGTGGTCGGCATGGTCACTGCGTTCTACGGCTATGCAGTGCTGCCCATCGCCACTGTCACCGCGCTTGGCTTCACCATGCCGCTCTTTCTCACCGCGCTTTCCATTCCGCTGTTGCGCGAGAAGGTTGGCATCCGACGCTGGAGTGCGGTGATTGTCGGTTTTGGCGGCGTGCTCCTGATCCTCCGCCCTGGTGGAGGAGAAATTGCGCTGATCCCGGCGCTCATTGTCGTCTTCGGCGCCTTTTGCTGGGCTTTGGCGATGGCAGCAATTCGCCGCATGGGCGAGTTGGGGGAGAGCAACGTCACCATCATCGCCTGGTTCTCGGTCGGTGGCGCTGTGGTGGCGGGGGTCGCGATGATTCCCGTGTGGGTCACGCCGGATTGGCGCGATGGGGTGCTGCTCTTGTTGATCGGCGTGATCAGCACCGGGGCGCAACTTTTGATGACGGAGGCCTATCGCCGTTCAGAGGCGTCCATCGTCGCCCCGTTCGAATATGTCGGGATTCTGTGGACGGGTCTGCTGGGCTTCGTCATCTGGGACGAGCGGCTCTCGCTCTGGACGGTCGCTGGGGTTGCTGTGCTCGTCTCCTCAGGCCTTTACATTTTGCACCGTGAAGTGGTGCGGCGTCGGGCGAGGTGAGAGGGGCATCAGAGTCGGCGCAGCGAGAGGATAAAGCCGATCAGATCATCTCCCTCGCGGCGGCTGATGTGCAGATCGGGCATCTGGCCGTGCGGTGTTTGCCAAAACGCGCGCAAGGAGAGCGGTGTCGTGGACGGCCGATCTGCGATGGATTGGAAGGGCTTTGCCCCGTCCCCAACCGGGCCGACGGGCAGGGGCGAGACAAGATGGCAGGAGGCACACCAGCGTTCGGCGAGCTGGCGACCGACGAGGGGATTGCCCGGCAGGGTTTGTACGTTGGCGAACCATGGGGCAAGAGCGACACACAGCCCAACGAGGAAACGCAGGGGCAGAGGCGCCTGCTGGGGTGAAGAGCGCACCGATTATACTCCGAACCGCCCGAGCCCGGCGATCGCGCTGGTGAACAGGCCAAGCCCAAGATTCAGCATGATCAATCGCCGGATCCGGCCCAGGGCTTGAGCCGCCTCCGCCAGCTGGCCGCCGGCAAGGGCACCACGGAAGGTCTGATAGGGCCCGCTCCATAGCACGACGAAAACTGCGCCCATGACGAGACCGGTCAGATTCATCAGGTGCACGGTCCAGTGCGCGCTCGCAAAGCCACCATGAAACACGAACAGCATGGCCCAGCCGGAGACGAGTGTGATGGGCATCGCGTGCCAGACGATTAGAAAGAAACGGCGGAACACTTCGCGATGCACAGCGAGCCGTTGCGGTGGCTCAAGCACGATGAGCGAGGGGCGAAGAACGAGGATAGCGAACGCCATGCCGCCCACCCAGACGATGGCGCCGAGCAGATGAAGGACGAAAAGCAGAATGTGCATCAGGGCCTACCCAACCAGTCCGCCAGCTCGGCGATCAGGGCGCGCACCTCCTCGGCGGCCAGCCCTCTCGGCGCGCTCTCCGTCACGCCGAGCCCCCTTTGCATGGAGGTCGCGTAGGCGCTGCGGTTGCCGAGCGCGGCAGCGAGCACGGGCGCTTGCGACCGCGCCAGCTCCTCTCGTGTTGAGTCCAGAAGCCGCCCGCGGGCTGGTGCGCGGTTCAACACCACCCGGACAGGGCGGCTCTCGGCTTCCGCCAGGGCGAGGGTCGGTCCGGTTGCCCACAGGTCGAGCGGGGTCGGCTGCAGGGGAACGAGCACGAGATCGGCCGCGCGCACGGCAAGCCGCGCCTCTGTCTCGGCATGCGGCGGACTGTCGATGAAAACGATGTCGTGATCCCGCGACAGGCGCGAGATTTCCGTCCCGACCCGCCAGCCCGCGCACTCCGCCACGGTGAGGCCTGCTCCAGCCGCCTGAAGCGCTGCCTTGCGGGCAGCCTGCCAACGCATCAGGCTGGCCTGCGGGTCGACGTCGAGGGCGGCCACCCGCCGGGTCGGAGCGAGTGCGGCAGCAAGCTGGGCAACGAGCGTTGTCTTTCCCGCCCCGCCCTTTTGCTGCGCCACCGTGACGACGATCGCCATGAGGCTGAGGGTTAGCGCGGCGACTCGCGGTCCTCCAAGCGCTGAGCCCTGTCAGAAGCGGGAGGGGCTGAAGGGGGTCGGATCGATCGGAGGGGAGGAGTTGGTTATCAGGCTCGCGAGCAGAAGCGCCGAGCCGCAAGCGAGGGTCCAGCCGAGTGGGCCGTGCCCAGTATCCAGCCACAAGCCGCGAATGGGCGTGGCGCCGATGAGCGGCCGTCCGTCCGGCGTCATCGGCCTCAACCCTGTCCAGTGCTCAGCGCGCGCGAAGTCGCCGCCATCGGGGAAGAGCGCGCGCAGGCGCTCCAGCGTGGCAGAGGCGCGTCTGGGCGAGGGGGTTGGGTCGAAGCCCGCGAGTTCCAGCGTGCCGGCGATGCGCAGGCGCTGACCAAAGCGCGCGATGTAGATCTTCTGCGCCTCGTCGATCACCCCATGGCGCGGGGCACCATTTCGCCCGGCGATTGGTACTGTGACGGAATAGCCTTTGCCGGGATAGATCGGCAGCCTCAGGCCCAGCGCTGCAACGAGCCGAACCGACCACGGCCCGGCGGCGAGCACGACAGCATCTGCTGCCACCCGCTCTCCACCCTCGAGCACGACACCGAGGGTTCGCCCCCGCTCGACGAGGAGTTTGGCCACGCGGGTGCGGTAGCGGAAAAGGACACCGCGCTGCGCCGCTGCGGCAGCGAGGCCAAGGGTGAAGGCACGGCAGTCTGCCGTGTGGCCATCGGCGGCGAACAGGGCTCCAGCATAGCGATGGACGGCAGAGGCGAGGGCAGGTTCGCGCGCGACTAAGGCGGCGGGATCGAGCACCTCGGCCGCGATGCCGTGCGCGATGAGGCGATCGCGTTTCTTCTCCGCTGCCGCGAGATCCCACGGATTATGGTAGAGCGTGAGGACGCCCTCGCCACTCGCATCATCGGAGATAGAGAGTTCCTCGCGTAGACGGACAGTTTCGGTGCATGAAAGCTGTGCGAGGCTGCCGATCGCACGCGCATTCTCCTCGTAGGCTGAGGCTGTGCAGTTGGCCAGGAATTTGAGGCCCCAGCGCCAGAGCGCAGGATCCCAACGCAGGCGAACCAGCAAGGGCGCATCCTCTCGCCCAAGCCAGCGCAGGAGCTTGCCCGGCACGTCGGGCGCTGCCCAAGGGCCGCTCGCCATCGCTAAGTGCCCGCCATTGGCGAAGGAGGTTTCGAGGGCAGGACCTTCCCGGGCTTCAGCGACGATGATGTCCGCACCTGTATGTCTCAGCGCCCAAGCCGCTGCCACGCCGACCACACCGGCACCAATGATCACGATGCGCATGGGGCGAGCCCTGCACCCTCACCACACCTCAGTGTGGGGTTCCCAGATGTTGGGGCCGAGGGTGCTCGGTGGGTTCGTGACGGCGCGCCGGCAGCGCGAGTGCCGAGCCGCGGCTGGCCATCTCCGTCTCTTTCCGCCGTTCCACGCTTGCTGGCTGCGCTGAGACAGGCGGCGTAGCGTAAGACGCGGGGAGGGGTCCGCCACCCGTTCCCGCGCAGGTGTACGGGATGATCGCCCTGCTGTCCGGCGCCGCGACCACCCGGTCCCGACTGAGACGGGCCTGGGCAAATCGCAGCGAACAACCCTTAGAAGGCATCGGAAGCCTACTTGATATTGGATACCGTCTGTGTCGCGAAAGACCGCTTGCCCACGCTCAGTCCCTTGCTCTGCCGCATCGGCTCATCTCCTTCGAGCGTCAAGATGTCACATTAAAGTGTGTCCATCGACTGAGGCCACAGATGGAGCGTGGAGAGGTTGAGGACGCCGAGGACGATAGCGGCAGTTCCGTCGCATCGGGTGGCAGGGGGGCAGCGGTTGTTTTGGCGGATCATGACGTGCTCGCGGCGCAAGCACAGCGCCGCAGGAGCCTCGCTAACGCTTTCCTAGATGCCAGGAGCTGCCAGCTGCACAGGGCGGGCCATGGGGCGTGCTCGCGCGCGCAACTTGCGTGCGGCCAAGACCCTTCCCATGGCCTTTCATTACATAGGCGGCGTGGGTTTGTTTGGCCGACTTGTCTCTTCCGTGGTTTGCTTAGGATTTCGCCTCGGGTTGCGGTGCTGCTACAGGCGCGGTCAGCGCTGAAGCCACTCTCCAAGCAGCATCCTGCAGGAAGAGCCAGAAGGAGAACCAGGGGCGCCTGGGTCGCCGTGTACCGTCCCCGGTGTGGATCGGGTCCGGATGGATGTCGTGTGCCAGGCTTTTGAAGGTGGGCGCCCCCGGCTCGCCGCGGTTCTAGACCGGGTCCGGATGGATGTCGTGTGCCAGGCAGCGGCCGCTGGTCAATCGGCCTCCTCGGCGCCTTCGGCCCTTGACCCTGTCGCCATCGCGTAGCTGAGCGGAAAAGAGTTCTGGACCCTGCGCGCGGGCGGGACGCGGTTGGGCGGAAGGTGCAAGGGGCGCTCGCACACAGCACGATGGCGCGGCGTTGGCGTTCTGTCGTTGCCGTTTCGATCTGATCCGGCGGTGGGTGTCATCGGTGGGGAGAGAGGCCGGGGCGCGGAGCCACTAGGAAGTGAGCACTCCCCGCCTGTATTGGATGGCCCACGCAAACGAACATGGAGAACTTCGCCCTAGCGCGCGAGCAACGGCAGCGCCACGAGGTCGCTTGGCACACGGCGTCGACAGCATCGACATGGCAAAGACCCTCCCCGCTTGTCGATGACTGTCTGATCACGCGCAAACCTCTCATCCCGGCACACCTCAACGATGGGGAGCGGGGCGAAATACCGGCTAGGCACACGAGCTTTGGTGCGCGCGATACAGCCTCTCGCGCGACAAAAGTCAGATCCTGAGGGTCCTCAACCGCCGGCCCCGACACCCCTTGACTGCGGCTCTGCCGCAAAGACCGCCGACCAGACATCGGCCGACCCTGCACGGTGCCTCGGTTCAGCGCAAGGACCGGTCGGGCGCGCCCCAGGTGGCGATCTCCTCAGCGACATCCCTTAACGATGCAGCGCCTGCGGTCGTTAGGGACGCAGCAACCCTCCCTGGGCCGGATCGGTCCGTCGCCTCGGCAAGCTCGATGATCTGGTCCCCCTCGAGGCGTTCGTTGAGGCGACCGACGAAGGCTGGACCGCGTGCGGCTGCGGCAGCGGCACGTTGGGTCGCGCGCTCGACTCGCTCTGGCAGGGGCTGGCGGTCAGCGATGACGCGACCGGAGGGGTCACGCGGATAAATGAAGCCCCACGCCTGGTAGGTTCGGCCGAAATCGGAGCCGCGGCCGTGAATTTCGACCCGCACCGCCGTCCAGTCGTTGCTCGGTGAGACGTCGATCACCGAGACACCGCGCGCGATCCGCCCCTTAGGCAGGCCAGGGCCAGGCCAGTTGGCGTGATCGACCAGGATGTGGCGCGACGAGACGATGCCCGTCACCACCGAAACGTGGCCTAGGCGCATGCCGCCAGAAGGGCGGAAAACAAGGACGGCGCCGACCTCGGGCCAATTGCCACGCGCGTAGCGGCCCTCTGCCCGTGCCCACCAGGTGCGTGCATCACCCATGATGTCGATGCCCGAGAGGTACCGGGCGAAGGGTACACACTGCAGATAGGGTGTTGCCGCGGACGGTCGTGAGGGAGGAGAGGAAGAGGGGTTGGCGAAGAGTGGGGAGGCAGGAAACGATAGGGCGAGAACCATGGTGGTGGCCAAGGCGATTCGCGGGCCGCGACGATCAACGCGCATAGCTGCTCCTCTTCCCGTTCATGACCGCCGCGTCAGAAACCGCGTGCAGTGTGGGGAGGCAACCGCGAACCCTGCGTGCCATCGTATTGCCGCAAACTTCCCCGCGATCCGGATGTGTGCAGGCGCTGATTTTAGGCCTCAAATCCTATAACGTTGGATTTCGTTGTGTTTCATTGGCTCTGTGACTGGAAGCGGAGTCGACACCAAAAAGCCCTGCCGCGGGGCAACGGCAGAGCTTGTGGCCGGGCACGGTCGTGGTCGGAAACCGCCCTATTTGCAAGCGATGACCATGATCTCGACCAAAATGTCAGGGGCAGCGAGCTTCGCCTCTACGCACGCTCTCGCTGGGGCGAGACCGGGGGGCACCCAGGCCGTCCAGATCTCGTTCATCGCGTCACGGTCCCTGATGTCCTTCAACCAGACTTGGGCTGACAGGAGCCTAGTCCTGTCGGTGCCGCGCTCTTCCAGCAGCGTGTCGATCTGCTCCAGGATGTCCCGGGTCTGCGCCCGAATGTCTCCCGCCGTGTCGCGCGCGGTGATCCCGCGCAGGAAGACAAAACCGTGGTAGTCCACAGCGTCGGAGTAGATCTTGCCCGGATTGACCCGGTCGATACGACCCATCGCTCGCTCCTTTCCCGATCCGCCGGCCGCAAGCGCGCCGGCCCCGCCACCGGTAACCCAGGCGCAGTAGGACGGCAAACCACTCAGGAGGTGGACGGGGACGGCACAACGAGGCGGCAGCCGCAATACGGGCAGCTCGCCAACCGTCGAAGGGCGTCCTCAAGGTCGGCGGTCAGCAGGCGCCCCTCGAGCAGCGCATCAAGCTCCGCTCTGAGCGAGTCGTGGAGCGAGGAACGCTCGCACGCCGAGGTGAGGTCGACCGCCGTCTCTGCATCCGCCTCCTCAAGGCGAAAGGCCGTCGTAGGGCTGACGGCCACACAGGCGAAGACGGCGGCGAGGCCAAAACGACGAGTGAGCATAGGCTCAGACTAAGTTGCTTTCCCATCCCCGTCAGGTCACGCGGGCGGGAGGCTCAACCAGGTGCCGGGCCATCAGCACCTCGCTTCGGCCCCAGCCCGCGCTCCATGACCGCTGCGATGCGCCGGCTTTTCCGCTGGCCCCACCACCAGACAGGCAAACAGGCAAGAGAGGCAACGCTTACGGCCCCGCGCAGCCCGACAAACTCGGCGAGCGCGCCAAGCCCCAATGCGCCAACGGCGGGGCAGGCGCGGATGATCAACCCCCAGAGGGCCAGCACGCGCCCGCGCATCGCGCCTTCGGCCGCGCCCTGAACGAGGGTCTGGATCGACACCCCGTGCACAATTTGGGCCGCCGCCGCCCCCGTTGCGCCGATCACGCCAACCGCGAAGAGGTCTGTGGCGACAAACACCAGGCCGCCCAACGCCATGGCGAGGCCCGCCCCGATGCCAATCCTGGTCAAGCCTCGCACGCTGCCGCGCGCGGCGAGCACGAGCCCGGAGACCAGGGCTCCGGCCCCCGTGGCGGAGGCGAGCACGGCAAGCCCCGCCGCCCCGCGGCCGAACACCGAATCGGCGAAGGCGGGCAGAAGCTCAAGGAAAGGCCTCGCGAATACGCCCATCAGCGCAGCGAACAGCAGGATCGGTCCAATCCCCGGATGGGCGGCGGCGTAGCGGAACCCCTCCACAGTCTCCGATCGCAACGAGCGCGTGGGCGCATGGCCGATCCGCTCCTCCGGCGCGATCCGCAACAGGGGCAAGGAGGCGGCGGCCAAAAGGTAGGCCACAGCGTTCAGCAGGATCGGCGGCACCACCCCCGCCCAGACGATCAGCCCACCCGCGATCGCAGGACCGGCGAAACGGGCCACGTTGAAGGTGAGCGCGTTCAGCGCGACCGCCCCCGGCAGGTCTTCCCGTGGCACGATGGCGGGGATCAACGTCTGTCGCGCAGGCTGGGTAAAGGCATTCGCCACCCCGACCACGATCTCGAGCAGGATGAGGAGCGGCAGAGAGATCGCGCCCCCGACCACGAGGGCGGCAAGGATCAAGGCCTGCAGGGCCGAAACGGTCTGGCTCGCAACTGTCAGCCATACCCGATCGCTTCGGTCAGCGACCGCGCCGGCAATAGGCGCGACCAGGATTGAGGGGAAGAGGTCGGCGAAGACAACGACCGAAAGCCAGAAGGGAGAGCCTGCGAGCTCCCACGCGAGCCATCCCACCGCTACGCGCTGCGCCCACAGCCCCGTCCAGGCGACGAGCGAGCCCGCGTAGAAGATGCGGCCGTTTCGGCTGCGCAGGGTGCGGGCGAGGGAGGTGAGGCCGGAGGCCCGGCGCGGAGGCATGGGGCGAGATGGTTCCGCCCCGCGACGCCAGGCGCAACCCAAGCGCAAGCAAATCCTGCCGTGAGCGGACTGCAACCATCACCTTGCCGCCGGCTTGGTTTGCCGAACGCCCCACCCGGCCTTAGACCAGCCTCGTTAGACATCCTGCGAGTCGCCCCGATGCCGAACGAGCTCTCCGACATCCGCGACATCCCGCTCGCTGACGCCTTGTCCGAGCGCTACCTCGCCTATGCCCTCTCCACCATCATGAGCCGGTCCCTGCCCGATGTGCGAGATGGGCTGAAGCCCGTGCACCGGCGGCTTCTGTGGGCAATGCACCAGCTCCGCCTCGACCCGGCTGCGGGCTTTAAGAAATGCGCCCGCGTTGTGGGCGACGTCATCGGCAAGTTCCATCCCCACGGAGACGCCGCCGTGTACGAGGCGCTCGTTCGCCTCGCCCAAGACTTCTGCCAGCGCTACCCGTTGATCGAGGGGCAAGGCAATTTCGGCAACATCGATGGCGATAACGCCGCCGCTATGCGCTACACCGAAGCACGCCTGACCGCCATCGGTGCTGCACTGCTCGCAGGGATCGAGGAGGACGCAGTCGATTTCCGCCCCACCTACGATGGGGAGGAGAGCGAACCGATGGTGCTGCCGGGGGCCTTCCCCAACCTGCTCGCCAATGGCGCGCAGGGAATTGCGGTGGGGATGGCGACCGCAATCCCTCCCCACAATGCGGGCGAAGTGTGCGCAGCGGCGATCCACCTCATCGCCAACCCTGATGCCACCACGGCCGACCTTCTCCGCTTCATTCAGGGCCCGGACTTTCCGACGGGCGGCGTCATCGTTGAAACGCCTGAGGCGATCGCCGCCGCCTACGAGACGGGGCGCGGCGGCTTTCGCCTGCGCGCTGCCTGGGAGGTCGAGCAAGGTAAATACGGCACCTGGCGCATCGTCGTCACCGAAATCCCCTGGCTTGTGCAGAAGGCGAAACTGATCGCCGATATCGCCGAGGCGCTGGAGCAGAAGAAGCTCCCCTTGCTTGGCGATCTGCGCGACGAGAGCACGGAGACCGTGCGGATCGTTCTCGAGCCGAAATCGAAGACGGTCGATCCCGCGCTCCTCATGGAGAGCCTATTTCGCGCCACCGCCCTCGAGACGCGCATCCCCCTCAACATGAACGTACTGGATGCCGAGCGCACCCCGCGCGTGATGTCGCTCAAGGAGGTACTGCGCGCCTTCCTCGACCACCGTCACGAGGTTTTGGTCCGCCGCACACGCCACCGTCTTGCCGCCGCCGAACGGCGGCTTGAAGTTCTGGAAGGTTACCTCGCTGTCTTCCTCAATCTCGATGAGGTGATCCGGATCCTGCGCAGCGAGGATGACCCGAAACCTGCGCTTATGCGCGCCTTTTCGCTCACCGACGCGCAGGCTGAGGCGATCCTCAACATGCGGCTGCGCAGCCTGCGCAAGCTCGAGGAGCTGGAGATCCGACGCGAGCACAAGCGGGTGGCAACGGAGCGCCAGCGGCTTAAAGCGCTGCTCGAGTCGGAACCGGAGCGCTGGCGCGCGATTGCGGAGGAACTGGCCGACATCAAGGCCCGGTTCGGCTCAGGCCCCTTGGGCGATCGTCGCACCCGCTTCGCCCAAGCCCCCGCCGCGCGGGCGGAGGTGGTGGTCGAAGCGCTTGCGGTGCGCGAACCCGTCACGGTCATTGTTAGCGACAAGGGCTGGGCACGCGCTCTGAAAGGCCACGCGGTCGAGCCCGCCTCCCTGCGCTTCAAGGAAGGCGACCGGCTGCGCTTTCTCGTCCCGGCCGAGACAACGGATCGCCTACTCGCCTTCGCCACCAACGGCCGCTGCTACACCATTCCCGTCGAGAAACTGCCGGGCGGGCGCGGCGATGGCACGCCCATTCGCCTCTTGATCGACCTGCCGAACGAGGCGGAGCTCGTCTCGCTCGCCGTCTTCCGCGAGGGCGAAGCGTGGCTCCTTGCCTCTGCAGCAGGGCGTGGATTCGTCGTTTCAGCCGCCGATACCTTGGCCGCGACACGATCGGGAAAGCAGGTTTTGGTGTTAGACGAGGGCGAGGAGTTGGCAGTCGCGACCCCGATTCCCGACGGAGCCGACCACATCGCCAGCGTGGGCGAGAATCGCAAGCTGCTGATTTTCCCGCTCGACCAGGTGCCGCGACTGGCCAAAGGGCGCGGCGTGACCTTGCAGAAGTTCAAGGACGGAGGGCTTGCCGATGCGAAGGCGTTTCGCCTCGCCGAAGGGCTCTCCATTCGCCTCGGCGAGAACCGCACGACCGTCAAGGGGGCAGCAGAACTGCGCGATTGGTTGGGCACGCGCGCTCAGGCGGGGCGCCTTGTTTGGCGCGGCTTCCCCTCCTCGGGCCGCTTCGGCTGACGCGCCCTTTTATCCTGCTTCGGCTCAGCCAGTGCTGACGGTCACGCGCGGCGTGACAGGTCGCAAGCCCTTCTCTGCCTCCTCCCGCGTCAGTTCTCGCCATACCCCGCCCCAAAGGATCTCGGAGGGGCGAAACCGCGCCTTGTAAGACATTTTGCGGCTCTCCGGCACCCAGTAGCCGAGATAAACATAGGGCAGACCGAGCGCGACGGCGCGGCGCACCAGCCAGAGGATCATCCAGGTGCCGAGCGAGCGCTTGGCAAGAGTCGGCTCGAAAAAAGAATAGACGGCCGATAGCCCATCGGAGACGCGGTCGGTCAGGCAGGCGGCGACCAGAGCATCGGCCGGGTCGCGCACTTCGACGATCAGGGTCTCGATCGGCGTGTCCTCGACCATCGCCCGATAGTCGTAGAAGCCCATCGCCGCCATGTCGCCATCCCCGTGGCGGGCGGCCTGGTAGCGCTGGAAGAGGGCGAATTGTTCGGCAGTCGCGCGCGGCGGCACCTCGAACCCCTCGAGATCGGCATTCAGCGCGAGGATGCGACGCTGCGTGCGCGTGGGGCGAAACGCTTGAGCATCGATGCGAATGGGAATGCAAGCGCGGCAGCCAGGGCATACAGGCGCATAGGCGATGTTGTGACTGCGCCGGAAGCCCGCGCGCGAAAGGCGATCATGCAGCGATTCGGCGTCCGCACCCGTCAGTTCGGTGACGATCTTCCGCTCGCTCCGTCCCGGCAGGTAGGGGCAGGGGAGGGTAGCGGTGGTGTAGTAGAACTGCGGCCGGCGAAAGGATTTCTGCAGCATCGCGCTTCGGCTCCCAACGCCCAGCAGTGAAGCGGAAGGGGATGGCGGCGGTCAATCGAGAGCCTGCGGTCTCCGACTGCCGGACTCAGGCACGAGGAGCAGACGCCCGGCCACGGCAGAGGGCTCACGGGGGATGCTGAGCATGCCACCCGCGAGCCAAAGCGGGGCGAGGTCGCGGAAATGAGGGCTTGCCGGATGGCCCGACTGGCCGGGGGCAACGATGAACAAGGACGCGTCGAGATCGGCGAGGTCGTAGACCGCGCGGAAGGAGGCGCCGTGGATGTTCTCGAACGCTGCCCGCCCAGCGCCCCTGAAGCCCGCGCGCAGCACAGTTTCGCCATCGCCTGGGGTTTCCATGCGCGCCCCAAAGCGCGGGCCGAGGCCCGGCACGAAGCGTAGCAAGGGGTGGCCGAAACCGGCCACATGCGCCTCGCCCCACCGCCACTCCGCCAGGGGGCGTGGGCTGAACCGTTTGCGCAGCAACTCGATCGCCTCCTCAAGAGCTTGCGTGAGCAAAGGGCGGCAGGGATCCTCCCCCGCCCCGCACCAGTGCGCGCCGCCTCGCAGGACAAAAAGCTGAAACTCGGCCGAGGTCTCGCGGAAGGCCTCCGCCTCCGCGCCCAAGGTACGTTCCGCCACCAGCCTGCCGAAAGCTGCCCGCCAAGCGTGATAGAGGAGTGGTTCGGGACGGTCAGCCCGCATCGCCCCGTCCCAGGACGAAAGAAGCGCATGCGCCTCCCGCGCAAGGGAGGAGCGCGGCTCGGCGTGCAGCATCAGGGGCAACAGCTCGCGCGCTGCGGCCGAGACGATATCGAGCTGAATCGCCGCCATCGCCGCTCTATCCAGAGGGCCAGGCTGCGCATCAAGACGTTCGACGATCCGGCGAAAGCGGAAATCGCCCCACCAGTCGCGCGTCAGCCAGACCGGGAAGTCGTCCGGCACCACGCGGTTGTTGGCGTTGACGAGACGCCCAGAGGGCGGGTCGACGAAGCGCGGCAAGGCCTTGTAGGGCACGAAGCCTATCCAGTCGTGGCTGCCGTCCCAGCCAGGGACAGGGAAAGAGCCATCGCCTGCCCGGCGGAGGGGAACCTTAGCGGGAAGAAACATGCCGATCCGCCCCGCCCGGTCGGCGACCACGATGTTCTGCTGTGGGGCCGCGATTTGGCTGAGGGCTGCCTCTGCCTCCTCGAGGTCGCGCGCGACGTTGAGCTGATGGATCGCGGTTGCAGAGGAATCGCCAGGCTCAAGCAGGGCCATGCGCACAGAGAGCACGTGGCCCTCTGCGAGGCCTGGGTTGGGGTCGAGATCCGAAATCACCGGCCCGTTGCGCGTCTCGCGCACACGTAGGATCACGTCTTCGCCGAACCGCACGCGGATCCGTTCCTCACGAACCTGGAAAGGGCGCGGCCCATCGGGCGCGAGATAGTGGCCGTCATCGACAAGCCGTTCGATGAAGACGTCCTGGGTATCGGAGTGGGTGGTGGTGAAGCCCCAGGCGATGTGCCCGTTATGGCCGAGGAGGAGGAACGGCACGCCGGGCGCGAAGCCCCCCACAAGGCTGAGCCCGGGCGCCTCGACGCGAGCGAGGTGGAACGGACCCGGTGCGATCAAGGCGAGGTGAGGGTCGTTGGCGAGCAGCGGCTTGCCGGTGGCAGTGTGTTGTCCGCTCACCGCCCAAATGTTGGAAGCGGAGGGCGGGTGCGGCGCGTCTTCGCCAAACACTGGAAGGGCTGCCAGCACGCGGGCGGCGTGGTCGGGGTCGATGGCGGGGATGGGTGCGGCGGCGACCGGAGAGCCAGGCGTGGTGTCGCGCGGCCAAAGCTCGTCGATGCGGTCGCGCGGCAGGCGGGCGGAGAGGGCGAGCCGCGCGAGCTCCGTACGCATGTTTCCCGTCAACAACAATCCCATCACCTTGCCCCAGAGGAGTGAATCCGTTTCGCGCCAAGGTTCCGGGCGAAAGCCCAAGAGAAGAAACTCCGGCGCGGCAGCGACCCCGCGCTCGGCAATCCAGGCATTCACCCCGCGTGCATAGGCCGCGAGCGCGCTCCGCGTGTGCTCTGGCAGGGCGGCGAGATCGGCCTGGGCTTTGGCCTCGAGGCCAAGGAGGCGGGAGAAGCGATCGAGCCGCAGACCCATCGGACCGACCACTTCAGCAAGCCGCCCCGCGCCGCCGCGGCGCATCAGCTCCATCTGGAACAGTCGATCGCGCGCATGCAGGTAGCCCAGCGCGGCGTAGGCATCCTCCACCGACCCGGCGCGAATCCACGGAACACCGTTTGGGTCGAGCGTGACCTCAACCGGCGCGGAGAGGCCCGAAATCGCGACCTCGTTGCGCTCGGGCGGGAGGGTGAGACGGAAGGTGGCGACGAGGCCGGCGGCGAGGACGACGACGAGGCCGACAAGGCCGACAAGAAGCCGGCGGCTCCAGCAGGCAAGGGCGCGCATACGCAACAGATGGCACGGCGTGCCGCGCCGCACAGCCCGGGCCCTTCACCTGGTCACGGCGATGTCACGGACTGTGCGCTGGATCACCCACGATGGGCCCTGACTTCGCCACGATCGCCCGCGAAGCTTTGGCCATGCAAGGGCGGCGGATGACCTCTTTGTGAGCAGCGATGCTGGGGGCCTGGCTGGCCGCTGGCCCTGCAGGCGCGGCAGAGCCGCAGGGTGCGCCGGCAGAACGGGACGTTCAGGCTTCGCCTTCGCCCCATACCGCGGCCGAAACCGACGCCACCCCCTTGCCGAAACCCCGTCGCCGCGCACCTCCCGTGGCATGCTCCACCTGATCAAGCTCGCTGTCGGCGTGACAACGGTCGCGGAGCTTGCCGCACGGCAGAGGAGGCGCGCGCAAAACGATCCCCCCCTGCGGCATCAGACGCGCGTCACGCCCAGGAGGGCCGCGGAGATCGCCTCGGGAGGGTCGATCTACTGGGTGATCGCCGGTTTCGTTCAGGTGCGCCAGCGCATTCTCGCCATACGCCCCGATGTTAGGGACGACGGCTCGGCCTGTTGCGCGCTCGAACTCGACCCGCAGCATGTGCCAGTGGAACCCCGCGCGGTAAAACCGTTCCAGGGCTGGCGCTACCTCGAGGCCGCCGACGCCCCGCGCGACCGTCCGCGCGGTTTTGCCGAGCCGCAGGCCGGGTTTGCCACAATGCCCGCCGAGATGCGGCGAGAGCTTGCCGCGCTTGGGCTTCTTTAGGCAAAGTCGGCGAGATAGCGCGCGAGCACGGCGCGCATCGCTTCCGGCACCGGGGTTGGGCGGTTCGTCGCCTTCGTCACATAGGCGTGGATGAAGTGGCCTTCGGCAGCGGCGCGCTCGTCCTGATCGCGGAAGATGCCGATGTCGTAACGGACGGAGGAGTTGCCGATTCGCGCCACACGCAGCCCGGCCGTGACGGTCTCGGGGAAGGCGATGGGGGAGAAGTAGCGGCACTGCGTCTCTACCACATAGCCGACGATCTCGGAGGCGAGCGGTTGGAGCGCTCCCGTATCCATCAGGAAGCGCGCGACTGTGGTGTCGAACCAAGAGTAGTAAATCACGTTGTTGACGTGGCCGAACGCGTCATTGTCCATCCAGCGGGTGGGAATGGTGAGGAACCACCGATACTCGGCGCGGCTGCCGATCCGCTTCGTCATGACGAGGCCTCCATGAAACCGCTGGAGCCTCCACGCTCGCGACCCGGCCCGCAAGGGTGGAGGGTGGCATTGCCCGCGCGGGCTGAAGCGATCGCGCGCGACTGGGGGCTCGCGCTAGGCCAGGCCTTGGGCGGGTCGACCCAGGGGCTGGTGTGCGAGGTGCGGCGCGTGGATGGCACGCCAGCCGTGCTGAAACTGGAGAAGCCGGGGCAAGGGGCGGCGGCGCAGGCAGCTGCTCTGGCAGCGTGGGAGGGGCGCGGTGCCGTGCGGCTGCTGCGCGCCGACCCCGACCGCGGCGCTCTGCTGCTCGAATACCTTGTACCCGGTACGCCGCTCGCCGCCCTCTGCACAGACGGGCGCGATGACGAGGCGATGGTGGCACTGGCTGAGGTTTCGCTCGCGCTGCGTTGCCCTCCTCCGCAAGGCGCGTTGCTCGCTGACGCGCAGGGTTGGTGGCGGGCGATCGCCGCCTGCCGCGACCGGCGGCTTGACCCCGCCCTGCGCGATCGGGCGCTCGGGCTGTGGCGCGACCTTATTGTGTCGTCATCCGCCCCCTGCCTGCTGCATGGGGATCTCCACCATGGCAATATCTTGGCCGATGGTGAGGGTTGGCGGGCGATTGACCCGATTGGGGCGACGGGGGATGCGCTGTTCGACCCCGCCTCCGCCGTGTCTGAGCCTGTCTCGTTCCTTGCGGGTTTCGCACACTCCAGCCGCCTGGTCGACCATCGCTTAGGCGTTCTCGTCGAACGCCTCTCTGCCGACCGCGCGCGGCTTGCGGCGTGGGCGTTCGCGATCGCGGTGCTGAAGACCGTTTGGGCGATTGAGGACGGGCGCGAGGCGCGCGGCTACGCCGCAATCGCCGACTTGCTCTCCGCGAGCACGTCCTGAAGCCAGGCGGAGATCGCACGATCAGCCCAGGTGCCATCGCGCGAAGCATCGTGGAAGCCGACATGGCCGCCTCCCGGCGCGATCAGTGGGCAAAGGCGAGGATTGCTGTTCCAGGCGATGGCACGATAGGTCTCAGCCGGCACCCACGGGTCGTCCTCAGCGGTTAGGCAGAGGGTGGGGGTGGCGATGGCGGGAAGCCGTGGCGGCAGGCCGCAGCGTTCGTAGTAGTCGTCCGCGCTGGCGAAGCCCGCCATCGGCGCGACATAACCATCGTCGAAGGCGTAAACGGTGCGCGCGGCACGAGCGGCGGCGAGCAAGCCAGGCGGGATGTGTGGGGCAAGCGCCTCCGCCTCCCGTTTCATCAGAGCAAGAAGCCAGACGTGGTAGAGCGCGTTGCGCCACGCCATCATCCGGCGCGCGACGGGAGCAAGCAGCACGGGCGAGCAGACCGTGGCGGCGGCGCGGAGGGGAAGGTCGCGCGCCTCGGGCCGGGCCAGAGCGTTGAGGAGCTGCGTGCCGCCAAGTGAAAACCCGATCGCGACGATACCGGAACGGACCACCTGCGCATTGAGCTGGCTGAGCGCGTGCAGGATGTCGTCTCCGGCCCCGGCGTGGTACTGCCGCCGCGACCGTGGCCGGGATGGAGACGACCCGCGCAGGTTGAGCCTTAACACGCCGTGGCCGCGGGCACGCCAAAACGCCGCTGATCGACGCACATATTGGCTGTCCTCGCAGCCGCACAGGCCGTGGATGAGCACGACAAGGAGGCGGTCCGCAGAGCCCTCGTGGAGTGCGGCGGCAAGCGCGTCTCCATCCGGCAGCTCGAGCCAGAGCCGCGCGTAGGGGCCGGGGTCTGGCGCGTCGCGACAGAGCGCGTTGCGCACCGTTTGCAAATCACCCGTCAGCCATGGTGGGCGCGCGCGGAAGGGCGGAAGGTTCGGAACATTCATGATGCGGCGGGCAGGTCGAGTTCGGCGGCGAGCCCGCCCGCTGGGCTGCGGCCGAGGCGGAGTTCCGCACCGTAGAGGGCGGCGATCTCGTCGACGATGGCAAGCCCGAGGCCGGACCCCGCATGCCTGCGGTCCAGGCTCACGCCCCGCGCCCGCGCCGCCTCGGCGTCCTGCAGCCCGGGTCCATCATCCTCGATCGCAATCTTCACCCGCGGCCCATCGGGAATGATGCGAACACGCACCGACCACGCCGCCCACTTACCAGCATTGTCGAGCAAGGCGCCCATCATCTCCTCGAGATCGGCGGCCTCCACCGCGACGCGCGCCGCCGGCCCCTCCAGCGTGAAAGCCACACGCGGATGGATCCGCCGCATCACCGCGAGCAGATCCGCGACCACGGTGTGCAAAGCAGCCCGCTCTCCGTAGCTCGCGCCCGCGATTCGTGCCCGGGCAAGGTGGCGTTCGGTCAGACGCCGCATGCGCGCAACCTGGTCGGCGATCCTGCCTTCTGGGTCGGGCAGGGTCGCGAGCGCGGCGAGCGGGGTCTTCAGCGCGTGCGAAAGATCGGCCGCGGCGCTACGCGCGCGAGCAAGAGTTGCTTCGTGCGAGGCAAGCAGCGCATTCACAGCCTCGGCGAAAGGGGCAAGCTCGCGCTCAGGCGGGGCGGCAAGCCGCTTCACCTCGCCGCGGCGCACGGCGTCGAGCCCGCGCGCGAGCCTCTTCACCGGCACAAGTGCAGCCGAGACAAGCACGGCGGCGAGCAGGGACAGGAGAATGGCAAGCGGGCCGAGAGTGGCGATGACGACCGCGCGCGCCGCGGCCTTCTCTTCGGCCAGTGCCCGTTCCGGTGCGGCAACGCGGATGATGAGCGGGCTGCCGTCGTCGGGCGAGGGAACGTCCCGGCTGACGACCCGCAGCGCCTCGCCGCGCGCGTCGATCGGTGCAATTCGGCCACCCCACAGGCTTCGGCTCGCCGCGATCACCACGCCCTCCTCCTCCACCTCCCAGTACCAGCCGGAAAGGGCAGCCTCGAAGCGCGGATCGGGCAAGCGGTGCGCGACGACAAGGGCGCCGCTGTCATCGTCCACATCGAGGGCGGTGGCGAGCGCGATGAGAATGGTCTCGAGGCGGCGGTCGAAGGAGAGAGTCACCACCGAACCGAGCCGTTGGTCGAGCCACAGGCCACTCGCCCCGAGGACAGCAGCGACAGAGACGAAGGCGACAAGCGCGAGCCGTGCGCGCAGGCTCGAGCGAAAAAGCGTGATCATCGCCTGAGCCGGTAGCCGCGCCCGCGCTCGGTCTCGATCGTCTCCGGCCCGATTTTGCGGCGCAGGCGGCCGATGATGACTTCGAGCGCGTTGAAGTCGCGGTCAGTGTCGCCGTCGTAGACGTGCTCTGTAAGCTCGGTGCGGCTGACCACCCGGCCCGCGCGGTGGATCAAGTAGGCGAGCACGCGGTGCTCCATAGCGGTGAGCTTGAGCGGCATGCCGTCGAACGTGAAGGTGCCAAGTTGAGTGTCGTAGGCAAGGGAGCCCGCCGTGATGACGGCCTGAGCGTGGCCGGCGGCGCGGCGAACGAGGGCCTGCACGCGCAACACCACCTCCTCCAGCCGGAACGGTTTGATCACGTAATCGTCGGCCCCAGAGCGGAAGCCCGCGAGCTTGTCGGCCCAGCGGTCGCGCGCGGTGAGGATCAGCACCGGGAACGTCGCCCCTGCTTTCCGCCAAGCTTCGAGCACAGCGATGCCGTCGCGGCCCGGCAGACCAAGGTCGAGCACGGCAACGTCGTAGGGTTCGGTCGCGCCGAGATATTCCGCCTCTTCGCCGTCCGTGGCGCGCGCGACAACGAAACCCGCCTCGGCCAGCGCGCGAGCCACGCCGTCCGCGATGGTGGGGTCGTCTTCAACGACGAGTGCCCTCATCGCCGCAGCGCCTCCGTCTGGCCGCGCCCGGCGACCTCGAGAAAGGCCCCTGTTTCGGCATCGAGCCGGATCCGCAGGATGTCACCGCGGTCTGTCCGGAACGAAATCACGTAGACGAAATCAGGCTCATGTTTGCGCCCACGCATGATCGTACCATCGAGGGCGCGCCCGCGGTAGCGCTCCTCGACAATGGCGAAAGCGCGAGCAAGCGGGATGGTTTCCGCTTTGGCGCTGTGCGCAAGCAGGACAAACGGAACGGCGAGCAGGAGACGTCGCGGACGCATGCCTATAAAGTAAAGCGGAGGATCCTGAACGGAAGCTGAACAGTTGCTACCACGGTCGGTTCAGGCACCGGGCGCTAGAAGGAGCGCGTCATCACGACAAACAAGGAGGTCAAACGATGACGACACGCAAGACGCTTCTCGCCGCGGTGGCTGCTGCGGTTCTCAGCGCAACACCATTGGCTGCACAGGTGCCGATCGGCTCTCTCACCGGACCAGGGACGACCGTCCAAGGCACTGTCGGTGAGGTGTTCGGCGACAAGTTCGTGCTGCGCGACAACTCGGGTGCGATCCTGGTCAAGCTTGGGCCAGACGCGGTGCGCCGCATTGAGGTTCAGTCGGGCGAGCGCCTGACCGTGATCGGCAAGCCAAAGGGAATGGGCAGCTTCGACGCCTTCACCTTGGTTCGCGAGAACGGCGAGCGCATCGAGGTTCGACCGGTGCCGGGGCCCATGCCGCGCTCAGAGCGGGAGCGGCGGGCCGAAACGCGCATGGCGCCGGCGCAGATCAGCGAACGAGAGCTCCGGGCGCGCCTCGCTGCGCTCGGCTACAGCGACGTCCGCGATATCGAGCGCAAGCCTCGCCATTTCGAGGTTACGGCACGCAATCCCCGCGGCGAGCGGGTGGAGCTTCACGTCGACTACGAGGGCTCCGTGTACAAGGAGCTCTGGCTTGATGCGCGTCGCGGCGATCGTCGCTGATCGTCGCTGGGGGCGGGCGAGGCCCGCCCCCTTTTTTCAGCCGAAGCCGAGTGCGGCGAGATCGAGGATGAACGGCAGGTCGGTGTCCTCGGGACGGATGCCGGCCGCCGTCAGCATTGCGTGCACCTGCCCGCGGTGATGCGTGCCATGGTTGAAGAGATGCGTGACGAGAATCCATTTCGGCCGACGCCACTCGCGCGCAGTAGCACCCGAGAACCAGACGAGCTCCTCTGCGAGCCAGGCCTCCGTCAGGCCCCCGGCCCAGGCCTCGATCCGCCGGTCCGCCTCCTCGCGCGCCGCGCGAAGGTCTTCGAAGGTATCGTAGAGCGAGGTGCTCGCGGCAATGCCGCCGCGCGGCCGCTCCCAGCCCTCGGCGAGGCGATGCATCCAGACCCGATCGCCCCACAGGAGAAGGTTCAACGTGGCGTGGATGGAGCCGAAGAAGGCGCTGCGATCGCGCTTGCGCTTCGCATCGGTCAGTTCGCCGGTGGCACGGTAGAGGCGCCGGTTTATCTCCGTGGTTTATCTTCGTAGTGTTGGCGACCATTGGCTGGCACCAGTCGGCGCTGATCATGGTGCGTGTCCTTGATCAAGGAAGCGCGCGACAAGAGCGATTTCGCGTGTGTTCCACAAGGCTGGGGCGTGGCCGCAGCCCGCGATGGTGACGAGCCGCGCGTGCGGAGCCTCTGCCATGCGTGCGGCGACCTCGGCGGGCAGGACGTCAGAAGCCTCGCCGCGCAGGATCAGCGTCTCGACGCGCACAGCAGCCCAGAGGGCGGAGAGATCGACATCCTTCGCTTCCATGCTGGCGAAGGCCTGGGCGATCGCGGGATCAAAGTGCGGCCGCAGCCCCTGTTCAGTCGCAACGAAGCTCGTCTCGGCAAGGTGCCGCCACACCTCAGCGGGCAGATCTCCGAACGGCGCGTAGAAGCGGCGGATCACGACCTCCGCCTCCGCAAGATCGGCAACCGAAGGGAACGCCTGGGCGTAGGCCGCGATGCGCGCGATCGCCACGGCCGGTATCGACGCGCCGATGTCGTTGAGCACGAGGCGTCGGATCGGTGTGTTCGGCTGCGCCGCCAGCATCATGCCGACGATGCCGCCCATCGAGGTGCCAACCCAGTCGACCGGCCCCTCGCCGAGATGGGCAAGAAGGTGGGCGCAGGCAGCGACGTAGATGTCGTTGCGATAAAGCGACGGATCCGGCAGCCGGTCGGAGGCGCCGCGTCCAGGCATGTCGGGGCAGAGCACGCGACGTCCGCGCGAAGCAAGCCCGGCCGCAAGCCCGTCGAAATCCCGCCCCGTGCGGAGCAGCCCGTGCACGCAGACGATCGGCGGGTCGTCGCCGTGAGCCGAGCCCCATTCCGTCCAGGCGAGCCGGAAGAACCCCGCCGGCGAAAGCCAGCGCAGCGCGCCTTGCCTCACACCACGCCCTTGGCGCGAAGTTCAGCGATTGCGGCGTGGGAGAGGCCGAGAAGGTCGTGCAGCACGCGCTCCGTGTGTGCACCGAGGGAAGGAGGAGCGATGCGATAGTCAGGCGGGGTGGCGGAGAGCTTCACCGGGTTGGCGATAAGCGGGATTGGGCCGCCGACCCCCTCATGCTCCATGCTGATCACCATGCCGCGCGCTTTCACGTGCGGGTCGGCGAAGACATCGGACAGACGGTTGATCGGCCCGCACGCGATGGAAAGGGCCTCAAGAGCGGCGATCCACTCGGCGGTGGTCTTCGACTTCAGCACAGGCGTCAGCGTGTCGGTGACGAGGGCGCGGTTCTCCACGCGTTTGGCATTGGTGGCGAACCGTTCATCGGCGACCAGGTGGTCAAGCCCAAAAGCGCGGCAGAACCGTTCGAAGGCCGGATCATTGCCAATGGCCAACATGATCGCCCCATCTGCGGTGGCGAACACCTGATAGGGCACGATGTTCGGATGCTGGTTGCCGAGCCGCGGTGGGTTCTCCCCCGTCGCGAGATAGTTCATGCCCTGGTTGGCAAGCCAGGCGACGTGCGTGTCAAGCATACTGATGTCGATGTGCTGGCCCTGGCCTGTGCGCTCGCGATGGCGCAGCGCGGCAAGAATGCCGATGGTGCCGTAGAGGCCGGCGAAAAGGTCAGCGATCGGGATGCCGACCTTCTGCGGCAGCCCGTCTGGCTCGCCGGTGAGGCTCATCACGCCTCCCATGGCCTGGATGAGCGCGTCGTAGCCGGGGCGCGGTGCGTAGGGCCCTGTCTGCCCGAAGCCGGTGATCGAGCAATAAATCAGCCCCGGATATGTCTCTTTCAGCGAGGGGTAGTCGAGCCCGTACTTGGCGAGCCCTCCTGGCTTGAAGTTTTCGACCAGGATGTCGCAGAGCGCGATCAGTTGCCGCGCGAGCGCCTGACCCTCGGGGCGGGCGATGTCGAGGGTGACGGAGAGCTTGTTGCGATTGACCCCGGCGAAGTAGGCGGACTCGGTGGACGGCTCGCCCGAGGGCTTGCGCAGGTAGGGAGGGGCAAAGCCGCGCGTGTCGTCGCCGCGTGTAGGGTGTTCGATCTTGATCACCTCAGCACCAAGATCGCCTAGCATTTGGGTCGCGGTGGGCCCTGCGAGCACGCGGGTCAGGTCGAATACGCGAAGTCCCGCGAGCGGGCCAGAGGGAGCAGCGTTGGGCGGTAGCGGCATGGGCAGAGCAGATCCGGCTGGCTTGCCCGGGGCAAGGGCCCGGGTGCATCGTGCGCCCGCTTATGGGCCCCTCCCGGAGAGAGGACAAGTCTGATGCCCGACACCGTCACGCCAGGCCGCACGCCCACCGCCCCCACGCTGAACGAGAAAGCGCTCGCCCGCGCGCTCTCCAACCATCACTTCATCGGCGGCCGCTTCGTGCCCCCCAGTTCGGGCCGCACCTTCGCTGTCGTGAACCCAGCGACGGGCGAGGAGATTGGCCGCGCAGCAAAGGGCGATGCGGCGGATGTGGCGGCGGCAGTGGAGGCAGCGGCGACGTCGCAGAAAGAATGGGCAAAGGTGCCCGCCCGCAAGCGCGGCGCGATGGTGGCCGAGTGCGCCAGAGTGCTGGCAGACCATGTCGAAGAGCTCGCGCGGCTGATCGCGCTTGAGACCGGCAAGGCGCTGCGCACAGAAAGCCGGGTCGAGGCGAACGTGGTCGCCGACATCTTCGCCTTCTATGGCGGCTTGGGCAGCGAACTGAAGGGCGAGACGGTGCCATTCCACCCTGACATGCTCGCATTCACTGTGCGCGAACCGCTCGGCGTGGTCGGTGCGATCATCCCGTGGAACGTGCCGATGCTGCTGATGGCTCTAAAGGTGGCACCGGCGCTGGTGGCGGGCAATGCCGTGGTGGTGAAATCGGCCGAGGAGGCGCCGCTCGCGGTGCTGCGCGTGTGCGAACTGCTCAACCGCGTGCTGCCGCCCGGCCTATTCAACATCCTCTCCGGCTACGGGCCCGAGTGCGGGGCCCCGCTCGTCGAGCATCCGAAAGTGCGCAAGGTGACCTTCACCGGCTCGGTCGAGGTTGGGCGCATCGTAGCCGAAACATGTGGGCGGAAGATCATTCCGGTCACGCTCGAGCTTGGCGGGAAGTCCCCGATGATCGTGTTCGATGATTGCGACCTCGACACGGCCGTGACGGGCGCGATCACCTCCATGCGGTTCACGCGCCAGGGGCAGAGCTGTACTGCGGCGTCGCGCATTTACGTGCACGAGCGGATTTTTGACGCCTTTGCGGAGGCGCTGGCAGCGAAGGTGGACGCGATGGTGATGGGCGACCCGCTGGACGAGCGGACCGACATCGGAACCATCATCAGCCCCGCCCAGTTCGACAAGGTTCGCGGCTACATCGAGGAAGGAAAAGCCACACCGGGGGCAAGGGCGCGGGTGTGCTCTCGCCTGCCCGATGACCCAGCACTGCAGAAGGGCCTGTTCATCCAGCCGCATATTTTCACCGGGCTCACGCGCGACAGCCGCCTCGTGCGGGAGGAGATCTTCGGCCCAGTGACGTGCCTGTTTCCGTTCCGCGACTGGGAGACCGTGCTTGGGGAGGCGAACGCGTCTGAGTACGGGTTGTCGGCCTCCGTCTGGACCAACAATCTGCGGGTGGGCCTGAGGATGGCGCACGCGCTAGAGGCAGGGATCGTGCAGATCAACCAGAATCTGGTGGTTCAGGCAAACATCTCCTATGGCGGGGTGAAGAGTTCGGGCCTTGGTAAGGAAGCCTCGCTCGAGGCGATGCTCGAGCACTTCATGCATAAGAAGACGATCATGGTGAACATCGCCTGACAGCGGTGCGAGCCACCGCCAGGCCGCATGGATGTGTGCGTGGCAACGCGGGCGGGTGTAGATTCGACTGCGGGTGACGCGGCCGAATGTTCGTGCGGGCTAAGGCGCACGGCGCGGCTGAGGGCGCTCTTTCGGCTGACGGTGCGGCTGGCTTGCCGCATCCCGCGAGGGAAGGATCAGCCGCTGGTGTGTGGCGAGATCTTCCTGGTTCGGGGCGGCTTGGGCGGGCGCACCGCACAGCAAGGCTGCGGGCCGCAAAGACCTTCTCCAACCGCTTCGTCCGTTGACGGCTGAGAGGTCGGCCAAATGGACGCGGTCGCTGTCAGGCGCTGGCCGGCGCGCTGCCAATGGCGCGGCTGGCCAACCGGTCAAGGCCGAGTTTGCGCTCCCTCATGCCAGGGTCACGGACTGCGCCACGGGCCGTGCCGAGCGCACAGGCCCAGCTCCACACGCCCAAATCGCTGTGGGGCACCGAGACGGTCGGCCACGCCTATACCGACGCGCTGCCGAGAGCCCGTCACAGCCTGAGCTGACACATTCGTTTCGCCGTCACCGTCAATGCGCAGAAGGGCGGCGTACAAAAGGCCGGTTACCGCGCGCTCGAACCGTCAGCGACCGACTAGCCCCGGCAGGTGGCCAGGGCGGCCGAACAAGTTCCCCTGACCGTGCGTGGCGCCGAGCTCGCGCACGAGCTTGACCTCCTCCTCCGTCTCGATACGCTCCGCAATCACCGCTGCACCCGCCTGGCGGCACAGTTCAATTGTCTGGGCAAGCACGTCGCGTTCGCGTTCGGCTCCGACAGCGGATCGGATCAACGCGCCGTCGATCTTGACAAAGTCGAAAGCGGCCGAGCGGAGACAACGCAGGCTGGTGGCCGCCGATCCGACATCGTCGAGAACGATTTTGAAACCGCGGGCGCGCAGCGGCTGGACCCCCACTCGCAGAGTCTCGGCGTCGGCGATCTCGGCAGGTTCGGCGATCTCGAACATCAGCCGATGTTGAAGTTCCGGGACCGCATCGAGCGTTGCCTGCAGCGAGGAGCGAAAGGAGGCATCGTTGAGCGAGAGCGCGGAGACATTGACCGCAACCAAGGACGCCCGCACTGCGGTAACGCTGTCGCGCGCCACGGCGGCCACGGCGAGGTCGAGTTCCGCCGACAGCCCCGCGGCCTCGACCAGCGTGACAAAGGTCTGCGCCCTCTCTGCCGCCGCCTCACCCGTCGCCACGGGGCGGATCAGCGCCTCGAAGTGATGGGTGCGCCGTGTGGCGAGTTCGACGACGGGCTGGAAGAGAAGGCGGAAACCGCGACGGCGAATGCGTGTGCGCAGCCCCTCGGCACGGTCGGAGAGTGTGCGCAGGAAAACCTCGAGCCCGGCGGCGAATCCAGCGGAGTCGAGAGCGCTTTTTCCTCCCGCCGCAAAGGCGTCGAGCGCGAGCCTGAGCGCCCGCACCTGCTGCGCAGTCGAGAAACCGGGTGCGGCCAGCACAAGATCGGAGCCGCGGACGCGGGGTGCGGCGGCAGCGGGCGCACGGTCGCGCACCACGCCTTCGACCACACGCGCCACGGCAGCTGTATCCGCCTTGCCCGCATAGAGCAGCGCCCACCGGCCGGCACCGAACTCTGCCGCAGCCCCTCCCGGTACCTGCTCGCCCAAGGTGCGACTGATTGAATCAAGCAGCGCCACGCGCGCCTCTCGGCCCAGCATGGCAGTGGCCTCAACCAACCCCTCGACCTCGAACAGCGCGATTCGTGGCGCCTCTCGCCCGTTGGCGCGAAGCCGCGCCTCGGCCATACGCAAAAAACCGCTCTCCGCCTCAACTCCCGTAGAGCGCTGGGGCGTGAGCGGAACCGGGCCGAGAACGAGACAGTAGCGACCCGGACTATCCTTGAGCGCGAGGCCGGCGCAATTGGCCGCCGACCGGAGGTTGTCGGCCAGGTGGAGCACGGTCGGCCTGAGGCGCCCGCGCATGGTGAGGGCGGAAAGTCCCACCTCTAGAGCGAGATGGTCTTCGGGCGCGATGAACCGAAAGACAGTTCGCCCAACGGCCTCGTCCGGCGTGCAGCCGAAGCGGGAGGGGAAGGCCCCGGCGGCGAAGGTGATCACTCCCTCTGAATCCACCTCCATGAGCAAGTCAGCCGCGGCAAAAGCGAAGGCGGCAAGAAGCTCCCGCCTCGCCGACCCGGTCCGAGCTTTGTCCGTGTGCTCGGTCGCATCGGCCGCGCTGTGCCCGTGCACGTTGCCCATCTCGTTCCCCGAGCGGGATCCTGCCGGAGCCCTCTGAACGAAGCCTTAACCCTGGCGGTATCTGGCTTGGCGGACTGGCCGCGGTTGCCCCACGGCAGATCAAACGGCCACTCTCTGTCTGGCGAAGTCGTATGGACAGAGGTCAGCGGATGGATACCAACCGGTTGCTCGGCACCCTACTCGGCGGCGTTCTCACGCCACCGCGGCGGCGGACCAAGCACCGTCGCACGCCGGCGCCGCTTATCGATGTTCGCATCGGCGGCTCCCGCCGCGCGGCCTCAGCGCTGGCCGCGCTTGCTGGGCTTGCCGTGGAAGCGCTCGCAAAGGCGGGGCAGACTGCCCCAACCGGCTCCGGCCCTGTGCCTCGCCCCGCGCCGCCGACGCCCCCCCCAGCGAAGCCTCGCGCACCGGCCTCTAAAGCCTCCACATGCACCAACCCTTGGCTGTCAAGTGGGGCCCCTCCACCACCCCAGGCCTCCGATCCCATCGGTGCCGAAGACCGTGAAGCCCTGCTTGTCATCCGTGCCATGATTTCAGCCGCGCGGGCGGATGGTTTCCTCGACCCGGATGAGCGTTCGGCCATTGCCTCCCAGCTCGACCAGTGCGACCTCGAGACTGAGGCGCGGGAGTTTGTGCTGCGGGAGTTCAACAGCCCCTCTTCTGTCGAAGCGATTGCCCACGAGGTGACCGACCCCGTGCTGGCGGCCCAGATCTACGCCGCCTGTGTGCTCGCCGTCGGCGACGTGTCGCCGACTGAGCGCGCCTGGCTTGACCGGTTCGCGGCGCTGACCGGGCTTTCGGCGCAGACGCGGCGTGCGATCGAGGAACGGCTCGCTCCCGGGTGAGCGGCGCGATACACGTCTCCCCAAGCAACAAGATGGGGAGGCGGGGATGCTGTAAGACCAGACGCAGGCAAGGCAGCGTTGCAGGCCCAAGCTCGCGCGCTTGCTGAAGCGACCATCGCGCCGCGTGCTGCCAGGGTCGACGCGACGGAAGCCTACCCAAGGGACCATGTTGCAGACCTCAAGGCCGCAGGCTTCCTCGGCATGACTACTCCGGTCGCATGGGGTGGATAGGGAGCATCCTATTTCGATGCCGTGATCGTCATCGGGGAGATGGCCGCCGACTGCGCTGCTGACAGGCGGATTGTGGTCAAAGCCCCCATGGGCGCGATCGGAGGTGCTGGTGCACGGCGACAAGCCGGCAATTTAGATCACGGAACCTGAAGCCGGGTCTGCGACCACCGCGATAAGGACGAGAGCGGAACGGCGGGGAGATGAGCGGATCCTAAATGGTCGCAAGCACTGGATCACCGGCGGTGGCGTGTCCCGCCCGCATCTGATCTTCGCCCGCGCGATCGAGAACGGGGCCGATCAAGGCATCGGCGGCTTCATCGTCGTCCGCCATGGCGAGGATGATCCGCCCGGCCTCATCGTCGGCGAACGGCAGTTCGCGATGGGCGTGCGAGGGATCCCGGAGACCGTGCTCGACGTCCGCGACCTCGTGGCCCCCGACGAGATGGTCCTGCGGCCGGGGGGGCAAGGGCTTCGGAGCCTTGATGGACGCCTACAACGCGCAGTGCGTCGGTGCGGCGACAGTGGCCCTCGGCATCGCTCGGGCCGCCCTTGCGTGCTGTCGATTACGCCAGGCGGCGCAAGCAGGTCGGCAGATCGCCAAGTTCCAGGGCCTGCCGTGGCTGCTTGCCGGCACGGCGGTGGCGATCGAGGTGGCGCGGCTGATGGTCTGGCGGGCGGCACGCTCGCCAGGACCAGCCGGCTTCCCGGATCCGGTGCTCGCCGCCCGGACGAAGATCCTGGCCGCAGAGACGGCGGTGAAGCTGACCAACGACGCGCTGCACATCTGGGGTGCGGCGGGCTATGCTCGCGCCAACCCGATGGAGCGGCAGGTGCGCGATGCCCGCAAGTTTACCCTCGCTGGTGGCACGGCGCAGATCCTGCGCAACCTTGGTGCCGGGCACGTTCTCGGAATGCGCCCGCCGCGGACCCGCAACGGGTGACTGAAGGAGGTTGAGCGTCGCCTGGCGGCAGAGTGATCTGCCACATGCGGCGCGCTTTCAACCCAAGGCTATCGTTCCCGAGTTAGTTATGAGCCATGCGCATGATCGTTCGCAATCTGAGGCTGCTGTCTGCGGGGACGGCGCTCTTCCTGCTTGAGCTTGGCCTGCTCTCCCTTGCCTGGCCAATCGCTGCCGATCTTGCGCTGGGCGCCTTGCCGTCGGAGCGGCGGGCAGGCTGGCTGCCGCTTTTGCTGTTCGTCGCCTCCTATCTCCTGTTCGCCTACGCAAGCGGGCTTTATCGCCGCGAGGCGCTGCTAGAGACGCGGCGTTCCCTCGGCCGGGTTCCGATCGCCGCCGGGCTTGGTGCCTTATTTGCGGCCGGCCCGGCAGCGTTCCTTCCACCTCCTTTCGCCGCCGAGGGCTCGGCAACACTGTTCGCGGCTGCCTTGATCCTGTTTTCGCTGGTCGGGTGGGCGGCACGGGTTTTGATCTTTGCGCTGATCGATCGCGGTGCTTTTCGTCGCCGGGTCCTTGTCATCGGTGCCGGAGAGCGGGCGTGGGAACTCGCCTTTTTGCTCAAACGCGAGGGCAGGGCGGTCGGCATGGAAATCACTTTCGTCCACCATCCCGCCCTTGGCCAAATCGACCCACGTCTGGAGGAAGACCCCGAGGCGCGGGTGATTAGAAGCGAAAACGGTTTTGTTGCCATCGCCCGCGAGATCGATGCCGATCAGGTGGTGGTGGCCCCTGACGAGAGGCGCGGCATGCCGATGGCTGCCCTGCTCGCCTGTCGCACCAGTGGGTTCCCGGTTTACGAGTTCCAGCGTTTTCTGGAAAAAGAGATCGGCCGAGTCGATTTGAAGCGTCTTGACTATTCCTGGCTCCTTTACGCGGATGGTTTCACGTTCACCGCCGTGGATCTGTTCCTCAAGCGCGCGCTCGACATCATCGTCAGCACCGTCCTTCTCTTTCTCACCTTGCCCCTGCTTGCCGGTGCTGCGATCGCGATCAAGCTCGAGGATGGTGGCCCGATCCTCTACAGCCAAGAGCGGGTGACCAAGGATGGGCGCGTGTTCAGGATCCTCAAGCTGCGCACGATGCGTCAGAATGCGGAACGGACGGGGGCGGTCTGGGCCCAGAAGGGCGACCCGAGGGTGACGCGAATTGGCCGGTTCCTGCGTCGGGTACGCATCGACGAACTTCCGCAGCTGATCAACATCCTCAAGGGCGACATGTCGTTCGTTGGGCCGAGACCGGAACGGCCTGAATTTGTCAAAGAGCTGGCCGCGCAGCTCCCGCTCTACAATGAGCGGCATGTTGTGCGCGCCGGGCTTACTGGCTGGGCTCAAATCAACTATCCCTACGGCGCCTCGCTCGACGACGCTCGATCGAAATTGTCTTACGACCTGTTCTACGTGAAAAACTTCTCTGTGTTGTTCGACGTTCTGATCATCATTCAAACGCTGCGGGTCGTGCTTTGGCCGGGAGCGAGCGCGCGATGACCGAACAGGCCGCGGTACAGGGCCCAATAGTGCGTTAACGGCTTGCCAACCTCCCTCTGCCATACGGGTCGCGGGAAGGGTGCATGATGTTCGGCGCGATGGCGTCCGTCAGAAGCTGGTTCGGCCGCGGTGAGCAGCGGCAGAGGCAGAATGGCATGCCCGCCCCCACTCTGTTCACGCCCCTGCCCGAGCCCTCATCGCGTGCGCGACAAGCGGAGCGGTCGACTGCGCCAGGCCATGTCGCCCCAGTTGCGGTGGAGGCACCCAAGCCCCGCTGGCCGGAGACGAAGCTTCGCGTCCTCGCCGGGCTTTGGGGCGAAGGGTTCCTCAGCCCGGGCGGGCCGGCGGAGGTTCTTGCGCTTGCCAAGCCGCTCGGCCTCAATGGCAGCCATTCGGTCCTGCAACTTGGTGCGGGTCTCGGCGGGGCAGCTCGCACGCTCGCTGGGGAATGGGGCTGCTATGTTACGGGCTACGAGTGCGATCGCGACCTCGCTGCCCTTGGCAACGCCCTCTCCGTCAAGCTGAAGATTGAGCGGAAAGCGGACATCCGCCCCCTGGATCCTGCAGCGCCCGCCATTCGGCAAAATTATTTCCACCACGCTCTCGCTTTGGAAGCCCTGTGGCGGCATGCCGACAAGTCCAGGCTTCTCGTCGCCCTCATTGAAGGGGTGAAGCCATCCGGCCAGATCGTGCTCACTGATCTCGTGCTCGGCGACGTCACGCCGCAGGCGTCGGCGGCGTTCTCTGCCTGGGCGGCCTGTGAGGGGGCGGAACCGCATCTCGCCGGGGAACGGGCGCTAACCGCGCTGATGACGCGCTTGGGCCTCGATGTCCGCATTGTGGAGGATATAACCGCTCGCCACGTCAGCCAGACTCTGAGCGCCTGGGCGTCGTTCGTGCAGGATCTCGCGCGGGATCGCCCTGCGCCGGCCTATGCCGCCAAGATCGTCGAGGAGGCGGAGCGCTGCCTTCGCAGGCTTGATCTCATGCGGGCCGGGCGCCTTCGCTTGTTGCGCTGGCACGCTATCCGGCGCTGAGCGGCGCCGCGTGTGGCGCGCAGGATCTCCCGCCCACGCGGTTGACAGGCTGCCCCGAAACCTCTATGCGCCGCGGCTCGATTGAAGGGACGCCCCAATGCGAATTCGCAACTCGCTAAAGTCGGCTAAAGTGCGCGACAAAAACAACCGGCTCGTGCGCCGCAAAGGGCGCGTCTACGTGATCAACAAGAAGAATCCGCGGATGAAGACCCGTCAGGGCTGAACGGTTTCGACCGGCGAGCCGGGCAGGGGCGAAGCGAAGGGAAGCGTCAAGGTCGCCGAGCCGGTCGATATGCTCGGTGGCGGACTTCTCATCTGTTCGGCCGAGACGATCCTGTTCCTGCCGTTCTGCTTGGCAGCGTAGAGCGCATCGTCTGCGCGCTTGAGCAGTTCAGCGGCGGTTTCACCTCGGCGCCAGCCGGCGACGCCACCGCTGATCGTCACCGTCCGTGTGCGCACGGGGGCGAAGGCCGTCAGCGCCACGTCCTGGCGCAATCGGTCGACAATACGAAAAGCTTCGTCCTCAGACGTGCCGGGTAGCAGCAGGGCGAACTCCTCCCCGCCGATCCGGCAGGGCCGGTCGCCGCGGCGAAGCCGTGTGCGCGCGACCGCCGCGAACTGGCGCAGCACCTCGTCTCCCGCGGAGTGGCCGAAACAGTCGTTGATCGCCTTGAAGTGATCGAGATCGACCAGGGCGATCGAGAGCGGAGCGCCCGTTCGCTCTGCCTTGGCTATTTCCTCAGCGAGGCGTTCGTCGAACCACCGCCGGTTGGCGAGCCCGGTGAGCGGGTCCCTCAGGGACTCGCTTCGGCTTTCCGCCGCGATTTGGGCCGCGATGACGGCGAAGGCCGCAACCACCACCGTGATGGCGACGGGTACGAGGTGGTGATTGAGCGGGTGGTAGGGTGTGACGTCGAACAGCCGAAGCGCCATGTGGAGTGTCGCGAGCTGACCGCTGCCCCAGCCGACCAGCGCGGCGCGGGCATAAGGCGTGCGCCTGACCGCGAGAACGGCAAGCAGCCCGATCACCAGAACCGGGCCGATGACCGCCGAAAAGAGGGTGAAAACCAGGGCAATCCGACCGTCGAGCACGGCGCCGAGCGAGGAGGCGAGGGCGGCGGCAGAGACGGCGTCGAGCAGCCGCCCGACTGGCTCCCTCGCTCCCGGTCGCAGCAGAACGGCCTTGAGAAGAAAGCCCGCAGCCGCGAGGCCGAGGCCCTGCAGCACGGCGAACGCATCTGAGGCGCGGAAGGGGACGCTTGGCCAGAGCAGAGTCTTGCCGAGCCCCGTCGCGACCAGAATGGCGAGGCCCGAGACCAGCGCGAATGCCAGCATGCGGGCGAACAGCCGGCGGCCGATCAGCACCCATGAGGCGAAAGCGTGCAGCACCGCCGCCAAGACGATGCCGAGCCATAGCCCAGCCAGCACCAGGTCGCGGAGCACGCGGGCGGCGAACCGCTCTTCTGGCAAGACGACCACCGGAGCGATCAACACGCCCTGGTGTTCGAGGCACAA
>CALLUO010000016.1 GCA_938010425.1 uncultured Elioraea sp.
GCCCGCAACAGGTGCTTCTGGATCTTCCCCGTCGAGGTTTTCGGGATCTCGGTAAACACCACCTGCCGCGGCGCCTTGTAGTGCGCGAGCCTCTCGCGCGCGAAGGCAATCAGCTCCTCCGCCGTCGCCTCCTTGCCGGGCTTGAGCTCGACAAAGGCAAGCGGGGTCTCGCCCCACTTCTCATCCGGTTTTGCCACCACCGCCACCGCCGCCACCGCCGGGTGGGCGTAGAGCGCGTCTTCCACCTCGATCGAGGAGATGTTTTCGCCGCCTGAGATAATGATGTCCTTCGCCCGGTCCTTCAGCTGCACGTAGCCGTCAGGGTGGACGACGGCGAGGTCGCCGGTGTGGAACCAGCCCCCCGCGAAGGCCTTCTCCGTCGCCTCTTTGTCTTTGAGATACCCCTTCATCACCACGTTGCCGCGCATCATCACCTCGCCGAGGGTTGACCCGTCCGCCGGCACGGGCTGCATCGTCTCGGGATCCAGCACAGCGAGCTCCTCCAGCGCGAGGTAGCGCACGCCCTGGCGCGCCATCAGCCGCGCCTGCTCCGCCATCGGCAGAGTGTTCCACGCCTCGTGCCACTCGTTCACCACCGCAGGCCCGTAGACTTCGGTCAAGCCGTAGACGTGCACCACGCCGAACCCTGCTTCGCGCATCGCGCGCAGCACGGCCTCGGGCGGAGGGGCGGCGGCGACCAGGAAGGTGACAGGCCGTGAAAGCGGGCGGCGGTCGGAGTCGGGCGTCTCCAAAATCGTCTTCATCACGATCGGCGCGCCGCACAGGTGGCTCACCCCTTCCGCGCTCATCAGCTGCCAAAGCTCGGGCCCGCGCACGGCGCGCAGGCATACATGCGTGCCGGCCAGAGCCGTGATGGTCCAGGGAAAGCACCAGCCGTTGCAGTGGAACATCGGCAGGGTCCAGAGATAGACCGGGTGGCGCGGCATCTGTGCGGCGAGCACGTTGCCGATGGCGAGCAGATGGGCGCCGCGGTGGTGGTAAAGCACGCCCTTCGGCCGCCCCGTCGTGCCCGAGGTGTAGTTGAGCGCGATCGCATCCCACTCGTCCTCGGGCCAAAGCCACGCAAAGCCCGGGTCGGCGTCGGCGAGTGCGTCCTCGTAGTCCGTGCCGCCCAGAGTCTCGTCCCGGTGTGTGGCCGGCGTGGAGGCGTCCGCTACCTCTAGGATTGCCGGCCGCACCGCAGCCTGGGCCAAAGCGACGCGAGCAAGGGCGGCATATTCGCGCTCGACGATGAACACCTTCGCCTCGGCATGGTCGAGGATGTAGGCGATCGTTCCGGCATCAAGCCGGGTATTGATCGCCGCCAGCACGCCGCCGCTCATCGGCACGCCGAAATGCGCCTCCAGCATCGCTGGCACGTTGGGCAAGAGCGCGGCCACCGCGTCGCCGCGACGCACGCCTAAGCGACAGAGCGCATGCGCAAGCCGCACCGAACGGGTCCGGAACTCGCGGTAGGAGATTCGCGCGGCCCCGTGCACGATGGCGGTGTGGTCGGGGAACACCAGGGCAGCGCGGTCGAGGAAATGAAGCGGGCTGAGCGGGCGCCAGTTCGCCGGACGCCGCGCCAGTGCCGGATCGTCGTTTGCTGGATGCATCGCGTCGGCCTCCTCCCCAGAGTTAGGGCGAAGAGTTCCCGCCCGCGCTGCCCCTGTCCAGAAGCCGCTGTGTCTCGGTCTCGATCGCGCTTTCGAGCCTGTGCAGGAATTCAGCGCGCGAGAGGCCAGGCGGAATCGGCGGCAGGACGGAGAGAGTGATCGTGCCAGCGTGCTTGCGGAAGGCGCGCCGCCCCCACAACCGACCCGAATCGGTCGCCACCGGGATCACCGGCAGAGAGAGACGCTCGTAGAGCGCGACCACGCCGGGCTGGTAGCGTCGCCGTTCGCCGGGTGCCACACGGGTGCCTTCAGGGAAGATAACGATCTGGCGCCCCTCCGCGGCGGCACGCTGCGCGCCGCGCAGCAAGCCGAGCAGGGCCGAGGCGCCGGCCGAGCGGTCGACCGGAATCATGCCCGCCGCCGCTGCCCACCAGCCATAGACCGGGATCGCGAGAAGCTCGCGTTTCAACACATAGGCAGCAGCGGGCAGAAGCGAGAGCCAGACGATGGTGTCGAAAGCGGATTGATGCTTGGCAGCAATGAGCGCGGCCCCCTCCCGCGGCAGGTGCTCCGCCCCCAGCACGCGCACGCGAATGCCGGCAATCAGGCGAAGCAAGGCGAGCACCCGCCCAGCCCACCAGGCGACCATGTGCAACACCCCGCCGCGATCGAGCAGCAGAAGCAGCGGCAGGCAGACGATGCCGGCGATCGCGGTGAAGGCGAAGAACGCCGCATTGAAGAGGGCGGAGCGCAGGGCGGTCACGGCGCGGTCCTGGCCGCTGTGCGCGGTTCGGCCTGGGGGGCGGGGGCGAAGGGATCCTCTGTCACCCCCGCCAGAGCAGCGAGCCACTTTATGTATTCCTGGGCGGCCAGACGCAGGGAGGCGGGCGACAGGCGGCCTGCGGGCTCACGCCAAGCCGGGGGCGTGACGGGGTGTGGCAACAGACGGGCCTCCGGCAGGGCGCGGCGGAGCAGAAGCAGAGCGCGGGGCATGTGGTAGGAAGAGGTGACGACGATGAGGGTGTCGATCCCATGCGTTCGCGCCCAGGCGGCTGTTTCTTCCGCATTGCCGCGCGTGCTGCGGGCAGAACGGCCGAGCGTGACCCGCCCGGCCAAAGTCTCGTTGTCGCGCTCGCCGCGGACGAGATCGGCATAGCCCGTGGCAGGGTGCACGCCGGAGACGAGCAGCCTCGTCGACGGGTCAGCTTCGAGCAGCCTGAGCCCCTCATCGACCCGCCCAGCGCCTCCTGTCAGCACCACAATGCCGGCCCCGCGCGGCGGATCGCCGGGCTGGGGCGGCAGGGAGGCCAGGAACAGCCCGAACCCTCCGACCCAAAGCAGCCCGGCGGCGGCGAGGGTTGCACCGGCGAGGCGGAGCGCGCGGCGGAGGGCAGATCGGGTGTTGCGTGGCATCGGCTTGGGAACGGCCAGCGCTGGCCACGCTGGCATGCGGGACTAGGTCGGGCAAGCGTTCTCCCTTGCGCCACGCGCGCAGTTCAGCGAGACACGCGAGGGGGACCAGAGGATCGCGCCCAATGCCGCGCATCGTTTGCCCGAATTGTGCTGCCCGCTATGAGGTGTCGGCCCAGGTGCTGGGCCCCGCCGGCAAGAAGGTGCGCTGCGTGCGCTGCGGCCATGTTTGGCTCGCGCGGGCAGAGGGGGAGGCGCCGCCGCCCTGGCCCGAACCGCCCGGCCCGCGCGTGCGCGACCCTGGCGAGGAGCCGCCAGCGGGCGCACGCAGCAAGGCGGTGGCGGAGGCCGTGCCCGAGCTTGCACCGCCTGCGGCCGCGCCCTTGTCGGCGGTCGCCGATCGCGCCCGCCCGCAGGCGGAGCCTCTGGCGCGCGGCGGCGAAGCGGCGGCAGCCGAGCCGCGCGGATCAGCCACGCTTCTGCTCGCTTGGGTGCTGTCGCTCGCCGTGCTCGGCGGGGCGGCCTGGGCGGCGATCGCCCACCGCGCGGCGCTGATGGAAGCGTGGCCGGCGTCGAGCCGTCTCTACACCCTGTTCGGGCTCGACGGCTGAGCCGCGAGCGGACGGGAAGGGGCGTGCGCGCGGGGCCTTGGGCGAGCCTGCTTGCGCACCTCGCTGGGCGGCGCGGGTGGCGGGCGCCGGTCACGGCGGCGGCGTTCGGTGCACTTGCCGCAGCTGCCCTGCCGCCGCTGCATCTCGTTCCCCTTCTGTTGGTCGCGTTCCCTGCCCTGGTCGTGCTGGTCGGGTCGCGACCGACGTCTGGCGGGGCATTCCTGACAGGGTGGGCCTGGGGCTTCGGGCACTTCGTCGCCGGTCTTTACTGGATCTCGAACGCGCTGCTGACGGAGGCCGAGCGCTTCGCCTGGCTCGTTCCGCTCGCTGTGCCGGCGATCTCGGCCCTTCTCGCCCTGTTCATCGCAGGCCCTGCCCTCGTTGCGTGCCGGTTCTTCCCCGAGGGTTGGCCGCGTGTGCTTGCGCTCGCTGCGCTTTGGACAGGGGGTGAACTCGCGCGCGGGGTGGTGCTCACGGGCTTTCCGTGGAACCTGCTCGGCACGGTGTGGGCTTTTGGGGCGTTTCCTGTGCAAGGCGCGGCGTGGATTGGCACGCACGGGCTGTCGGCACTGACCGTGATCCTCGCCTGCCTGCCGCTGCTGCCGCGCCGGTCTGCGCTCGCCGCTGGTGGCGGGCTGATCACGGCGGGGGTGGTGGTGGGGCTTGTTCGGCTCTGGCCGGAGGAGCCGCCAGCGGGCCCTGTCGCGATCCGCATCGTGCAGGGCAACATCGCGCAGGCGCACAAATGGCGCGACGAGCTGCGGGCCGCGCACTTTCGTCGCTACCTGCAGCTGACCGCCGCCGCGCTCGAGCCCGCTGAGGACGCGGGACCTATCGTGGTGATCTGGCCAGAGACGGCGAGCCCCTATTTCCTCGACAGCGACGAGACAGCGCGTGTTTTCGCTGGCAGCGTTCTCCGCGAGGGGGCGGTGCTGATCGCGGGCACGGTGCGGCTTGAGCGGTCGGTGGCGGCAGAGGGGGCACCGTTGCGGATTTGGAACAGCCTGGTTGCGATCGGCTCCGACGGCGCCCTGCTTGGGCTGTACGACAAGCACCACCTCGTTCCATTCGGCGAGTACGTGCCGCTGCGCTCCGTTCTGCCTATCGAGACGGTGGTGCCGGGCAACATCGATTTCTCGGCAGGACCCGGCCCGGCAACACTCCGCCTGCCGGATGCGTTCGGCGTTCCGCCGGCGAGCCCGCTGATCTGCTACGAGGTGATCTTCCCAGCACGGGTGACGGAGCGGGGCGTTCGGCCTGCTTGGCTGCTCAACCTTACCAACGATGCATGGTTCGGGGTCTCTTCCGGGCCCTATCAGCACCTCGCCGCAGCCCGCATGCGCGCGGTGGAGGAGGGGCTGCCCTTGGTGCGGGCGGCGAACACGGGGGTCTCGGCCGTGTTCGACGCGCGCGGTCGGACAGTGGCGCGGCTTGGTCTCAACCGGACGGGGGTGATCGCGGCGCCGCTGCCGGCTGCTTGGGAACGCACGCCCTTCGCTCGCTTCGGGCTTGGTTTGCCCGCCGCTGTGGCGGTGCTGTGTCTGGCTGGCGCTGTTGTTGTGCGGCGCTTTTGCACCGATCTGCGAGGGTTGTCTGATCTTTGAGACAACTCGCATGCGGTTGCATGACATTGACGCGTCATAGTTGTATCTGTTACATTTTTGAGCGGGCGGGTATGGGGCCCGTCACTCAACCCAGGGGGAGCTTGGCCGATGCAGGACGCATCACGGAGTGGCGCAGGCTTGGAGGGGGATCAGACGATGGGTGAGGATCCTGCGGAGAAAGGCGAGCGCGAAAGCAAGCCGAGCCCGATCGACGTCCATGTCGGCAGCCGCATTCGGCTCCGTCGCACCCTCCTCGGCATGAGCCAGGAGCGGCTGGGAGAGGCCCTGGGGCTGACCTTTCAGCAAATCCAGAAGTACGAGCGTGGGGTGAACCGGGTGGGTGCGTCGCGCCTGTTCGACCTCGCCCGCGTGCTCGATGTACCAATCAGCTTTTTCTTCGACGACATGCCCGAGCCGCTCGCGCGGGAATATGGCGGCCCGGCTGCGCGTCGCGCTGTGGGGTTCGCCGAGACCCAGGAGGGTTTCGACGATGATGCGCTAACCCGCCGTGAGACGCTCGAACTGGTTCGCGCTTACTACCGCATCGCTGATCCCGTAGTTCGCAAACGCGTGTTCGAGCTGATCAAGTCGCTCGCCCCAACGGATCCGACCGCAACCTAACGGCGAGCCTCTCCCACGCGCGGGGCCAAAGAACGGTCGCTCGCCCCAACAGATCCTACCACAACCTAACGGCCGATTGGATGGCACGACACCCTTGGTCAGGCCCGATCACCCTGCGCCAGAGGGGCGCGCCCGCCTTGCTCAGCTGACCGTGCCGAACTCGGGCGACCGCCAACGCCGCAGGGCCTCGCGCAACGCTGAGACAAAATGCTCGCGTTCGTCCTCAGTCAGGCCACTGCCCACCACGAGCCGCCGTCCATGACTGGACAGAACCACACCCCCCGCTCCGCGCGGCCCTGGCGGCGCGACCGTCACGCGCAGCCAGCCCGGCGGGAACTCCCAGGCCTCTTCTGCCATCAGCCCATGGCGGCGACGAACCCGCAGCACTTTCCCGTCCAAAGTAACCTCTTCGACCACCCGCGCCAACCAATGGTGGCCGAGCAAGAGAGCGACGGCCAGCCCGACCTCGAGCCCAACGAACCCAACCACCGGCCACGCCCCCATGGCCAGGAACAAGCCACCCACGGCAGCCCCGGCCGCGATCAGCACCACGGCGACCGCCGTCAGCCCCCGTTGGTCGAGGCTACGCTGAGTGACCAGCGTGGCCGCAAAAACCGGCTGTTCTCTCCCCAACGCCATCGTTGATCAAAAGCTAGACCGATCCACGGACTGGGAAAAGCCCCTGCCTTGCGCCGCGCACCGAGGCATCGCATCACGCCGAGGATGGCCCAGGCAAAACCGCGCAAAACCCGCCCTAAACCCGTCGTTGCGCCGGCATGCCGCATGTCCCGCGACGATGTACGGTCTTTCCTCAAGGCGCTGGCGGCGGCGTATCCAAACCCGCGGTCCGAACTCGAATACGCCACCCCGTTCCAACTTCTGGTCGCGGTCGTGCTCTCGGCCCAAACCACCGATGCGGCGGTGAACAAGGCAACCCGCGCTCTCTTCGCCCGCGCCCCAGACGCCCGCGCGATGGCCGCCCTCGGGGCTGAGGGCATTGCATCCTATATCCGCTCCCTTGGCCTATGGCGGGCGAAAGCACGGAATGTGGCTGAACTCTCGCGCCTTCTTATCGAACGCCACGCCGGCGAGGTGCCGAAAGATCGCGCTGCCCTCGAGGCTCTGCCAGGGGTCGGGCGCAAAACCGCGAACGTTGTGCTCAACGTCGCTTTTGGTCAGCCCGAGATGGCGGTTGATACTCACATTTTCCGTCTCGCTAACCGTACCGGGCTTGCACCAGGCAAGACCCCGCGCGCGGTCGAGGAGGAGCTTGTTCAGCGTGTGCCGCCCGAGGATCTGCGCGACTCGCATCATTGGCTCATTCTGCACGGCCGCTATGTGTGCAAGGCGCGCACGCCCGAATGCTGGCGCTGCACCGCCGCCCCTTGGTGCCGCTATCGAAACAAAACTCCACCCCCTTCGCCCGCGACGGCGAAGCCAAAGCTGCGCCGCCGCCCGGCCGCCGACCCTACGGTGTAAGCTGCCCCCGTTGCCACAGCCCCCGCCCCGCGTCACACTCGTGTCAAAACCGGGGAGGGAGCCGATATGCTTGCGGAAGCGACAGACGAGCGCGCGATCGTCGAGGCATTCGACCTCCGCGCCCTGCCGCAGAGCTTCTACGACGACCCCTATCCCACCTACGCCGCGCTCCGTCGTCTCTCCCCGGTGCACCGCTTGCCCGACGGCGGGGTATTCCTCACCACCTGGGCCGATCTCGACCGTATTTATCGCGATCCCGAAACCTTCTCCTCGGACAAGACGCGCGAGTTCCGCCCCAAGTTCGGCGACACCCCGCTCTACGCGCACCACACGACAAGCCTCGTCTTCAACGACCCCCCTCTGCACACCCGCGTGCGGAGGCTGATTGCGGGTGCACTCACCCCGCGCGCGATCGCCGCCATGGAGCCCGATCTGATCCGCCTGGTCGACGCCTTGCTCGATGCGATGGCGGATCGTGGCGAGGCCGATCTGATCGAGGACTTCGCCGCGCTGATCCCAGTCGAAGTGATCGGCAACCTGCTCGGCGTGCCGCGCGATGAGCGCGGGCCGCTGCGCGGCTGGTCGCTTGCCATCCTCGGCGCGCTCGAGCCCACGCTGAGCGAGGAGCAGCTCGCCCGCGGCAACCGGGCGGTGACGGAGTTCCTCGAGTATCTGCGCGTCCTGGTCGCTGACCGCCGACGCCACCCGGGCGACCCTGCGACCGACATCCTCACCCGCCTCATAGTGGGCGAGGCGGATGGCGAACGCCTCAGCGAGCACGAACTCCTGCACAACTGCATCTTCCTGCTCAATGCCGGGCACGAGACGACGACGAACCTGATCGGCAACGGGCTCGAACTGCTGATGCGTTTCCCAGGCGAGCGCGCCCGGCTTCTTGCTCATCCCGGCCTTGTTCCCTCCGCCGTCGAGGAGATGTTGCGCTATGAGAGCTCGAACCAGTTCGGCAATCGGCGCGCGGTGCGCGACACCGAGATTCGCGGCGTCGCTATCCCCGCTGGAACCTACCTGACCTTGTGCATTGGCGCAGCCAACCGCGACCCCGACCAGTTTCCAGACCCGGAGCGGTTCGACGTCGCCCGCCGCCCGAACCGCCACCTCGCTTTTGGCGCGGGGCCCCATATTTGTGCGGGTCTCGCCCTTGCCCGCCTCGAGGGCAGAGTCGCCATCGCCCGCTTCCTCGCCCGCTTTCCCGCCTACGAGCCAGCGGGTGCAGCGGTTCGCGGCGGGCGCGCGCGTTTCCGCGGCTTCCTGTCTTTGCCCGTTCGTCTTCGCTGAGCATCGACGAGATCGGAGTTCCTGCCCATGCGCCTTTCCCGCCGCCGCCTTCTCGCCCTCGCTGCCGCGTCCGCCCCCATCGCGGCCATCTCCACCGCCCGCGCCCAGACCTGGCCGGAGCGGCCGATCCGCTGGCTTGTCGGTTATCCGCCCGGTGGCGGGACGGACGTGCTCGCCCGCCTCATCGGGGCGGAGATGAGCCGCCGACTCGGCGTGCCGATCCTCATCGAGAACCGCCCCGGTGCCGCCACCAACGTCGCCGCCCAAGTGGCCGCCACCGCCGCCCCAGATGGCTACACGGTATTCACCGCCGGCAACGAGACCACCGTCTTCAACCCCGCCCTGTACCGAAACCTCCCCTTTGACATCGATCGTGACCTCCGCCCGCTTGGGCTGATGGCGCGCTTCCACCTTGTGCTGACCGCTGCCGACCGGTCTCCCGCCCGCAGCGCGCGCGCTCTCATCGAGCGCGCCCGTGCCGAACCAGGGAAGATCGACTTCGGCACGCCGGGTCAGGGCTCTCCGCACCATCTCGCCATGGAACGCCTCGCCCACGAGACGGGCGTGCGCTTCAACCACGTGCCCTATCGCGGCATGGCACCGGTGATGAACGACCTTCTCGCCGGCACGGTCGAGGCGGCGATTGTCGATGTCGCGGCGGGGCGAGAGCTCCTGCGGTCGGGCCGGGTGCGCCCGCTGTGCGTCCTCTCTCCCGCCCGGATCGACGCACTGCCCGACCTGCCGACGGCGGAGGAGGCGCTCGGCCTCCGGGGGTTTGCCGCCTTCGCCTGGCAAGGGCTCATGGCGCCAGCCCGCACGCCGGAGGCGATCTCCGCGCGACTTGCCGCCGTGCTCGCCGAGAGTGTCGCTGATCCTGCCGTGCAGGCACGCATGCGCGAGATCGGGCTTGAACCCTTGCCGGGTGGCCCTGCCGACCATCGCGCCCTGATCGACGCCGAACGCGCGATCTACTGGCCCCTGATCCGCAGCCTGGGCCTTTTGCTGGAGTGAGCGGCCGCATAGCCTCGGGCGGCCAAGCCGTGCTACGGCAGAGGCGATGTCTCTCGAGACCGACCTGCTCATCGATCGCCGCCGTCTCAAGCGAGGGCTCGCTTTCTGGCGCGCCCTTGCCCTTGTTGCGGTGCTCATCGCCGCTGGGCTTTGGGCCGCTACCGAGGCCGGGCCCGCCCGCCCCTTGTTTGGCGGATATGTCGCGCGGCTCAGCGTCCAGGGCGTGATCACAGACGATCGTGACCGTGACGAGGCTCTGGCCGAGGTCGCGCGCGACGATCGTGCCAAGGCGCTCCTCGTCTTCATCGACAGCCCCGGCGGCACGGTCGCCGGTGGGGAGGCCCTGTATCGCGCTCTCAGCCGGGTGGCCGAACGCAAGCCGGTCGTTGCGGTGATGGGCGGCACCGCCGCCTCTGCTGGCTATATGGTTGCGCTAGCGGCGGAACGGATCTTCGCCCGCGAGGCCACCGTCACCGGCTCCATCGGCGTGATCCTGCAGACGGCGGAATTCTCCGGCCTCCTTGAACGCCTCGGCGTGCGATCAGAAGCCATCACTTCGGGCCAGCTCAAGGACCAGCCGAGTCCCTTTCGGCCGCTCACCGACGAGGGGAGGGCCGCCCTCGAGGCGGTGGTGCGCGATTTGCACGCCCAATTCGTCGCCATGGTGGCAAAGGGGCGGGGGTTGGACGAGGAGGCGGTGCGCGCCCTCGCCGATGGACGCGTGCTGACCGGCCGCCAAGCGCTGGCGGCGCGGTTGATCGACGCCATCGGAGGCGAAGCCGAGGCGCGCGCCTGGCTGGCGGCCGAGAAGGGGGTGGACGTGGCTCTTCCCGTGCGCGAGCTGGCGGGACCGGTTGAGCGGCGGCTTCTTTCGCGGATCGTGCGCGAGGCCGGAAAAGCCCTTTGGAATGAACAGCTTAGTCTTGACCTCCGGATGCTCCTCTGGCAGGGTCAAGGTCTCTAGAGGGGGGGTGAAGCGTCTGCGCCGGCCGCCACCGACCAAGCGGAGAGGGCTGATGTTGCGAGGGGGTTGGGCCGGACGGAGGGTGGGCGATCGAGGCGATGACCGTCGCGCGGCGCTACGGTTATCCCATGTTCGACTTTTGCGCTTTGGCCGGACGGAGAATAGGCGATCGAGGCGATGACGCGGGCAGAACTGATTGAGGAACTGGCACGCCGCAACCCGCATCTTCTGCAGCGCGACGCCGAGGCAATTGTCAGCACCGTCTTCGAGGAGATCACCGCTGCCCTAAGCCGGGGCGATCGGGTGGAGCTGCGTGGCTTCGGCGCCTTTACCACCAAGTCGCGCCAACCTCGCATCGGCCGCAACCCGCGCACCGGTGAGGCTGTGCCTGTCGCCGCCAAGCGCCTTCCCTTCTTCAAGGCCGGCAAGGAGCTTCGCGAGCGGATCAATCGCGGCAGCAAGACCGCTAAGCCGTCCCAAGCCGAACGCACGGTGTGAGGATCGTGCTCGGTCCGCACATCCGCGGCGGAACTCTGCCGGCGCAGGTCGGAGAAGGAGAAGCCCATGCGTCTCGTCTGGCTCGTCACCCTCGTCTTTGCCGTGTTCGTGGTCTCGTTCGTGGCGGCGAACCTCGCCCCGGTGTCGGTCGGGCTTTGGCCGCTGGACACGCGGCTTGAAGTGCCGCTTGCCGTTGCCGCGTTGGCAGTGGCAGCGGTGTTTTACCTCTTGGGCGCGATCGTCACCTGGGCCTCGGTCATCGGCGCACGCCGCCGTGCCCGCAAGCTCGCCGCCGCGGTCGAGGTGTTGCAGGCGGAGGTTGCGACCCTGAAGGACAAGCTGCGTCAGGCGGAGGCGGCAAAGACCGCAGCCCAGTCATCGACGGCGGTCGCCCTCGCCCGCTGAGCAGCATGAGCGCCCTCTCTGCGTGCCGAGTCCAGCCTTCCATCGTGCATGATCGCGCGCCCAGCTTCAGCGGCTGAGCGGCTGATCGTCGCCCTCGACCTTGCTGAGGCAGAAGAGGCTGCTGCCCTTGCCCGCGCCCTCAAGGGCTCGGTCGGCTTGGTCAAAGTCGGTCTTGAACTCTTTGTCGCCGCCGGCCCCGAAGGCACGGCGCGCGTCGCCGCGGCTGGACTCCCCCTTTTCCTCGACCTCAAGCTGCACGACATTCCGAACACCGTGGCAGGGGCAGTGCGCGCTGCTGCCAGCCTCGGCGCGTCGATGCTCACCGTGCACGCCGCCGGGGGCGAGGCCATGATCGCCGCCGCCCGCGAAGCGGCTGAGGCGGCCACGGGCTCGCGACCGCTCTTGCTCGCCATCACCGTGCTCACCTCCCTGGCTGGGCGAGACCTCGACGCGATTGGGCTCGCGGGGCCTCCCGAAGCCGCCGTGCTCCGCCTCGCCCGTCTTGCCCTGGCGGCGGGGGCGGAGGGGCTCGTTTGCTCCCCGTGCGAGGTGGCGATGCTGCGGTCTGCCCTTGGCCCGGAGCCAATCCTGGTGGTGCCGGGCGTAAGGCCCGCGGGCAGCCCCGCTGACGATCAGAGGCGGACGATGACGCCCCGCGAAGCCGTCTCGGCTGGGGCAGACTGGCTCGTCATTGGGCGACCGATCACGCGCTCGCCCGACCCTCTCGCCGCCGCGCGGGCCATGGCTGCCTCGCTCTCTGTATGAGGCAGGCCGTGCGGGTGAAGATTTGCGGCGTGCGCGACACGGCGGCCCTCGCTGCCGCGGCCGAAGCGGGGGCGGAGCTCATTGGCCTCGTCTTCTTTCCCCGCTCGCCGCGGGCGATAACCCTCGATGCTGCTGCCACGCTCACCGCCTGCTGCCCCGAGGCTGGCCCCAAGCTGGTTGGTCTGTTTGTCGATCCTGCGGAGGAGGATCTTACCGCCGTGCTTCGCCGGGTTCGGCTCGACTGGATCCAGCTCCATGGCCGCGAACCGCCCGACCGCGTCGCCGCGCTGCGCGCCCGCTTCGGCCTGCCGGTGCTGAAGGCGGTCGGGGTCGCGTCGCGGGCAGAGGCGGAGGATGCCGTTGCCGCCTACGCCCCCGTCGCCGACGCCCTGCTGTTCGACGCCAAACCCCCGCCCGGGGCGACCAGGCCTGGCGGCAATGCGGTGGCGATCGAGGCTGCCATGCTGGCAGGCCTCGCCTGCCCCGTGCCCTGGCTGCTGGCTGGCGGGCTCACTCCCGACACCGTGGCTGAGGCGATTCGCGCTTCGGGTGCCCCTGGGGTCGATGTCTCTTCCGGTGTGGAGCGTGCGCCGGGCGAGAAGGATCCGGCGCTGATCCGCGCCTTCGTTTCCGCAGCCCGCGCCGCATGATTGTGGTCGAGCCGATCGCGGTGGCGGCCGAGGACGGTGCGGTGCTTTGGGGGGAGCTTCATCTTCCGCCCACGCCGCCGCCCTGGCCTGCCATGCTGTTCCTGCACGGTTCGGGGGGGTTGCTACGCTGGCACCGCCGCTATGTTCGTCTGCTCTGCCCCGAGGGTGTGGCGGTGGCGATGCTCGATCATTTTGGCCCGCGTGGTATTCGCCGCACGGTGCACGACCAGGAGCGGCTGACTTCAGAGCAGATGGCGTGTGACGCGCATGCTGCGCTGGCAGTCCTTGCTGCTGACCGGCGCCTTGACCCCGCGCGAATTGGCGTGATGGGCCTCTCCAAGGGCGGCAGTGCCGCCTGGCGCGCGGCTTTGCGCCGTTTTGCCGGGCCGCGCCCCTTCGCCCTCCATCTCGCCCTCTACCCGGGGTGCGAGACCCTCTATGCCGACATGACGACGACGGGTGCGCCAATCGTCATCCTAGTCGGGCTCGCTGACAGCTACACCTGCCCGCACGCCTGTTTCGACCTCGTACCCCACCTGCGGGTGGGCGGCTCACCTGTGGACATCTATGGTTTGCCCGGCGCGCCGCACGGCTGGGACAGCGGGTCGGGGCGCTGGTACGACCCGAAGGGCGTCTCCTATGCGCCCTGCCGTTTTGTCGAGATCGCGCCGGGGCTGTGGCGCGAAGAGACCTCCGGCGAGACTTGGCGGGCGGGTGATGCCGAAGGCAGGCGTCGGGCGGTGGAACGGTGTCGCCGCTTCGGCGTCGCGGGTGGGGGCTGTGCCGAATCCACCCGCATCTCGGATCGTATCGTGCGCGCGGTTGTGCGCCGCATGCTGACCGCTGAGCCGAACATGGCGGCGCGTTCCCCTCGCGCGGTTTCTGCCCTATGAGGCGGGGTTAACCGTTTGGAGGTGCCGCGTGAACGCCCCGCTCCCCAACTCTTTCCGCACCGGGCCTGATGCGCGAGGCCATTTCGGCCCCTTCGGTGGCCGTTACGTCGCCGAAACCCTTATGCCGCTGATCCTCGAGGTCGAGCGCGCGTACGACGAAGCCAAGGCCGACCCCGCCTTCCAGGCCGAATTCCGCCGCCTCCTTTCCCACTATGTCGGTCGGCCCTCTCCCCTCTGGTTCGCCGAACGGCTCAGCCGCGAACTCGGCGGGGCGCAAATCTGGTTCAAGCGCGACGAGCTCAACCACACGGGCGCGCACAAGATCAACAACTGCATCGGCCAGATCCTGCTCGCCCGCCGCATGGGCAGGACGCGAATCATCGCCGAAACAGGGGCCGG